>JBJEQT010000098.1:0-46809 GCA_051881895.1 Oscillospiraceae bacterium
CGGTTGTTTGTATAAAATTCTTTTGCCCGATACCGCCGCCGAACGATATTCCCCCTTCTAAACAGATTTCGCCGCGGCTCACGCCGCAGATTTTCTCGCTAAATCTCGCTGTTTCCAGCCAGAAGCACCCACAGAAGGTAGCCGCAGGTCACCAGCAAGGAAACATTATAGCCGCTGCACCAAAACACTGCCGTTGCCAGTACCGCCAATCCCGCGCCGCAAAAAACAGAAACCGTGCGCTGCCAAAAATCCGCCCGGCTGATCTCCATCCGATTTTGCAAAAGGCAGCGCAGGATCTGTCCGCCATCCAAAACGCTGATGGGGAGCAGATTAAAAAATCCCAGCAACAGATGTACCCGCCGGATTGCCGGAAAGCGAAAAAGCAATACCGCAGTCAACAGGTTGACAGCCGGGCCGGCAGCATAAATGCAAATCTCCCGTCCATAGGGCAGACCAAAGTCCGGCCTTTTTTCAATCCGCACGCCAAATCCGCCGAATACGATGCTTTGCGGCTGTTCTCCCAAAACCGTCATCGCAATCAGGTGTCCTGTCTCGTGGGCAAGCGCGGCCAATACCATCTGGCCTCCCAGCCCCGTCCGGTCTAACAACAAAAACAGAATCAGGCCGCACAAAAAAGGGACCGAAATCCGCACATTTATTTTTCGCTCATGCTTTGGCAAACCCATCCTCCTGCTGTTCCGGCTGTCGGGGTGCCAAAATCCAGGCAGGATCCACCCGCAGGCCGTTTATGCGTATTTCCCAATGCAGATGAGGGCCTGTTGACCATCCGGTAGAGCCGACATATCCGATCAGCTCCCCCTGGCGCAGCACATCCCCTTGTTTGGCGACAATAGAATCGCAGTGTGCATAAAAAGTCGCCAGCCCGCCGCTGTGGCTGACGAGCGCATAATTTCCGTAGATATCCGACCAGCCGACTTCGCTCACCACGCCGGGCCACGCAGCGCCGACGCGCGTTCCTTGTGCAGCCGCCAGGTCCAGGCCCGTATGAAAATCCAATTCGCCGGTAATCGGGTGAATCCGGTAACCAAAAGCACTGGTAACCATCCCTCTTTTCAGCGGAAGCAGCGGTTTGGCGCTGACTGCCACCGGTGAAAGCAGGCACCCCTCCGGCGCCGGATAACGAGCTGTGCCGATTTCTTGGCCGGTACTGGAAAGGCTGACTGGCAAATACCCTCCCATACCTGCCGGAGCAGCAGAATCGGTCTGCTTTTCATCCGTTTCGCGGCTGTACCGCTCAATATATCGGTACAGCTCTTCCAGCTTTTCTGGCGACGCGCCTGCATGCTGCGCCTTTTCCTCTCCCGGCGTCAATGTGGCCGCGTCTGAGGTGGTGGCAGGCACTTGCCCACCCGGCTCTTGTTTTTTGAAAATCCCGGACAGAACATTTTCCACCTGTTTCGTCTGGTCAGCCGCGTTGATCTGGGCAAGCAGAATCTGCTTACCATCCGCAAACCACTGCGCGTCCAAAAGCCATCCGCCCAACAGGCACAATAAAAAAACAGCGCAGATAAAGATTTGCAGCGGCAGCACCCCTCCCGCCGCTTTCGGTGCGGATTCCCGCTGGCCATAAGGAACCGGCCTGTAAGGCATCCCGCCCCTTCGCCCACTGTAGTCCCGACGATCTGCCATATCTGCCGCCTCCGTTTTGTTTGCTGATCCATCTTATGAAAAAAGCGGACAAAATATGCAAAAAAGAAAGCGTTCCCGAAAGAACGCTCCCTTAAAAACTCCAATGGCTTATGGATGTTTTTTGCTATTATCTGCGGCAAAGAAACACTAGCCCCAAATGGAGCCGCTTGCGGTTACCGTCACGGTCCATTCACAGGTGGAGCCGTCCTCCGCTGTAAGGGTAATCGTCGCAACGCCGGCTTTTACGCCCACAACTACGCCGTCTTCGCTCACCGTCGCAACGGATGTGTCGCTGCTTTTGAACGTAACCTTGGGGTTCGACCCGGCGGGCCGCACCTCATAGGTCAGTTGTTTGCTGTTTCCGCGGCTGATGGTAATTTCTTCTTCCTTGGGCACAATTCCATCCGGCTCAGAGGACGAACCGCTGGAAGATGAGTCGCCGGACGAAGAAGAACTGCCGGACGAAGAGGCAACTTTCACTTGGCAGGAGGCGGATGCACCGTTGCTGGCCGTTACCGTAACCGTCGCCGTGCCGTTTCCTTTCGCTGTTACCATGCCGCTGGCGTCAACTACCGCAACGCCTGAATTATCGCTTGCCCAGCGGTAGGTGATCGTCCCGCTGCCGCCGGTGGCAGAAGCGGTCAACTGATACTTGTCGCCAGGCTGCAAAGAAATCTCACTGCGATTCAGGACCACAGCTACCGCCGTACCTTTCACCGTAATCTTGCAGGATGCGGTTTTGCCGCCGTCCGCGGTCTTGGCAGTGATGGTCGCCGTTCCTTCTTTCTTGCCGGTCACGTTTCCGTTGGCGTCAACCACCGCCACCGACTCATCGGAACTGGTCCAGCTCACGCCTTTATTCGTGGCGTTTTCCGGTTTGATGGTCGCCATCAAAGACAACGTTGCCCCGGCCTTGATAGTCGCGTTGGTTTGATCCAGGGAGATGCCGGTCACAGCCACGGCTGCTGTGCCGCCCGCGATATCGCCTACCGATTGGGTACCGGTAGCCACATTGCCCATTCCCATGGAGGACAAAAATGACTTGATGGAAGAAGCGATCTGGGAGGCAATGGCCTTCTGGTAGCTGGTCGTAATTAGCTTATAATATTCCGACTGATTGGAAACGAAACCGGTTTCCAGCAAAATCGACGGGAATTCGCTGTCACGCGTCATATAATAGCGTCCGAATTTGGCGCCGCGGTTCCCGGTCTCCAACGCACTGGCGGTAGCGGAGCTTACCTTGGCCGCTAAGTCGGAGGAAAAGGCATTAAAGTAATAGACTTCGGAGCCGCTGCTGGAAGAGCTGGTGGAGGAATTCGCATGTATGCTGATCAACAGGTGCGGATCGGCGCTCTTGCCGTTGTTCAGACGGGTAAGCAGCTCCACTCTGCCGTTGGTCGTGTTGTTCATGTAAACGTAGGCACCCATGGATTCCAGCTCTGCTTTCAGATATTTGGAGATTGCCTGGTTCACCTCGTACTCGTTGTAATCCTCACGGAAGCCCAGGGCGCCCGGATCGACGCTGGAGTGTCCGGGATCGATCACAATTCTGGCGCCGCTCATCGAGGCGGGAGGATTGTTGCATTGGAACACCAAATAGCCGGTATCCGATTCGTAGTATGCCTTATAGCCCAAAAAGCCGTTTTTAAGCTTCAGTTTCAACGTGCTGTCGCTCCAGGCAGCGGAACTGAACAGCGGATTCTTCGAAAGGGCCAGATCATCCGGCACACTGTCGGTATAATGGAATTCTATACTGATGGCACTGGAGGAATAGCGGAATGTGTACGCCGCCTTTTGCGACATTTTCAGCTTCACATAGGTATGTCCGCTGTCGCTGACGACCTGCAGGCCGGAAATGACATTCTTCTCCATCGTTCCGCCAACAGTGGTAATGTCTTTGGAATAGACCCGGCGGCCGGAAGCCAGATTGTAGTAAGAATAGGTGGTGCTGCCCTCTTTGTAGATCAGCTCATCGCCCACCACAAAGTCCAGGCTGCCTTTGCACAAGGGGAAATAATCCGGCTGAGACAGATCATCCAGCGTATTGTCCGGGAAGGTCTCTGCCTGGGAGGCCGTCACCTGCACCAGCACGCCATCGCTGATCTGCACTTTCTTATTGATCGTTACATAAGCGCCCTGCAAAGAGTCGGTCACGCCGCTCCAGCTGGCGGAAATCGATACATTCCCCAATTTCTGCACCGAAGAAGTCGCCGCGGGAATGGTAAATTGGCCGCTGAATTTTACAAAGTTGGTGTCCTTATCCGTAGAGTCGTCGTCCGCCGTATCGCGGGTCAGCTGAATCGACTGCCCGCCCAGCGTAGCGGTGACCTTGGCGTCCTTATACGCCATCGCAGATACCGTGACCTCTGTTCCTCCGTTTACCGTCAGATTGCCCTGGGGAGAAATGCTTTCCAGCACTTTCACCACACGGGTGATGTTATAGGTCACATTCTGATCTTTGTGTTTAAAGGTGAAAGTGTTCAAACCCGGCTTCAGTTCCAGCTCCATGCTGAAGTAGCCGTTTTCATCTCGATTCAGCTTTTCGCCGTTGAACAGCGCGTCAAAATACGGGTCAGAAGAGCCGCTGAACACAACCGTCGGCTCATAGGTGGTAAATGTTGTCTCTTTGGGCTTGGCAACTTCCAGCTTGGTGGCAAAGTATTCCACATTCAGCTCCTCATTAAAGAGCTTTTTCAGCGCGGTCGTACTGCCCTGCGGGTCCGCTTTCAACCGGCTCAAAGAGTCGAACATGCTTCCTTTGTATCCGGCGATTTCCCGGGCTTCCATCATCTGCTCTGTCAGTTCGGTCGGGCTTGTCCAGCCTGTTTCGGTGGAAACCGATTTGCTGGAAGCCTGCACCGCATACAGCGGGATGTCTTTCTGCTGCGCCAATGACGCCCACCACTGAATGACAGTCGCAAAAGGCGTTGCGGTATTTTTTCTGGAGCCGAACGCTTTCACGGCAATAAAATCGTAATATCCCTGCTCCACAAAAGCTTTGGTGTCGGCATAGCCGTCAGTCAGCGCCTGAAAACCAGCGGAGGTATCAGACCCCGCCTCATTGGCAGACTTGTTTGCCCAGACGCTGTCTGCTAAAAGCCCCACCTGGATGCTGCGCCTTCCCTGATGGAACGCATTCACAACTGCTTTCATGGCAGAATCGGTGGCGCTGTACATATAATTTTCAAAGCCCATTCCGCCTCCGGTGCTCAAATAAGAAGCGTAGGCTGCACCGTCTCCGGACGAAATCAGATAGTAATTGTCCAGCAAAACGCCGTCCAGATCATATTTTTGGGCAAAAGCCTTGGCGTTTTCCGTCACACAGCTCAAAACCGCCGCGTCCACTTTATCCGCCAGCGTGTTTTTCCCGTCCTGCTGCGTTTTCAATACGTCAAAAGTGGAATATACAAACAGCCCATTTTCCCGGCATTTGGCAACAATATACTCCATCACGTCAAAATCGGTGGGTACGCTGACCGCTGTTCCGCTTTTGTACAAAACATAATCTTTGTAAACCGAATCGATGATAATCGTATTCATCATCAAATCTTTCGCATCCGCAACAGCCTTGTCGATCGCGGCCTTCACCGTCGCCGCATCATAGTTGCCGCCCGTTAAAAAATCGGTGCCCGGAACCAGCCATACCCCTCGCATTTCGTCCGGATTGTTAAACACCACCGGCGTATTGTCCGGCGCCGTATTATCCGGCTCCGGGTCCGGTTCCGGCTCGCCCGAAGGCTCGTCGCCCGGATCCTGCTGCGGCTCATCGACGGCGCTTTGGCTCACATCCGCAGGATCCTTTTCCGGCGCGTTCGCCACCACCGCCACCACCGTGACAGTAAGGGTAATGACCGCCAAAAGAACACCGATGACGATCCCCAATATTTTTTTGTTGCTCAGCAAATAAGCCATATGTACCTCCCCCGCGGCTGGCCGCCGCTTTCTCTCCTTATCCTCTTCCTTTTTACAAAACGTCGGCCAGGGCATTTTTCTCTTTTTCTACCTGGCTTTTTACTGACGAATCCGGGTTGAACAAGGACGCATACCGGAACAAAGCGAATCCGCCGTATTTTTTATAGTCTCTGGCGGACTGTACCTGACGGGCCAAAATGGCCGAATCACTGATCCATTCATTTTTGCCGTTTCCGGCCCAGGTATCCGTCAGACCGATCTTATACGGTGCCAGGCCGATATAAAGCGATATGCCGGAAACCTTGATTTTATTATTCCACAACTCCACCGTTTCGGTAAACGGATGGGTAGAGTTGTTAAATCCAAAGTAAATCTGCGGGCAGATGTAATCCACATATCCTTGATTGGAAAGCCATTTGTCCACATCGATGTACTGGCTGTTGTAATTGTTGGAAGGATTGCCCTGAGGGCTCACGCCAAAGCGCACCGAAGAATCCGTCGCCTTGATGACAGAATAAACATCCCGAATCAGGATATTCACGTTTTCCCTCCGCCAATCTCCCAAAGACAGGGAACCTCCGCCGCTTTGGTATTCCCGGTAGGCGGTGCTGTCAAAACTGTCATTGGGCGACGGGTAGAAATAATCGTCAAAATGGATGCCGTCCAGATTGTAATTCTCCACCAGCTCCCGCACGCCGTTTACGATCAGCTCCCGCACCGCGGGACGCGCCGGGTTGTAATAAATGCCGCCTCCATAGCGGATCACATAATCCTCTTCTTCATCCTCCCATTGGGAAGCGATGTTGGAAGAACAAAGCGCGTTGTTGTTCCCGGAGGCTCGAATACGGTAAGGATTGACCCAGGCCTCAATTTCCAGGCCCAGGGCATGCGCCTCTTCGATCATCACCTGCAGCGGATCATAGCCGGGATTTTTCCCTTCCGTTCCGGTGCACAGGTAAGACCACGGGAAATACTCTGATTCATAAAGCGCATCTGCGAAAGGACGCACCTGCACGATAGCCACATTGCAGCCCAAATCGGACACGTTTTGAAAAGCCGCTTTGATATTCTGCCGGAATGCCGCTTGACTTTTTCCTTTGAGCATGCCCGACAAATCCAGATAAGAAAACCAAACCGCCCGGTACTCATCACCGGCATAGCCGCCCGAACTGCCGCCCGGCTGAGAAGAAGAACTGCCCGATGATGCAGAACTCACCTGTGAGCTGCTGGAAGCGCCGGAGCTGCTCGGGGCCATGGAACCGCTTTGAGAAGACGAACTGCCCTGGCTGGAAGAACTTCCACCGGACTGTATCGGTGCGGAAGAAGACGACGCCGCTGAGGAGGATGCCTGCGCCTGCGAGGAAAGTACAATCGGGTCGGAAGATGACGGCACCTCGCCGCTGCCCTGCGAACTCTCCGGTTTTTCCGGCTGGGAAAGCACGGTGCCCTCTCCCAACAGCATCTGCGGTTCAGGAGCCGAATCAACCGTTTGCCCGGAACAGCCAGCCAAGGCCGCCAGCAGGATAACGGCGCTCATCAAAATACAGATGATTCGTTTCATTCTTGTCCTCCCATAGCGGATATCACTGGATATCTACTTCTAATTTTATACTTTATGCAAATTAATAGCAAGAGATTACACACACATTTTTACAAAATTATTGCATAAAATGACAAATTTGTACAGAGGAAATCCATGGAAAGCGCCCGTCCTTCGGTGATTTCAAAAATTAGCCTTCATTTTACACCGCCTGCATAAAAAAGGCGGGGAGCCGCATCAAACGAATCCCCGCCTGCTTTTATACTGTCAAATCCACTGCCGTGCCCGGCGATTGACACTGCTACGCAAAATACTCGGCAATAACGGTCCCGACCACCAACGGCCCTGTTTCCAGGCTGTCCAATTCCACAAATTCCTGCCGCGTATGCCCTTTGTGGCCTATGTATCCGCCAAAACATACAGCCGGAACGCCCACGGACAAAGGAATATTACAGTCGGTAGAAGCCGCTCCCGTTGCAATTTCCTTTACGCCGGTATAGTAAGTCATCACTTCGCGGCAGCGGCTGACCAGTTCTTCCTGTTTGGCCGGGTCCACGCTGCCGGTGCAGGGACGAAGCCCCAGCAAATCCACATTGACCGTAATACCCATGGCGCGGTAGCTTTCCACCACGCTTTTGAAAAACCGGTCCATGATTTCCAAACTTTCCTTGCAGTCGGAGCGGAATTCGTATAACATGGAGGCCTGCTGTGCGATGGTATTTACCGATGTGCCGCCTTCGATCATTCCCACGTTGTAGGTCGTGCGTCCCCCTTGCGGCACTTTCATCTGATACAGCGTATCGATCATGGACGCCAGCAGATGGATGGCGTTCCGGTTGCCGAAGTTGCCGTAGGAATGTCCGCCCTCGGTCAACACTTCCACCCGGTAACGCATGGAGCCAACCGCGCCGGTGACCATCGAGGTAAAGGTACCATCCAGCGCCAGCACCTCTTTGATCCGTCCTGCATAGTCCTCCATGATCTGGCGGCACCCTTTGAGGTTTCCAAGGCCCTCCTCGCCGGAATCGACAACAAACATCACGGCGCCTTTGGGGGTCAGCCCATTCTCCAGAATAAATTTTACGATCATCAGCATAATCGCCACATTGGCCGTATCGTCGCCGATGCCGGGCGAAAAGATTTTCCCGTCCTCAATGCGCAACGGCATTGGTTCCATATCCGGGAACACCGTATCCGAATGGGCCATCACCGCTACAATTTCGTCGGAACCCTCGCAGTTCATCGGGCAAATCACATTCAGTGCCTTGTCGATGGTCACATTCTGAGCGCCCAGCTTTTCCAGCCATTGTTTGCAGAAAGCCGCCCTTTTTTCTTCATGATTGGAAGGGGCCGGGATCTGGCAGATCGTAATCATCAAATCCACCAGTTCCTGATGGTGCTCTTTGAAAAACTGCCTTAATTTTTCCTCATATCGATACACAAAGCTTCTCTCCTTTTTGTTAATCCGCAATCGAAACCAGAATCGGCTTGCGCTGCTCATACAAAGCAACATGGCGGAATCCTGCTTCCAGCGCCATTTCCCGGGCCGTATCAAAATCCGCTCCTACGTCTTTGGACAGATGTGCATCGGAGCCCACGGTCAAATACCGGCCTCCTGCTTCTTTGAACATCTTCAGGATTTTCACAGAGGGCAGCGCTTCCTTTGGGGACTGGCGAATGCCGGAGGTATTGATTTCCAGCGCCTTGCCCCGCTCAGCCAGACGGCGCAGAATCGGCATCAGCCGGTCGGAATATTCCGCCAGATCCACCTTGATCCCATGGTTGGCCGCATAGCGTTTTACCAAATCCACATGACCCAGCGAGTCAAAATCGCAGGTGTCCACCAATTCCCACAGATACTCCAGATTCTGCCGGATAATGCGCTTTGCTTCCGCTTCGTCGGCAAAGGCCATTTTGCCCATGTCCACATTATCCATTTTGTGCACCGAACCGATGATAAAATCGAACGGGAACAGGTCGATGATGGTCTTTTCCCACTCACGGTCCAGCTGCCCCTGACCCATTTCAACGCCGGCCTTCAGCGTCAGCTTTCCGGCAAATTTTTCCCGGCATTGGGCCAGATGATCAAAATATTCCTGCATATACGAAACGGGATAGCGCTTAAAGTTATTGCTGAAAAACTCCATATGCTCCGTAAAGGCAAGCTCCGTCAGGCCCTTTTGAATCGCCGCCTCGCAGCTTTCCTCCATCGGCGTTTTACAGTCTGGCGAAATGTCACTGTGCAAATGATAATCAGCCGTGATTTTCTTCATATCGATCATCCTTTCGGCATCTCTTATGCGCGGCATTTTGCCGCATTTTCTGCTCCTATTGTAATCCCGGTCAACAAAAAAGTCCAGATAATCGATGGAAAAACCCCTGTTTTTTAAGAAAAAAGAGACGATTGGTCTAAAATCACATCGTAAATCAGCGGCATTTCAGCCGGTTTTTCCGCCGAGAATACATAGCTTTTCCGCAGCGCCTCACAAGCCTGCTCCAGCCGGTCCGGCCGGTTGGTGTAAAGCCGGGCCAGTATCTCTCCCTTGTGAACCGATTCGCCGATTTTTTTGCACAGAAAGATACCTGCCGCCGGGTCGATGGCGTTGTCCTTTGTCTCCCGGCCCGCTCCCAGCAGCATGGACGCCCGGCCGCAGCTTTCCGCATCCATCCGCTGAATCCAGCCGCCCTGCGGGGCAGACAATTCATACACCGAATCCTTTTCGTACAACGCTTGCGGCCGGTTTAAAATAGAAGCATCGCCGCCCTGGGCAACAATCATCTGCCCAAATTTTCCCAGCGCCGCCCCGTTTTCCAGCGCCTTTTGGGCGATCAAGCGGCATTCTTCCGGACTGCCCTTTCGCGCCAGCGACAGCATCTGCGCCGCCAGTTCCAGGCAGACGCTGCGCAAATCATCCGGTCCGTTTCCTTTTAAAACAGCAATGGCCTCCGCCACCTCTATCCCGTTGCCGACGCAGCGGCCCAGCGGGACATCCATGTTGGTAATCACCGCGGCCATCCGGCGCCCGCAGGCCTGACCGATTTTCACCATCTCCCGCGCCAGGCAGGAAGCATCCTGCGCCGTTTTCATAAACGCGCCGCTGCCGCACTTTACATCCAGCACGATGGCCTGCGCACCGGCGGCAATCTTTTTGCTCATCACCGACGCGGCGATAAGCGGGATGGAATCCACCGTGGCGGTAACGTCCCGCAAGGCATAGAGCTTTTTGTCCGCCGGCGCCAGATTCCCTGCCTGACCGGCTACGCAGACGCCGATTTCCCGCACGTTTTTTAAAAAGGTCTCCCGGTCCACACAAGTGCGAAAACCCGGAATTGCCTCCAGCTTATCCACCGTTCCGCCGGTATGTCCCAGGCCCCGTCCGCTCATTTTGGCCACCGGTACGCCGCAGGACGCCACCAGCGGCGCCAAAATCAGGGTCGTTTTATCGCCGACGCCGCCGGTACTGTGCTTATCCACTTTCACGCCGGGGATTGAGGACAGATCCACCTGATCGCCGGAGCGGGCCATTGCGTCGGTCATCCAGGCGGTTTCCTGCTCGGTCATCCCCGTAAAGCAGATTGCCATCAGCAAAGCCGCCGCCTGATAATCGGGGATCCTCCCTGCGGTGAATTCCCTAATAAAATAGCGGATCTCTTCCTCCCGCAGCTGGCCTGCGCGCTTTTTTCTCTCGATCAAATCGATCATTCGCATACCGGTCCCCCCTTTCCCAGCTTGCCCGGCCCAAAGCCCATAGGCAGCAGTTGGCCCAGTGTGACCTGCCGGTAATCCTCTTTCGATTTTGCCAAAATGACCGGCATATCTTCTTCGCAAAATTCAAACAGCATCTGCCGGCAAACGCCGCAGGGTGACGTGTAATCTGCATCGGCGCCGCCGGAAGAGACGATTGCCAACGCCGAAAACGCCCTCTCCCCCTCGCTCACCGCTTTGACCAGCGCAGTCCGCTCCGCGCAGGTGGTGGGGGTATAAGCGCAGGACTCCACGTTGCATCCTACATAGACAGTGCCGCTCTTTCCCAAAAGCGCCGCGCCGACCCGAAACCCCGAATACGGGGCATAGGCCCGCTCCATTCCTTCAAATGCTTTTTCGATCAATTTGTCCCAATCCATAAAAGCCTCCTATTTCGCAATCATCGGCCAAAAACTCGTTCCGAAAATCCGCTCTTTTTCCAGCCCGAACGCATCCAAAACCGCAGCGCCCACATCGCCGAAGCAGTCCCTTGTCCCCAAATCAACCCCAGGTCGGATCGGGCGGCCATATGCCAAAAACGGCACCCGCTCCCGAGAATGGTCGGTGCTTGGGGTGGAGGGGTCGCAGCCGTGGTCGGCGGTGATCATCAGCACGTCTTCTTCTCCCAGGCACGGCAAAAAACCGCCGAGCCACCGGTCGAATTCGCTTAATGCCGCCGCGTAACCGTCCACGTCGTTGCGGTGCCCGTACAGCATATCGAAATCCACAAGGTTGATAAAGGCAAGTCCGTTAAAATCCCGCTTTAAAAGCTGTTTTGTCTTTTCCATCCCATCGGCATTGCCCTTGGTGGGCAGGCTTTCGGTCAATCCCTGCCCCGCAAAAATATCTCCGATTTTTCCCACGCCGATCACATCCATTCCCGCTTGCCGCAAAACATCCAGCATGGTGACCGCAGGGGGCAACAAGGAAAAGTCGTGCCGGTTGGCTGTTCTGATAAAATGAGGCGCCTTACCGGTAAATGGCCGGGCAATGACCCGCCCCACTCCGTTCTTCCCGGTCAGGACCCTTCGCGCCGCCCGGCAGTATTCATACAACTGTTCCGGCGGCACCAGCTCTTCGTGCGCCGCGATTTGGAACACGCTGTCCGCAGAGGTATAGACAATCAGCTTGCCGGTTCGCAGATGCTCTTCGCCGTAATCGGCAATCACCTGCGTGCCGGAATAGGGCTTGTTGCACAGCACGCCCCGTCCGGTTTCCTGCCGGAAAGCATCGATAATCTGAGGCGGGAAGCCGTTGGGGTAAACCGGCAGCGATTCGGGGGAATGGATGCCCGCAATCTCCCAATGGCCGATGGTCGTATCCTTCCCGCGGGAGGCTTCGGTCAGCCGCCCGAATGCACCGGCGGCCGGTCCCCCTTTGGGCCCGGGCGTCCCTTCGATTGCAAAAAGGCCCAGTTTTTTTAGCTGCGGCACCGAAAAATGCCGCGACTGCATCACTGCCCGAAGCGTATCGCTTCCCGCATCGCCAAAGTCCGCCGCGTCCGGCGCTCTGCCGATGCCGAAGCTGTCCAGCACAATCAAAAAAATCCGTTTCATCGCCAATCCCCTTTCTGCTGTGTCTGCCAAAAACAATGGTATCACGAACAAGCGAAAAAAGCAGGCGACTTATGAAAAACGCGGCAAAAAACGCCGATTTTTCCAAGCACCTGCTTTCTCATTTCAAACCAATCTAGCCCTGATATTTTTCCACGGACATGGAATTGATGACGACATTTTCTTTTGGAACGCCGTTTTCATCCACTTCCACCGCCGCGATGGCATCCAGCACATCCAACCCGTCGTACACCTGGGCGAACACCACCTGCTTGGTATCCAGCCAGGGCGCGCCGCCAACGCCGGCATATTTGAGAACGATATTGCTGGGGAAGCCGATATTCTTCATTTCCAGCAACATATCCGCACTGACGCTGGCAGACTGAACAAAGCAAAAACGGCTGCCATTGTTGTCCGCTTCCCCGTCGTTTACCATGGAAAGAGCGCCGTTAAAATGCCACAAATCCATGGAATACTCGTCTTCAAACGGCTGGATTCGGCCATCGTCATCCTTGAAAATGCTCTCGCCGCCGGTTCCATCCCCTTTGGGGTCGCCGGTGTACAGGCATTTATCTTTCTGGATCTTGTAAAATTTCAGGCCGTTATAGTATCCTTCTTTGGCGTGGGTCACGAAGTTTTCCACCGCCTTTGGGGCGATCTCCGGGAAAAGCATGACTTTCAGCGTACCCATGCTGGTATGGATGACGACGATTTCGTCCCCCTCTTCCGGCAGGCCAAATTGCAAAAGAGCAGAAGCGCTCATTTCTTCTTCCTGGGTATCAGGGACGGAGGACTGTGCCGCGTCGCCGCAGCCGGATAAAAGAAGTAGCGCCATCGCCAACAGCAAACACGCCCATTTTTTCATATGTTTCAAATCAGTCACCTCTGAAATTCATTCACGAAAGCAAATGTATTTTTTGCAGTACCATTATAGCGGAAAACCATTTGCCAGGCAAGAGCCTCGATGATTTTTCCATTGTCTTACCGGGCGGAGCCGTATCGAATGACATCTTCCGACAATTCATCGATAAAGTCAAAGCAGCAGCCGGTGCCGATGGCAACGCATTCCTCCGCCGATTCGGCCACCCTGGCTTTGACATGCAGCGTTTGCCCGATCAACTCATCCAATCCGCGCAACAGCGAGCCGCCGCCGGTCATTACCACGCCTGACGTGAAAATATCTCCGACCAGTTCCGGGGGCGTCCGCTCCAGAACCGACTGCATCGCCGAAACAATTTGCTGGGCGACCTCCAAAAGGCTGGGCCGCAATTCCTGCGCGCTGATCGATCGTTTTTCCGGCAGGCCGGTGGTCAGGTTGCGCCCTTTTACATCGAATGTCCCGCTTCCCGGCTCCTGCGCGACGGTACCGATCTCCCGTTTGATCAGCTCCGCCATCTTTTCACCGATCAAAAGGCCGTAGCGCTCCCGCATATACCGCACGACCGCCTGGTCAAACTTGTCTCCGCCCAATTTGATGGACTCTTTCTGCACGATTCCATTTAAGGACAAAACCGCAATATCCGCCGTTCCGCCGCCGATATCCAGCACCATATTCCCTGACGGCTTGGAAACATCAATTTTCGCGCCAATGGCCGCCGCCACCGGCTCCTCGATCAGGTACACCTTTCGCGCGCCCGCTTTTACTGCCGCTTCCACCACCGCGCGGGATTCCACATCGGTAATGGCGGAGGGAACGCACAGCGCCACCCGGGGTTTTAACAGCGGGTTTTGATATACTTTTTTCAAAAAGTGCTGCAGCATTTTTTCACACAGCTCATGATCGGAAATGACCCCCTGGTCCAGCGGCTTGACTGCGCGAATGCGGTCCGGTGTGCGGCCGATCATGGTATAGGCTTCCTGCCCAACGCACAGCACCTTGCCGGAACGGGTATCATACGCCACCACCGACGGTTCTTTGAGCACGATCCCCTTGCCTTTTACATAAATAATAACCGTCGCCGTCCCCAAATCGATTCCGATGTCGGTAATCATTTCGTTCATTTCGCATACCCCCGATTCTGGTTTTTCCCCGCCGTTGTCATCAGGCAGGCGCACAAGATCCGATCCGCACCGGCAGCTTTCAGCGCGGCGGTACAAGCATTCAAGGTGGAAAAAGTAGTCGCCACATCGTCTACCAACAAAATACAAACTCCCTGCAGGTCCTTTTTCTTACAGGCCAAAAACGCATCTTTTACATTTTCACCCCTGTCCTTCCCCTTTTGCAGATGCTGCGGCGGCGTCTTTCGGATTTTTCGCAGCAAATCCGGCCGGCACGCAACGCCCATTTCCCTCGACAGGGACTGGGCCAGATACAGCGTTTGGTCAAATCGCTTCTTTTCCTTTTCGTACATCGGCACCGGAACGATATAATCAAAAGGCACCCCGACAAACGCGCCGCGTACCCGTTCCAGAAAACGCGGGGCCAAAATACGGTCATAACAGGCCCGATCGCCCCGGAACTTGAATTGATGCAAAAGCAGGCGGCCGGTTTCTTCATAATAATAAGCGCTTACCGACTGCTCAAACAAAAACGCTTTTCCATAATCGCACCGGCAGCGATCGGCGTCCCGCCCGCAAAAGCGGCAGGGATCTTTCCCCACCTCATGCAGTCCGGCAGCGCACTTTTCGCACAGAAAGCCCTCTTTGGAAAGTTTGCCGCAAAGAAGACACCGGGGCGGAAACAGAAGATCTGCCAAAAAGCCGCCCAGGGAAAACCGTTTTTCTTTCATGCCGGATCACCCTTTCTCTACGCCTGGGTCTGCTCGGACAAAAAGCCGGCCAGGTTGGTATACCGGAGCGTTTTGCGGTTATTTTCCACCATCGCCGGGACCGCCCGGGAATTTCCCATAATCAGCAGAAGCTGCTTGGCGCGGGTCACCGCTGTGTACAAAAGATTGCGGTAATACAGCTTTCGGTTGGGCGAGTCTAAAGAGAGAATCACGCAGGGGAATTCACTGCCCTGGCTTTTATGAACGGTCACCGCATATGCCAACTCCAATTCGGACATCATATCCACCGAATAATCGGCAACCCGGTCATCATAGCGTATTTTGACCCTGCCCATGCTTTTATCAATAAAAATGATCTCTCCGATGTCGCCGTTAAACACGCCGACACCGTTTTCCTCATCGTCCTTTTTCCATATGATATCATAATTATTTTTGATTTGCATGACCTTATCCCCCAAACGGAACAGGTTGGCAAAAACTTTCACTTCCGGCTTATCCGGCGCGGGAGGGTTCAGCCGCTCCTGCAGCCGCCGGTTTAATTCCATCGTTCCAAGCTGCCCCATCCGGCTGGGGCAAAGCACCTGGATATCGGTCATGGGGGAAAAACCGTACTGCTTTGGCAGCCGCCGCTGCACCAGATCCAGAAGCGTTTCGGTCACTGCCTGATAGCTTCCGCCCGCCAGATAGAAAAAGTCCTTGTCCCGGCAGGAAAGGTCTGGCTGCTCCCCGCGCACAATGGCGTGGGCGTTGGTGACGATCATACTCTCGGCCGCCTGCCGGAAAATCTCCTGCAGATGCACGGTTGGGATGACGTCTGCCTCGATCAAATCCTTGAGCACATTGCCCGCCCCTACCGACGGCAGCTGGTCGGTATCCCCTACCATGACCAGCCGGCATCCTAACTTCATAGCCCGAAGAAGGCTTTGAAACAGCAGCGTGTCCACCATGGACATCTCATCCACGACGATCACATCGGCAGGCAGTGTGTTGCGCTCGTCGCGCTTGAACACCGTTCCGGCACCGTCGCGGAAATCCACCTCCAGCAATCGGTGAATGGTCTTGGACTGCCGGCCTGTCAGCTCGCTCATCCGTTTGGCCGCCCGACCGGTGGGGGCTGCCAGCATCACCTTATCGCCCCGCTGCTCAAACAATTCGATAATGGCGTTGATAATGGTAGTCTTACCGGTACCGGGGCCGCCGGTGAGGATAAACACCCCGTTATTCAGCGCCATGGTAATGGCTTTCCGCTGCCGGGATTCATAAACAATGCCCAGCTGCTCCTGCAGCGCATCGATCTGCCGGTCGTAAGTTTGTCCCAAATCCGGATAGGATGACAAAATCAGGGCCATCCGCCCGGCAATATAGGTTTCCGCCGCGTACAATTCCGGCAAAAACACAAAATCCCGGCCGCCGCAGAAACAGACCACCAGCTCATTCTCCCGCGACAGATCCTCCAGGCCCAGTTCCAGCGCCGCCCGGTCCACCTCCAGTAGTGTCCCCGCCACTTTGATGAGCGTTTCGGCAGGCAGACAGGTATGCCCGTTTCCCAGATTGTGGCTGAGCACAAACTGCAGGCCCGCCGCAATTCGCCGCGGATCATCCGGCGCAATGTCCATGGAGCGGGCGATACCGTCGGCCTGGTCAAAATCCAGCCCGATATCCGCCCGGCAAAGCACATAAGGATTCTCCCGGATGACATCCACCGCCATGGCCGCCCATTTCTTCCACACCCGCACACAGATGGAGGAGTGGATCTGGTACTTGGATAAAAACAGCATCACCGCCCGAACGCCGAAAATCCGCTTAAACTCCTGGGCGATTTCCTCGGCCTTGCGCTGGGAAACGCCTTTGACCTGGCAAAGCTGCTCCGGGGCTTTTTCCATCACATCCAGGGTGTTTTCCCCGAACCGGTCCACAATACGGCGCGCCAAAGCAGGCCCGATCCCTTTGATCGCGCCTGCGGCCAGATATTTATAAATCGCCCCCGCCGTAGCGGGCAGCTGCCGTTCATAGACCGATACCCGAAACTGGCTGCCAAAAGTAGGATGAGCCACATAGGTCCCGGTGAGAACCAGCTCTTCCCCTTCGGCAACGCCGGGCATTTCGCCCACAACGGTGATCAATTCTCCGTCACTCGCCAGTTCCAGCACCGTGAAGCCGCTTTCTTCCTTTTGATAAACGATGTGCTCCACCGTACCGGTCAGGCGAAGGTATTCCTGTGCTTCCATAATCCCTCAAACAGGCAAAATGCCTATGCTTTTTTATTCAGTATACTACTTTTTTTTACGGATGCAAACCCTCTTTGCCGCTTAAAAGGCGGTTGAGCGTATCGAGATCCCCGATCTCGATATTCCCGTATTCCCGGCCAAACCGGCGGCAGATCTGAGCCGTTTCGTCGCTCATCCCACAGTCCAGGATATACAAAAATCCGTATTTCCCGCCGGACCGGGTCTGCCAATAAGCCCAGCGCAGCTTTGCCTCCACAGAATCGTCCGAATCCCCCACCGGCAGCACCAGCGGCGCGAAAACCTCTTTTGCCGGCATCAGGAACAGCCGGTACAGCATCACGACCAAAGACCAGGCTCCCACGGCAATCAAACAAATTTCCAAAAACAGCAAAATACCCATGTTTTCACCCGCCCACTGTAAGATAGTGCATCTTATGCAAAACGGGCACAAAAAGTGAGGAGGCCTCCCATCACAGGAAACCTCCCCATTGTTGGAATCGTATCTGGGTTTACACCATTGGCCGGGTCTTTTGCCCGGCGGGAACCATTTCGTTTTCATCCGACTCGACCGAATCCGTAATGTATTTCGCGCGGATATAGTATTTTTGTCGGGTGAGATAAACCAGAATCACCCCGGCTACCAGAATATCAAACAGGTTGCCGGTTACCCAGCTGTCGGACGGAAGCATTTCCACCGGCTGGAAAAACATAAATATAATGTTAAATACAGTTAAAGCGATTTCCAAAACAAAGAACCGGGAAATCTGACGCAGTCTGGCCTTTTGCATAAAAGTCATCGCTGCCACGTATACCGCTCCCACAATCAGTACAACGCAAAAAACAAGCACGATGACAGGCAGAAGCGATTCGTCACTGCGCAGGCTCAAAAACAGACATACGCTTTTCATCGCCGCCTGCAGCAGCAAATAAATCCCAATGATCTTCTTCATAAGCATCTCCTTATTCAGGATACAGCATTCCAACTATTTTTATTTTATCATGCTTTGTCAAGTCCTTTCAAAAGAGAGGGCTGAAAAGCAAAATTTTTATCTATTTTTTTTGGGGACCGATTGCAAAAACGCAAGATCCGCAGCGTTCAGCGCCGCTTTTTCCAGCAGGTCCGGGCGCTTTTCACAGGTGCGCAGCAAAGACTGTTCCCGCCGCCAGCGGCTGATGTTGGCGTGGTGCCCGCTGAGCAGGACCGCCGGCACCTCTTTTTCGTGCCATACCGCCGGACGGGAATACTGCGGATATTCCAACAGGCCGTTAAAATGGCTTTCCTCCGTAAAACAGCTTTCGTCCGCCAGCACCCCTTCGCACAGCCGGCCTACGGTATCCACAAAAACCAGCGCGGGCAGCTCGCCGCCGGTGAGCACATAGTCGCCGATGGAAAGCTCCTCATCCACAATTTCCTCCAGCACCCGCTCGTCCACCCCTTCATAGTGGCCGCAGAGCAAGAACAGGTATTCCTGCCGGGAATATTCCACCGCCATCTGCTGGGTCAGGACTCTTCCCTGCGGCGACAGGTAAATAACATGGGGCTTTTGGGGCAGTTGGGCGCAGACCGCCTCATAACAGCGGAAAATAGGGTCTGCCTGCATGACCATCCCCATGCCGCCTCCATAGGGAGTATCATCTACCCGGCGGTGTTTATCCAGGGTGTAGTCGCGGATATTGTGACAGTGAATTTCCAATAATCCCGCCTCACGGGCGCGGCCGATAATACTCTCGCACAGCACCGCTTCGCACATGTCCGGAAACAGGGTTGCAATGTCAATCCGCATCGTCAAACAGCCCTTTCAGCGGACGGATCCGCATGATACCGCCGTCCACATCGGTCTCGACCACTACCTCCCGGATGGCTGGAATCAGCTTTTCCGCTTCCCCTGGCTTGGAGATATGATATACGTCGTTTGCCCCGGTCTGGGAAACATCGCTCAGAGTTCCGTATTCTTCTCCGGTATCCGCATCCACTACGGTAAGGCCGATTAGGTCCTGGATAAAATATTCGCCCTCTTCCAGCGGCATATCCGCCCGGTCGGCATACAGGATCTGGTTGCGCAGCGCCTGGGCCGCTTCCAGCGTATCGACGCCCTGCAGCTTTAGCAGCACCATATTTTTATGGACCCGCGCCTGCTGCACCAAAACCGGGTCCTTTCCTTTATGAAAATAGAGAGTGGAAAAGCCGGTCAAAAAATCCGGGGTATCGCACCAGGGATAGACTTTGACCTCGCCCATCACGCCGTGGGTGGTCACGATTTTTCCGATCTCCAGAAATTTCTTTTTCATGGGATACTCTCCTTAAAACGCGCCGAAACAAAACGAGACTGCAACAAAAGGATATCCGGATCATACCGCCTGCCCTTTTATTACAGTCCCTTTCGGCCTTTGTAAGCAAATACTAATCGATCTCTACCGCTATTTTGGTACCCTGGCGGGTGGCGGCAGCTTTCATCACAGAGCGGATAGACTTGGCGATCCGGCCCTGTTTGCCGATGACTCTGCCCATATCGTCGGGGCCTACATGCAGATGGTACACGACCATGCCCTCTTCGTCGGGAGCGTCAGCGGTTACAGAAACTGCGTCCTTGTCTTCTACAAGGCCTTTTACAATTGTCACTAACAGTTCTTCCATAGCGTATCACCTTTCACCGATTAGAGCACGCCGGCAATTTTCAGCAGGGATTTCACGGTATCGGTAGGTTGCGCGCCGGTAGAAATCCATTTTTTCGCTTTTTCCTCATCAACTTTGATGACGGAAGGCTCCTTGGTCGGATCATAATAGCCAACTTCCTCGATGAATCTGCCATCTCTGGGATATCTGGAATCAGCTACGACGATACGGTAAAAAGGAGCTTTTTTCGCGCCCATTCTGCGAAGTCTTATTTTAACAGCCATTTCTGTCACCTCCATAAATTTGATTGTGTATACTGACCGGTCAGCCGGTTGATACCAGATTTACATAAAAGGGAACCCGCCGCCAGCGCCGGGCATCCCGCCCATACCGGGCATTCCACCCATGCGGCGCAGCTTTTTGCTCATTTTTCCCGGATTGGAAAACTGCTTGAGCATTTTCTGCATCTGCTCATACTGGCGCAGCACCCGGTTTACATCCTCGACCTTCGTGCCGCTGCCGGCGGCGATGCGCCGCTTGCGGGAGGGGTTGATAATCGAAGGCTTTTCCCGCTCCCTGGCGGTCATGGAAGTAATGATTGCTTCCATTTTCCGCAGTTCCGCCTCGCCTTTTTCGGCGTCTTCCTCTTTTAACTGGACCTTTTGCCCCGGCAGCATGGACATGACCTGCTGCAGCGGGCCCATTTTCTTTAACTGGTGCATTTGGTCCAAAAGATCGTTGAGATCGAATTTGTTTTCTTTTAAACGCTGTGCCGTTTTGGCCGCCTGTTTTTCATCAAACTGCTCCTGGGCTTTGTCGATCAGGGTCAGCACATCGCCCATTCCCAGAATTCTGGAGGCCATCCGGTCCGGGAAAAACGGCTCCAAATCCTCCAACTTTTCGCCCATACCAACAAATTTGATG
The DNA here is from genome assembly GCA_051881895.1 of Oscillospiraceae bacterium. GTDB lineage: Bacteria > Bacillota > Clostridia > Oscillospirales > Ruminococcaceae > UBA3818. Next base: position 20,896 of record JBJEQT010000098.1, read on the forward strand.
GGTTTTCCGGTCACTGCCCGGATGGACAGCGCCGCGCCGCCGCGGGTATCGCCGTCCAGTTTGGTCAAGATCGTACCGTCGATGCCCAGCGTATCGTCAAAGGATTTTGCCACATTGACCGCGTCCTGGCCGGTCATAGCGTCCAGCACCAGCAATATCTCGTCCGGTTTGACCTCGGCCTTGACTCGCTGCAGCTCCGCCATCAGCTCTTCGTCGATGTGGAGCCGGCCCGCGGTATCCAAAATCACAATATCCCGGCCGTAATCCTTGGCGTAAGACACGGCCTTGCGGGCAATTTCCACCGGGTCGGCCTGTCCCATCTCAAACACCGGCACATCCACCTTGCCGCCGACTACCTTTAGCTGTTCGATAGCCGCAGGGCGGTAAATATCGCAGGCGACCAAAAGCGGCCTCTTGCCCTGCTTTTTAAAATGAAGCGCCAGCTTGCCCGAATGGGTGGTTTTACCCGACCCCTGCAGGCCGCACATCATGATGATAGTGGGGATTTTCGACGAAATATTGATACGGGCCTGTTCCGACCCCATCAGAGCGGTCAGTTCCTCGTTGACGATTTTAATTACATGCTGGGCCGGAGTCAAACTCTCCAGCACCTGGGAGCCGATGGCCTTTTCGGTGACGGAAGCGATAAAATCCTTTGCCACTTTATAGTTGACATCCGCTTCCAGCAATGCGAGACGGACCTCCCGCATCGCCTCTTTTACATCGGCCTCTGTCAGCTTTCCTTTGGAACGGAGCTTTTTAAACGCCGCCGATAATTTGTCCGACAATCCTTCAAACGCCATGACGACCCTCTATTCATCCAATTCTTTTGCCAGCCGGATAATCTCATCCGCCTTTTGCGCAATCTGTTTGGAATAGCCAAACTCACTGTTGTAAAAATTAATATCCTGGGCGCAACGGACAATCTGCTCGATGCCGTCCTGCATCTTGCGAAAACGCTTGGCCAAGCCCAGACGTTCCTCCATTTCCAAAAGCACCGCTTCGCCGCGCTTAATGGAATCCCGCACGCCCTGACGGGTGATCCCCTCAAACTCGCCGATCTCCGACAAAGACAGGTCCTCGTTATAATAAAAACCGATGACCTCCCGCTGCTTTTCGGTGAGCATATCGCCATAAAAGTCAAGCAGAACCGAAATATCCAGATTTTTCATCCAAATCTCTCCCTTGCTTTGTTTGGGCGGTATTGTGTAAAGGCCAATCCTTTACAACTCACAACGGTTATTATACAAAAAAATGTTTATACAGTCAAGGTTTTTTTCTTTACACAATCTGAGAAAATACAAATTTTTCTCCTTTTCTTTTGTGAATTTCGGCAAAAGGGAACTGCGCCAGTTTATGCGGGCCAAAAAAGCAGCGCGATCCGGTAAATGAGAAAGGCGGCGGCGTAGGCCACGGCAGTCTGACCTGCCATAGCCCAAAGTCCCGCGCGCCAGTCGCCAAGCTCCCGGCGGATCGCGGCAAACGCAGCTACGCAGGGCATATACAGCAGCACAAACACCAGAAAGGACAAAGCTGACGCCGGGGTAAATGCCTGCTGCAAAGCGGCGCTCAGACCGGCGGCATTGCCGTAAGCATACAATGCCGCCAAAGAACTTACCACCGCCTCCTTTGCGACAAGTCCCGCCAGCAGGGACACCGCCGCCTGCCAGCTGCCAAAGCCCAATGGCTGAAACAGCGGCGCCAGCCATTCGCCGACGGTGCCGAACATGCTGATGCTGGCCTGGCGGGTCCAGTCCAGCGAAAAAGTCAGATGCTGCGTCAGCCAGATCAGCGCGCTTAGCGAAACGATGACGGTGCCGGCTTTGGCCACAAAGCCTTTGCACTTGTCCCAAAGGCGGCGCATGGTACCCGTCAGCGTCGGCAGGCGATAAGGCGGCAGCTCCATCAAAAAAGGAGCGTCCCGATTTTTTTCGGCGCCGCCGGTCAGGCGAATCCATAAAACGCCCAGCGACACGCCAAGTATGTACAGGCTGAAAACCAAAAGGGCCCGGTTCTTCGGAAAAAAAGCGGATGCGAAAAGGATATAGACCGGCAATTTCGCCCCGCAGGAGAAAAACGGCAGCATGCGAATCGCCAGACGGCGCTCCCGCTCCCGCTCCAGTGTCCGGGTTGCCATCACGGCAGGCGTAGTACAGCCAAACCCCATCAGCAGGGGGATAAACGCCTTGCCCGAAAGTCCTGTTTTCTGAAGCAGACGGTCCATCACAAATGCGCCTCTGGCCATGTAGCCGCTGTCTTCCAGCAAAGTCAAAAACAAAAATAAAAGCGCTATCTGCGGCAAAAATGTCAATACGCTTCCAACGCCTGCCCAGATGCCATCCACCACCATTTCCCTGGCCCACCAGGACGCGCCGGTGCGGTCCAACAGCGTCTCCAGCCCGCGGGATATGATTTCCACGCCCCGCTCCGCCGCCGCTTTCATCGCCATGCCCGGCGGGCCGAAAATAGAGGCGAACATCAAAAACATCACCAGCAGAAAAATCGGGATGGCCAGATATTTGTCGATCAGGATACGGTCCAGCCGCTCCGTCAATCTGCCGGCTGCGGCTCCGCTGTCGTAAACGCCGTCCAGCAGCATCCGGATGATTTCGTAGCGATTTTTTTCGTTCTCTTCCCCCGCTTCTTTTAGCCAGGCCGGCCGGTTGGCGCCTGCTTTTTGAGCCGCTTTTTCCATTGCCAACAAAAGCTGCCCCATATTTTTCCCGCTGCGGGCCGATATGGGGATCACCGGTACGCCAAGGCGCCGGGACAGCGCGTCACAGTCCACCTTCCCGCCCTGCCGCTCAAGCTGGTCGCACAGGTTCACCGCCACCACCGTCGGAAGATTGCGCTCCAGCAGCTGCAGCGTCAGATAAAGGTTGCGCTCCAAAGCGGTGGCGTCAACAATATTCAGCACCAGATCCGGCGGCGTATCCTCCAAAAAAGAAGCGGCTACCTTTTCCTCCGGCGAATAGGCGGCCAGCGAATAAATTCCCGGCAAGTCTGTCAGCATCCAAGGCTTTCCTTGTATCCGGCCCTCTTTTCGCTCCACTGTCACGCCGGGCCAGTTGCCCGTCACCTGATGGGCTCCGGTCAGCCGGTTGAACAGAGTGCTTTTGCCGCTGTTGGGGTTTCCCAATAATCCAATCGTCCGATTCGCCATATTTTTTCTCCTTTCGCCGCCGCTTTTTGGTTTTTACCGCGGGCGGCAGCTTGGGAGGTCAATTTTCAGCGGTCCGATCGCCGGTTTTCAAATCCTCCCGCAACAGATATATGCGCCGGGCGGACAAGGATATGCGCCGCATCCGCGTTTCGGATTGCCAAAGCGCATCCGCGCACCATATAAATGGAGGGGTCGCCGAGCGGAGCCTGGCGCTTGCGGCAGATACGAACCCCTTCGGTGATCCCCATTTCCCGCAGCCGGCTGCCCAGCAAAGCCTCATCCTCCACCTGCAGCACCACCGCTTCCTCCCCCAACGGTACCTGGTCCAAAGTCCATTCCATTCTCATCTCTCCTTTTGCGGTCTGTTTTCAGTATATACCCGAACCGAGAGAACGGTCCCAACCACTTTTCCGTTTCCCGCCGGACAACGGCAGTATGCTCCAAAAACCGGACTTTATGCGTTTGGGGCGTTTTTAACGCTGTGGAGCATCCCCTCTTTTTGCGGCTACGAGGACCGGAAAAGACAAAATGGCTGCGCCTGCAAACAAAAAACGGACGCTTCCAAAAGCGTCCGTTTTTTTGTTTATTATGGGGAATTTCCAAAAGAAAAATATTATTGGTCCGCCGCTTTGCCAAAAACCTGTTCTGCGTACCGGACCGTTTCCATCGCGTTTTTCGCGTAGTAATCCGCTCCGATCATATCCGCATACTCCTGGGTCAGCACCGCTCCGCCGACCACCACTTTGCAGTCCGGTTTTTCGGCGCGAAGCAGCCGCGCTGTTTGTTCCATTGCGGGGACGGTGGTCGTCATCAAGGCAGACAGACCCACCAAGCGGATATCGTTCTGCAAGACGGCTTCCAGAATTTTTTCCGGCGGCACATCCCGTCCCAGGTCGATCACCCGATATCCATAGTTTTCCATCAGAACCTTGACGATATTTTTGCCGATGTCGTGGATATCCCCTTTCACCGTGGCAAGGATCACCGCCGGTCCTTGTTCCGACGCCGCAGGCATTGTCTTACGCACTTCGTCAAACGCGGCTTTTGCCGCCTCGGCGCTCATGAGAAGCTGCGGCAGGAAAACCGTTTTCTTCTCAAATCCCTGACCCACAATATCCAAAGCAGGAATGATCTGCTCGTTGATGACCGCCAGGCCATCGGCATGCGCAAGCGCCTCTTGGGCGGCGCGGGAAGCTTCTTCCCGCAGTCCGCGCTCAATCGCGGCCTGCAGCCCGTCCTCTTTTTCAGGCAGGTCGCTTTTCGCCGGGGCCGATGAGCTGACCTGGGACACAAGATCCTGCGCGAAACCGATGTACCTCTGGCAATTGGGATCCTGGCCCGACAGCGCCAGATAACAATGATACGCTTTTTGCATCTCCATCGAAAAAGGATTCATAATCGCCGCGTCCAGCCCCCGGGCCAACGCCATCGTGAAGAAAGAAGCCGTGACAAATTCCCGGTTCGGCAGGCCAAACGAAACGTTGGAAACGCCCAGCGAACAGCAAACGCCCAATTCCTTTTTTAACAGGCTGACCGTTTCCAGCGTGACGTTTGCCGCCTGGTTATCCGACGAGACCGTCATCGCCAGCGGATCGAAAATCAGATCTTCCGGACCGATGCCGTATTCCGCCGCCCGTGTTAAAATCCGCCGTGCAATTTCCAGCCGTTCCAAAGCCGTATTGGGGATACCGGATTCATCCAGCGTAAGGCACACAACCAGGCCGCCGTATTTTTGCACCAGCGGAAAGACCGCTTCCATGCTTTCCTCTTTGCCGTTTACCGAATTGAGCATCGGCTTTCCGTTATAGATGCGCATCGCCCGTTCCATCGCTTTCGGGTCGGACGTATCCAACTGGAGCGGCAAACTGGTCACTGATTGCAGTTCCTTTACGCACTCGCTGAGCATCGCCGGTTCGTCGATCTCCGGCAAACCTACATTGACATCCAGCACCTCGGCGCCGTGTTCCTGCTGCGCAATCCCCTCTTTGAGAATATAGCCGATATCGTGCGCCCGCAGCGCCTCTTTGAATTTTTTCTTTCCGGTCGGGTTAATGCGTTCCCCAATCAGCACCGGCCCTTTTCCAAATTCCACCACCTGCGCATAGGAACTGATCACCGACCGTTTTTTTCTGGTCAGCGCAACAGGGGTCACGCCGGCAGTGGCGGCGACCATTTTTTGGATGTACGCCGGCGTAGTGCCGCAGCATCCGCCGATTATCCGTGCGCCCTGTTCTGCCACCTGCTTCATAACCGCGGCAAAATGATCTTCATCCACATCGTAAACCGTCTTTCCATTCCGGCTGCGGGGCATGCCGGCATTGGGTTTGACCAGCAGCGGCAGGCTGGTGCTGGCGGACAGGCGCGGCAGAAGCTGCAGCATCTGATCCGGCCCCAGCGAACAGTTTATGCCCATCACATCGACCCGGAGGCCTTCCAGCAGGGCCGCCATCGCCTCCGGCGAAGCGCCGGTCATCAGCTTGGCGTTTTCATCATAAATATTGCTGACAAAAACAGGCAGATCGGCGTTTTCTTTTGCCGCCAATACCGCCGCTTTTGTCTCATAAGCGTCATTCATCGTCTCGATCAGAATAAAATCGACGCCCTCTTTTGTACCGGCACGCACGACCTCGGCAAACAACTCTACCGCCGTTTCAAACGGCAAGTCCCCCAGCGGCTCCAACATTCTCCCCAAAGGGCCGATATCCAACCCTACAAACCGGTTCATTTGTCCGCCCTGCGCCGTATCGCGCGCCGTTTTGGCGCAGCGAACAGCCGCCCTGACCACTTCATCCAAAACGGGAAGCCCGTTTTTTTCGCCAAATTTCAGGCTGTTCGCGCCAAAGGTATTGGTGAGGACCGCATGGCTCCCCGCCTCAAAATAAGTCCGCGCCAGCTCGGTGATCTTTTGCGGATGGGTAAGATTCCAAAGTTCCGGCAGTTCACCCGGGACAAGGCCCATTGCCTGTAAGGATGTGCCGGTTCCGCCATCCAGATAAAACAGCCCGCTTTTTACACATTCCATCACATTCACAGCAATCGACCTCCTATAATCGAAAAGCGCAGTCTTTTTTTGAACACGCCGAACAGTCATGAAACCGCATGGTACAACCGGTATGCCCCATCCCCACAATGGCCGAAACCGATTTCTGGGGGATCATCAAAAGCGCATCGGACAAAACAATTCCGGCTTTCCGCTTACTGTCCAGCACTTCCAAAAGCTTTTTCTGAAACGCCAGCGGCAAATCGCCATAGCCTGGGCTGAATCGTGGACGGAAGCGCAGATCGGGGTATTTTTCCTCCCATTCACTGCACAGCTGGTCGCAGAACGCCTCTATCGCCGCTGAGCCAATGGCGTCGAGCACCAGCGCCCTGGCGGGTGAAGTCACCGCCGCGCGGCGGCGCTGCAGATCAATCTGCGCGCCCAAAGTAGCCGCAAACAGGATCGCTTTTTGGCACCCCTCCAGGTTTCGGGCCAGGCTGGCGCTTTCCACCTGCATGGCGCCAAAATCTATCACCTGATTCTCTGTAAAGACCGGCAGTTCCAGATAACACGCCTGGCAGCGAACCGCCAAGGAAAATTCGGGCAGGCACGCATCTATCAGCGCAGCCACCGCCGGATCTTCTTCTGCTCTTCCCATCCCCAGATAGCGTAAAATATTTTTCCGCGCAACGGGGGGAAGCGCCGCCGAAACGGAAATGACCGGGGCGGTCATTTTAAAATCTCCGAGAGATTGCTTTGAACCTGCGCCGCTACCGACGCGTTATTCATCGAGTAAACATGGATCGCCGGTACATCGTTGGCCAGAAGGTCAATGATCTGCTCCGAGGCGTAGATAATCCCCGCCTGTTTCATTGCGGCCGGATTGCTGCCAAAACGGTCCAAAAGATACCGGAAACGCTGCGGCAGCGCTGTCCCCGAAAGTTCCACAATCCGCTTGATCTGCTTGGCATTTGTAACCGGCATAATACCTGCTACCACGGGAACGGTAATCCCCGCTTCCCGGACTTTATAAAGGAAATTATAATAAATATTATTGTCAAAGAACATTTGGGTGGTCAAAAATTCGCATCCGGCATCCACCTTTTCTTTCAGATGCGCGATGTCCTCCGTCTGATTTTTGGAGTCCGGATGGCTTTCCGGATAACAAGCGCCGCCAATACAGAATCCACCGTAGCTTTTGATCTCCCGTACCAGTTCGCTCGCGTAATGGTAATACCAATTTTGGGCGGCAGGCGCATTGGGCGCGATATCGCCTCGCAGCGCCAGCACATTTTCGATGCCGGCGGCGCGCATGGCGGCCAGCTGCTTTTGCACCCCCTCATGCGAAGAGCTGATGCAGCTCAGATGCGCCAGCGTGGGGACATGGTATTTCTCCTGCAGGTTGGAAGAAATAGAGACGGTATAATCACTGGTCCCTCCTCCTGCGCCGTATGTCACGCTGATAAAGTCCGGTGAAAGAGCCGCGATGTTTTCCGTTGCCGTTTGAATGCTCTGGTAATTGTCGCTGGTTTTCGGCGGGAAAACCTCAAAAGACAAACAGGGTTTCTCGGCCCGGATCAAATCGATTACTTTCATGAAACATCATCCTTATCATTCAATTCAAAAAGATACAGCCTGCCGGCCGCAATCCAATGTTTTGTTTACCAACTGGGGACATAAGCTTTTACACCGCGCAGGCTGTTTACCGCTTTTGCCGTTGTTTCGACGATAAAATCGACCTGCTCTTCTGTGTTCTCCTCTCCAAAGGAAAGACGCAGCGCGCTTTTGGCCTGATCCGGCGTTCGGCCGATCGCCAGCAAAACATGGCTGGGTTCCAGCGAGCCCGACATGCAGGCAGAACCGGAAGAAGCGCAGATGCCAGCTTGATCCAGCAAAAAAAGAAGCGCTTCCGCCTCTACTCCTTCAAAGCAGACATTTACATTTCCGGGCAGCCGGCAAACCGGGTCCCCATTTAATATAGAATAGGGGATATTTCGCAGTCCGTCAATCGTTTTATCCCGCAAAGATGTCATTTTTTTCATATTTTCTTCCAGGTGCTCGCAGGCAAAATCGAAAGCCGCCGCCATCGAAACAACGCCCGGGACATTCTCCGTTCCGGCCCGCAGCCCTCTTTCCTGTCCGCCTCCGGTGATCATCGGTTCCAATTGGATCCCCTTTTGCACATACAGCGCTCCCACGCCTTTCGGGCCGTGAAATTTATGAGCCGAAAGGGACAGCATCCCGATTTGCTGGTCTTTCACGCAAATCGGCAAATGGCCCGCCGCTTGTACGGCGTCGGTGTGGAACAAAACCCCTTTCTCGCGGCATATTCTCCCGATTTCCGAAATGGGCTGGATGGTGCCGATCTCGTGGTTGGCGTACATGACAGATACCAGGCAGGTATCCGGGCGAATGGCTTCTTCCACCTGCCGGGCCGAAATGATTCCGTTTTCCGGAACCGGCAGCAGCGTGACGGAAAATCCTTTGGTCCGCAGCTTGTCCAGGGTGCGAAGAATCGCAGGGTGCTCAAAGGCGGTGGAAATCATATGCTTTTTCCCAATTTTCTCCCCCATCGCCGCCGCTGAAAAAACGGCCAGGTTATCCGCTTCGCTGCCGCCTGAAGTAAACAGGATCTCCCGCGGCTCGCATCCCAGGTTTTTTGCCATCTTCGCCCTGGCCTGTGCCAGCGCTTTCGCAGCGTCCCGCCCGGCGGCGTGCTGACTGGAAGGGTTTCCGTAAAAGCTGTCCAGATACGGCCCCATCGCTTCCATCGCCGCCTTGTTCATCCGGGTGGTAGCCGCGTTATCCGCATACACAAACATGCTCTTCTCCTTTTTCTTTCGCCTAGATTTCCCAATACCACGGTTCTTCCTGGTTTTTACCCTGAACGGCTAGTTCCCGGTTTGGCACCATGACCTTCGTGTTCGCGGGAACCGACTCCGTGACAAAAGCGCTGCCGCCGATGATGCTGTTTTCCCCAATGACGGTATTTCCGCCCAAAACAGACGCGTTGGCATAAACCGTCACATGATCCTTGACCGTCGGATGCCGTTTTACACCGGAAAGCTGCTGTCCTTTTCGGGTAGATAAAGCGCCCAGCGTCACCCCTTGGTACAGTTTAACATGGTCGCCGATTTCGGTCGTTTCACCAATGACGATTCCTGTGCCATGATCTATGGAAAAATACGATCCGATTTGCGCGCCGGCATGGATATCAATCCCCGTGCGGCTATGGGCGTATTCGGTCATAATGCGGGGAATCAGCGGCACCTTTTTGCAATACAGTTCATGGGCAACGCGGTAAACAAATATGGCAAACAGCCCCGGATAGGACAAAATGACTTCTGCTTTGCTCTGCGCGGCCGGATCCCCTTCAAAGATGGCCTGCACATCCATTTTCAGCTGCCGCTGTACGTCGGGCAGGCGGCTGAAAAATGCTTGGCATATCTGCTGCGTTTCCCGCCGGATCTCCTGTTCAGAAGCTGCCCCGGCGCGAAAGGTCAGCGCCGCGTACAGCTGCCGGTTCAGCTCATCTTTTATTTTCCGAAGCTTTTCCGCGGCAAAAGAAAGGTTCTGCCCTTCTTCCGGACAACCGCCGAAAAATCCGGGAAACAACATCCCTCTTAATTCCCGGATCATCCAAATGACCTTTTCCCGATCAGGGAAATGGCCCGGCAACTCCTTTTCCTGTTCAAAAAGGTCTGCCGCAATCTGCTCCAAATCATTTTCCGTCTGTTTGTGCATATTCTCCTCCTCGTCCATTCTGCTTCAAGCCGTGCTACTGCGCCCGTTCAATGGTGCCTCCGCCGAGGACGGTGTCCCCGTCATACAATACAACCGACTGGCCCGGCGTAATCGCGCGCTGCGGCTGGTCAAAACGCACATGCAGGCGTCCGTCGTCCGACTGCCAGGCTTCGGCCGGCTGCTCCTGCTGGCGATAGCGGATCTTCGCACAGACCCGGATGGCCTTATCCAAGCGCTCCCCCGAAATCAAATTGACCTCTTTCGCCGTCAGATAACTGCTGTAAAGCGATGTTTCCTCTCCTAACACCACCGTATTGGACTGCGGGCAGATTCCGCAGACATACAGGGGCTTTCCAACGCTGAGCCCCAGCCCTTTTTTCTGTCCGATGGTGTAGCGCCCGATTCCCCTGTGCTGTCCCAGCACCGTTCCATCCGGCCGTACAAAATTTCCCGGTTCCATTGTTTTTCCGGTGTATCGTTCCAAAAAAGAGCCATAGTCCCCATCCGGGACAAAACAGATATCCTGGCTTTCCCTTTTGGCCGCATTGTCAAGGCCGTTTTCCCTCGCGATTCTGCGCACCTCGCTTTTTTGCAGGCACCCCAAAGGAAAACGGGTATGGGCCAGCTGTTCCTGGGTCATGGCGTACAGAACATAGCTTTGATCTTTGGCGGGATCCATTCCCTTTTTCAAAAGCCATTTGCCGGAAGTTTCCTCGCGTTCGATTCGGGCATAATGGCCTGTCACGACGACATCCATCTGCATCTGGCGCATCCGGTGGAACAATCTGTCGAATTTGATATAGCGGTTGCAGTCGATGCAGGGATTCGGCGTAAAACCCTGCTGATAGCTTTGGACAAAACGGGCAATGACCGTTTTTCTGAAATCATCGGAAAAACCGAAAACATAATGGGGGATTCCCAGCTGGAAGCAGACGTTTCGCGCATCCTCCACATCTTCCAAAGAACAGCAGGTCCGCTGTCGGCTTTTACCGATATCCTCATTTTCAAACAACTTCATGGTCGCGCCGACACAGGTAAAGCCCTGTTTCTGCATCAGCAGCGCCGCTACAGAACTGTCAACGCCGCCGCTCATTGCGATAAGCGCCTTTTGATTTGCCATCTGTACCCCTTTCCCGCCCGCAGGCATGCTAAATGAAAAAGGCCCCCTCTCACCGCGTGCTCGGGAGCCTTTCCGATATTTTAATCTTCAAACAAGGGTGTGGATAAATAACGATCGCCGGTATCAGGCAGCAGAACGACAATTGCCTTTCCCCTGTTTTCCGGGCGTTTGGCCAATTCTGTCGCGGCCCACACCGCTGCGCCGGAAGAGATCCCGGTCAATACGCCGTCGGTTCGGGCAATTTCTCTTCCGGTGGCAAAAGCCGCTTCATTGTCCACCGGTATGATTTCATCATAAATTTGGGTATTCAGCGTATCCGGCACAAAGCCCGCACCGATTCCCTGAATTTTATGCGCACCGGCGATTCCTTTGGAAAGTACCGGTGAATCCGCCGGCTCTACCGCCACCACTTTGACTGCGGGATTTTGGGATTTCAAATACTCTCCTACACCGGTCAGGGTCCCGCCGGTTCCGACGCCGGCCACGAAAATGTCGACCTTGCCCTGCGTGTCCCGCCAGATTTCCGGACCCGTCGTCTGCCGGTGTGCCTGCGGATTGGCGGGATTTTTAAACTGTCCCGGGATGAAACTGCCCGGCGTCTGACGCGCCAGTTCCTCCGCTTTTTCGATGGCGCCTTTCATTCCTTTGGCGCCCTCGGTCAGCACAATTTCGGCACCGTAAGCCTTCAGCAGGATGCGGCGTTCCACGCTCATCGTCTCCGGCATCGTCAAAATGACGCGGTAGCCCTTGGCGGCGGCGATTGCTGCCAGGCCAATCCCCGTATTGCCGCTGGTCGGTTCGATGATGACAGAATCCGGGCGAAGGGCGCCGTCGGATTCCGCTTTTTCAATCATCGCTTTTGCAATACGGTCTTTTACGCTTCCGGCTGGATTCAAAAATTCCAGTTTGGCGTAAATTTTCGCTTCCAGCTTTTCTTTCTGCTCATAGCCGGTCAATTCCAGCAGCGGAGTATTTCCCACAAGTTCGGTGATTTTTTGATAGATTGCCATGATAAGTTGCTCCTTTCCAATTTTCCTATCCTATTCATTTCTCTGCGAAAAGAGAACATCGACATCGTCTTCTAATAGGAGGATTCCATGGAAAGAGCCGCTTTACAATAAAAACTGTCATACGCTTACTTTTGCACAGACGCTTCGAACGCCTGGTCCAGATCGTAAATGATATCGTTTACATGTTCCGTACCGATCGAAAGACGGATCGTATTCGGTTTGATTCCCTGATCCAGCAGTTCTTCGGGGCTGAGCTGGGAATGGGTCGTTGTCGCAGGATGGATGACCAGGCTTTTTACATCCGCAACGTTGGCCAACAAGGAAAAGACCTGCAGGCTGTCGATAAACCGGTGCGCTTCTTCCTGGCCTCCTTTGATCTCGAACGTAAAGATCGAACCGCCGCCGTTGGGGAAATATTTTTCATACAGCTCATGATCCGGATGATCCGGCAAGGACGGATGATTAACATGTTCCACCTGCGGATGATTTGCCAGATATTCCACTACTTTCTTGGTATTCTCCGCATGACGGTCCAGACGCAGAGAAAGCGTTTCTGTGCCCTGCAGCAGCAAAAATGCCGCGAAAGGAGAAATAGTGGCACCGGTATCCCGCAAAAGAATCGCCCGCACATAGGTGACAAAAGCGGCAGGGCCAACAGCATCTACAAAGGAGATTCCGTGATAGCTTGGGTTCGCGTCCGCGATCGGGGCATATTTGCCGCTGGCTTTCCAGTCAAACTTGCCGGAATCGACGATCACGCCGCCCAACGTTGTGCCGTGGCCGCCGATAAATTTTGTGGCCGAATGGACCACAATATCCGCGCCATGTTCAATCGGCCGGACCCAATACGGTGTGCCAAAAGTATTGTCGATAACCAGCGGCAGACCGTGTTTATGTGCAATCGCGGCAATCGCGTCGATATCCGGGATATCGCTGTTGGGGTTGCCCAGCGTCTCGAGATAAACGGCCTTTGTATTGGGCTGGATGGCGTTTTCCAGCTCCTTTAGGTCATGGGCGTTGACAAAAGTCGTGCTGATGCCAAATTGCGGGAAAGTGTGAGCCAGCAAGTTAAACGTGCCGCCGTAGATGGTTTTTTGCGCGACAATATGGTCGCCGTTTTGGGCCAGCGCCTGAATGGTATAGCTGATTGCGGCAGCACCGGAGGCGACTGCCAGCGCTGCAACGCCGCCCTCCAGGGCCGCAATGCGTTTTTCAAAAGCTTCCTGGGTAGAATTGGTCAGACGGCCGTAAATATTGCCGGCGTCGGACAATCCAAAGCGAGCCGCCGCATGGGCGGAGTTATGAAAAACATAGGATGTGGTGGCGTAAATCGGTACGGCGCGGGAGTCGGTGGCAGGGTCTGCTTGCTCCTGCCCTACATGAAGCTGCAACGTCTCAAACTGATATTGATGTTTTCCATTCAAAAAATCTGCCATTTTCTTTTCCTTCTTTCAAAAGCTTTTTGTCGTTTCATCTTATCTGCTCATCTTCGCCCTTTTACCGTCACATTCGATCATCCCACAGGGATTTTCGGAGTTTTTGCAAAGAATATCCGTTCATCCAAATGCCTCCTAAAAAACAAAAAAGCGGGAAAGCCTGCTGTTTCCCGCTTACTTTGGTCATTGTGATTTCATCCGTTCAAAAACGTGTTTTCGAATCAGAAAAGAAGCTCTGAAATCCATCCAAGGCGCAGGAAATCGTGTACATGTTGCTGCACATGCACATACACATACACATTTTGCGGCCCGTCTGCAAAAAATACATTGCGCTTCTCCTTTCTGATTTTCTTGTTTTCCTATTGGTTTACCAGGATTATAGCATCCACCTATTCTTTTGTCAACAAGATTTTACTTTTTTCTTTACATAGATTTCCGATTGGTTTAATATGTATAAAAGAACGTTCACGAAAGGGAAAGATTATGAAAATATCCACCAAAGGGCGATACGCCCTGCGCATGATGATTGATTTGGCACAACAGCAAAAGGAGTCTGTCTTATCCTACATTCCTTTAAAGGATATCGCCTTTCGGCAGGGAATCGAAATCAAATATTTGGAGCAAATTGTGGCGCTTTTGAAAAAAGACGGGCTGATTCAAGGTGTGCGCGGCAGCAGCGGCGGATACCGTCTGACGAGGGAACCAAAGGAATACACCGTTCGGGAAATCCTTGAGGTAACGGAAGGCCGTCTCGCTCCCGTTGCCTGTTTGGATACCCCTGTCAATCTTTGTCCCCGCAAAGAACATTGCCCCACGCTGTCTTTTTGGGAAGACTTCGCTTCCTGCATCACTGATTTTTTGGAAAAATGGACGCTGCAGGACTTTTTGTCCTGAGCGCCCTTTTCTCTATTTTCATATTAGCCTGTCTTTGCGCCGTTTTACAGTTCATACACTTCCGGGCATAGTTGAAGGATTTTCTCCCGCAGGCCCAAAAAATCCTCCAGCGCCCCCGGTTTGTTGCCGGGATTGCGCAAAAGCGCCGCTGGATGGAAAGTCCCCATCATATGGATGCCGCCTTTTTCCACCCATTGTCCGTGCTCCCTGGTGACCTTAAAGCCGGGATCGATAATCCTTGAAGCGCTGATCCTGCCCAGGCACACAATAATTTTAGGCGCCAGAATCCTGGTTTGCTCCCGCAGATAATCCAGGCAGGCCGCCACCTCTTCCGGCGCCGGGTCCCGGTTCTCCGGCGGGCGGCATTTGACAATATTGGTGATATAAATGTTGCGCTTTCGGTCCAAATCCACCACGGTGAGCATTTTGTCCAACAGCTGCCCGCTGCGGCCCACAAAAGGTTCTCCCTGTTCATCCTCGTTTTTACCCGGCGCTTCCCCGATCAAAAGAACCTTCGTCCGCGGATTGCCCACCCCCCAGACTGCCTGGGTACGGGTGCGGCAAAGTCTGCAGCGCTCACATCGCTGAAGATCTGTTTGCAGCTGCTCCCATCTGTTCTCCAAAACAAATCCCTCCCCTTTGGTTTCATTATAGGGGAATATCTGTAAAAAATCCATCAAAAAGAGGCGGAAATGCTCTCATTTCCGCCTCTTTTTTTAATTTTTGCCATTTTTCTGGAAAGGTCGCTATTTTTCTTCTGCTTTTACGTTCCATATCTCCTGTGCATATTCCCGAATGGTACGGTCGCTGGAAAAAATACCGGCATTGGCGGTATTCAAAAGGCATTTGCGGGTAAACGCCGTCCGCTGCTGCGCATAGTCTCGGTTGGCCCGGCGCTTGGCGTCACAATAGGGCAAAAAATCCGCCAGCAGATAGTACTGATCCGGCTGATGCCAGGAGGCGCCGACAGTCAGGGAATCATACAGTTCCCGGAACATACCAGTACCGCCATCGGAAAAAGTGCCGTCGACCAGCGTTTCGACCACCCGGCGGATGCGGGCATTTTCCTGCAAAATCCGCTTCGGGTCGTAGTCTTTCATGGTCGACAGTT
Organism: Oscillospiraceae bacterium; assembly: GCA_051881895.1. Taxonomy (GTDB): domain Bacteria; phylum Bacillota; class Clostridia; order Oscillospirales; family Ruminococcaceae; genus UBA3818. The sequence goes on from JBJEQT010000098.1 coordinate 36,354, forward strand.
CTTCCACCGTCGCCCCGAAGATATAATTGTTTTCCTTTCCTGCCTGCTCCACGATTTCGATATTCGCGCCGTCCAGCGTTCCCAGCGTCACCGCACCATTGAGCATGAATTTCATATTGCCGGTGCCGGACGCTTCCGTTCCCGCAGTGGAGATCTGCTCGGACACATCCGCCGCGGGAATCAGCTTTTCCGCGTAGGAAACATTATAGTTCTGCACGAACAGCACCTGAAGCCGGTCTTTGGTGTCTGGGTCCCGGTTCACCCGTTTCGCGATTTCGTTGATATATTTGATAATTCCCTTGGCCCGATAATAGCCGGGGGCCGCTTTGGCGCCAAACAGGAATACCGTTGGGTGCCAATCGGTCAGGCTGCCGTCTTTCAGCGAAAAATAAATATCCAGAATGGAAAACGCATTTAAAAGCTGCCGCTTATATTCATGCAGGCGCTTGATCTGCACATCAAATAAAAAGTCCGGCTGCAGGCGCACCCCTTCTTTTTTCTCGATTTCTTCGCACAGCTGCCGCTTTTTCTCCTGTTTGATCGCAGCAAACCGCTTCAGGATATCCGCGTCAGACGCATATGCTTCCAGGCGTTTGAGCCGGATAAGGTCGGTCTGCCAGCCGTCGCCGCAAAGCTCAGTGACCAGCGCCGACAGTTCGGGATTGCACAAAGCCAGCCAGCGGCGCTGAGTAATGCCGTTGGTCTTATTTTGAAAGCGGTTGGGATACAGCCGGTACCATTCTTTGAGCGCGCTGTTTTTGAGAATTTCCGTATGGATTCTGGCCACGCCGTTGACCGTGTGTCCAGCAAAAATCGCCATGCGGGCCATATGGATGGTCTGCCCGTCGATGATTCGGTATTTTTCCCGCTCCCGGGGTGAAAGTCCTTTCGCCGACAATTCCCGCATCAGGGCGTTGTTTAAAAGCACTACATACGGATACACCTGGGGAATCACCGAACAGAACAAAGAGACATTCCACTTTTCCAGCGCTTCCGCCATAATGGTGTGGTTGGTATAGGAAAAGGTCTTTTGCACCACCGAAAACGCTTCGTCAAAAGAAAGAAGATGCTCCTCCATCAAAAGGCGCAGCAGTTCCGGAATGGCCACAGTGGGATGCGTGTCGTTGAGCTGTACGGCATAGCGCTCTGCGAAATGGGAAAAATCTTCCCCGTATTCGCCCACATACCGGGCTGCCAGCGTCTGCATGGTAGCGCTGGTGAAAAAGTACTGCTGCTTTAAGCGCAGACGTTTTCCTTCGTCGGTGTCGTCGTTGGGATACAGCACGGCGCAGATATCCTCAGCCCGGTTTTTCTGTCTCACCGCCTCATCATATTTCTGGCGGTTGAACAGGTCAAAATCAAACGATTCCACCGCTTCGGCCTGCCACAGCCGAAGGGTGTTGACCGTCCCGTCCCCATAACCGATGACCGGCATATCGTAAGGAACCGCTTTTACCGTTTGATCGCCAAAGCAGACCCGAACAGCTTCCCCATCTTTTCGGATGCTCCACGGGTCGCCGAAGCGCAGCCAGTCGTCCGCCTCTTCTTTTTGGAATCCGTCCTCAAACCGCTGGCGAAACAGCCCATACCGATAGCGGATGCCAAAGCCATCCAGCGGGATGCGCAAAGCCGCGGCGGAATCCAGAAAGCAGGCGGCAAGCCAGCCCAACCCGCCGTTGCCCAAAGCGTCGTCCTCGATCTGCTCGAAAACGGAAGGGTCGATACCGTGGTCCGTTAAAAAAGTATTGCACCGGTCCAAAAGGCCCAGGTTCAGCAGATTGCTGTAGACAAGCCGCCCGAGCAAAAACTCCGCCGAAAGATAGCAGGCCCTTTTTTGCTCCTTTTTTTCTCTCCAGCGGGGAAACACCTGCGACATGGCAGCCTTGGAAACCGCATGATAAAGCTGCACCGCGCTGGCTTTTTGGGGAGAAGTGTTGTCTTCCAATTCCAAAATCGCCTGTACTTTCTTTTCAAAATCCTGCAAACAGGATTCCTCCTCTCTATCTGCCGTAAAGTTCAACCAAATCCCGGATTTTCGCGGCCAAGCCGTCGCTCAACTGCCCTTTGACCAGCCTCCAGCACCAATTCCCTCCCAATGTGGAGGGGGTGTTGATCCGCGCCCGGTTGTCCAGCCCCATCAAATCCTGCAGCTGGAACACCGCCGTATCCGCACAGCTGGCATAACCCGCCCGGATCAGCGCCCAGGGGATCTGCACATTCTGGGATACGTTCAAATACCGGCGGGCAAACCGCAGCATCCGGCGGCTCTGTCCCGGTGCGAAAAAGCCGGCCAGCGTTTCATTGTCGTGGGTACCGCCGTAGATGACCATATTCTTTTCAAAATGGCAGGGCAGATTTTCGTTTTTGCTGTCGCTGTCAAAGGCAAATTCCATCAGCTTCATGCCCGGATATCCGCTTTTTCGAAGCAGCTGCCGCACCGCCGGGGTCACCACGCCCAGATCCTCCGCGATGATTTTTTTATTGCCCAGCGCCGGGCCGATGGCGTTCAAAAGCTTTTCGCCGGGGCCGGGCATCCAGCGGCCGTTCATGGCCGTGTCCTCGCCCGCCGGGATCGCGTAATAATTGACCACACCGATAAAATGGTCGATACGGATCAGGTCGTACAGCGCCGCGCAGGAAGCCATCCTCGCTTTCCACCAGGAAAATCCGTCTTTCTCCATAGCCTGCCAATCATACAGCGGGTTGCCCCAAAGCTGCCCAGTGGCGGAAAACAGATCCGGGGGCACGCCTGCCACCGCAGTGGGCCGGCGGCTTTCATCCAGCTGGAAAAGCGAGCCGTGTACCCACACGTCGGCGCTGTCCATCGCCACATAGATGGGGATATCGCCGATAATTCCAATCCCTTTTTGGTTGGCATATTGTTTCAGCCTCTCCCATTGGGAAAAGAACAGGTACTGGACGTACCGCCAAAAAGAGGTCTCTTCCCGAAGGCGCTCTTTCCAGCCGGCCAATGCCGCGGGCCGGCGCAAACGGATTTCTTCCGGCCACGCCTGCCATTCCCGGCCGCCAAAAGCGTCTTTGAGCGCCATGAACAAGGCATAATCCTCCAGCCAGTCTTTCTGTTGTTCGCAGAAAGAAAGAAAGGCCGCATCCTGCTCCCATCCACTGCGGGACCAGGCTTTTTTCAAAACCGAAAAACGGCTGCCGTACAATTTGGCATAATCCACCCAATCTGGGCGCAGTCCCCAGTCCGGCTCAGCCGCTTCCTCTTCCAAAAGCAGCCCTTGTTCGATCAGCATTTGCAGATCAATGTAATAAGGATTTCCCGCAAAGGCGGAAAAGCTTTGATAGGGGCTGTCTCCATAGCTGGTCGGGCCAAGGGGCAGGACCTGCCAATAGCGCTGGCCCGCCGCAGCTAAAAAATCTACAAAACGGTAAGCGTCCTGCCCAAATGTACCGATCCCGTAATCCGACGGCAGGCAGGACACCGGCAGCAGCACACCGGCACCTCGGCCCAATGGCTTTTGCTTTTTCACGATTCCAACACCCTTCCTTCCCAAATCCAAACGTTTTGTCAAGTTTTCGCCGCAGTCTTTTCTGCCATTATCATACTCCTTGTAAGACCCGCCGTCAAACCAAATCCATGCCGGCGTTTTCCCGCTGCGCGGGCAATCCATCACCCTTTGACCGCACCGGCCATCACGCCCCGGATAATATACTTCTGGCAGGCCAGATAGAAAACAACGATGGGAATAATCGCTAAAACCAGCGTTGCCATCAAAGCGCCCATATCCCGGGACCCATACCCTCCCTGCAGATACTGTACCGCGATGGGTATGGTCCGATAACGGCTGCCGATCACCAGATAAGGCAGCAGATAATCGTTCCAGATCCACATGGCGTTGAGGATCGCCACTGTGATAGCAGTGGGCTTTAACATGGGAAAGACGACGAAAAAGAAAATCTGCAAAGGATGACATCCATCGATCATGGCCGCTTCCTCCACATCCCGGGGGATGGACTTGATAAAACCGCTATACAAAAATACCGACAACCCGGAACCAAAACCCAGATACAGCAAAACGATCCCCACCGGATTGTCCAGATGCAGAAGATTGGCCATCTTCGACATGGTGAACATCACCATCTGAAATGGGACAATCATGCTGAAAACGAACAGATAGTAGAATCCGTTTGCCGTGCGCGTCCCAACGCGGACCAGATACCATGCGGTCATGGCGGTAAACAACACGATCGCCGCCACCGAAAAAACGGTAATAAACACAGAATAGCCAAAGGCGGAGAAAAAATCTACCTTCTGGATCCCGTTCCAGTAATTGCGAAGGCCCACGAACGTCTGGGAATCCGGCAGCGCAAAGGGCGCGTCGGAAATATAGAACTGTCCCTTAAAAGAATTCATCAGCACCAAAAAAATCGGCGCCAGAAAAAGGATGGCCAGCACCGTTAAAAAAGCGGGAAGAAAAATGCTTTGCCAGCGCTTGGATTGGTTGTTCACTGTTCCACCTCCCTGCTTCTGGTCGCCCGAAGCTGCAGCGCTGCGATTGCCGCTACCATCAGGAAAAACAAAACCGCTTTGGCTTGTCCGACCCCTTCATCCCCGATCCGGCCATAAAAGGTGTTGTAGATATCCAGCGCCAGCATCGCCGTTTTTTTCATGGGCGCGCCGGCGGTCAGGGCAAAGTTCTGGTCGAACAGCTTAAAGGAATTGGTCAGCGTCAGAAAAGTGCAGATGGTGATGGAAGGCATCACCATCGGGATGGTCACCCGGCGCAGCTTCTGCCAGGGAGAAGCGCCGTCTATTTCGGCCGCTTCCAATACGTCGCCGGGCAGATTCTGCAGGCCCGCGATGTAAATGATCATCATATAGCCGATCATCTGCCAGTTCATCAGTACCACCAGGCCCCAGAAACCGTATTTAGGATCGTATGTGATATCCACGCCGGCGCGAAGCAGCAGCCCATTGATGATCAGCTGCCAGATATATCCCAGCACAATGCCTCCGATGAGGTTTGGCATAAAAAACACCGTCCGGAACAGGTTGGTCCCCCGGAACCCTCTGGTCAAAAGCAGCGCCAGCCCAAAGGCCAGCAGGTTGACCGAGCATACCGATACCACGGTGAACGCCGCTGTGATCCCCAGCGCGTGCAGAAAGTCGTTATTATCGGTAAAAGCGCGGATATAGTTTTCCAGCCCCACCCATTGGGTATTGGTAACGGTGGTAAATCTGGTAAAAGACAGATAAAGGCCAAACAGAAACGGAAGCAGAAAAGCGATGACAAATGCCGTCAGCGTTGGCAGCACAAAAACCGCAAAATATTTTCGTAAGCTTTTTTGCATAGATACGCTCCTGACAAATTGAAATCATATGGACCCACCCCTCTTTGGGAGGGGCGAAAATCAGCAGGCACGGTTTTTCCAAAGCCGTTTGTCCCGCTGCCTTTGTCCGGTCCGGCAAAAGCCTTTTCGGGCCGGACAAATAGGATCACCGGCTGGCGCTTTGCACTTTCCAATCATCCACCGTCCGCGCAACGACCTCGTCCCAGCTCATATTGCCCTGCGCATACTGCAGCAGCGCACCGCCGAAATGGTCTTTAAACGTCTGGCCGGGGAATAAGGTGAAATTCCACCCGATATTCTGTACGCCTTCTTTGTTCATCCAGGCGGCCACTTCGCCTGCCAGCGGATCGTTGGGATGCTCGTCGGCAGAAAACGTATCAAACGGGGCGATGAAGCCCAGTTCCTCCGTTACCAATTTCTTGCCCGTTTCGGAAGAAAAAAGCCAGTAAATAAAGTCCGCCGCCCGTTTCTGGTCGTCCTCACTCGCCTTGGCGTTGATGCAGAAAAAATTTTCGGTGCCGATGCACAGCCCCTGGGTTTCTTCCGCCTCCATGCCGGTGTAGATGGGCAGGAAATGGATATCCTCTTCCTTCACCGTGTTGCCCTCTATTCCCTTGATGTCATTCCAGGCCCAGTTGCCGTTTTGTACCATGGCGCATTTTCCCAAAGCAAATTCCGCCATGGAATCCATTACCTGCTTGGAACCGAGCAGTTTGGGATCCACCGTTGAATGATTCAGATACAGATCGAAGATATTTTTAAAATTCTCGTTGTAGGAAAAGGCGATCTCCCGGGTCTCTTCACTTGTCAGATCCACCCCGCCCTGCATCCACTCATAGGAAATGGGGATATTGGCCAGATGGGTCTGCCAGCGCCAATCCTCACCCGGCTTTAAAGAGGTGCATGCAAACACACCGTCAATCCCCAGCTGCTCCTTTTTGGCGGTCATATCCTCCACCACCTCCCGCAGCTTGGAGAAGCTGTTGATCTGCTCAGCCGAGGAAACCTTGGCCCCATCGGTGGCGAAATATTTTTGCAAAATGGCGCCGTTATAGAGGATGCCGTACCCCTCCACCACATAGGGAATGCCATAAACCTTTCCGCCGCTGGTCACCGCCAGACTTTTGTCGTTCAGATGGCGGTACAATTCGGTATCACTCAAATCGGCGCAGTAGTCTTTCCAGTTCAGATACCCCAAAGGCCCGTTGATCTGGAAAAGAGTCGGCGCGTCGGACTTGGCCATCTCTGATTTGAGCGTCTGCTCATAGGTCCCCGAGGCGGCTGTGACCACCCGCAGTTCGACGCCGGTTTCCCTTTGGTAGACTTCGGCAATCTTTTGATAAACTTCCGCCACCTCCGGTTTAAAATTCAAATAATAAATGGCGCCGTTCTTTTGAACCGCCGCCGTGCTGCTGCCGGACGAACCGGTATTCCCGCTGCATCCGCCCAGTGCCAAAACAAGGCAAAAGGCCAGCGTAAACGCTGCCAGCTTTTTCATAATCGTTCCTCCTCTTTTCACATTTTGCGCGGCATTTTTGCCGCAGACCTCCGTTTTGTCTTGACTCCACCGTCAGGTCCGTCGGTCCAGGTCCTTTCGGGCGCTGCGATGGTTTCGAAAAATAGTATATGTGCCCTGCCATCGTTTATCCTCCCGGGCAGAACTCTTTTACAAAATTCGTTTTGCCGCGCAAAAAATTTTGTTATAATATGGCTGAAAGAAAAATTCCATTTTCTGCACCGGATTTGCCCATTGCAGAAAATCCAAGGAGGAGCGCCATGTCTGTAAAACCAATTTCCGATTCCCTACCGGTATCCTGTGAAGGGGAAGAAATCGTCCTGTTAAAACAAGTTGCCCAAAACACCGAAATCGCCGCCCAATCTGCGCAAAAGCAGCTGCTGTTTTCAAAAATCCGACTTGGGCTCACAGGATTTTTAACCGCGCTGGTGCTTTTCGCTTTTCTGTTGGGCGGGCCAAAGCTATACCGTTCTTTACAGAATGCCGACCGGACATTCAGCAGTCTGGAAACGGTTTCCTCGCAGCTGGTGCAGGCGGATATTCCCGCTCTGCTCGCCGATGTGGATCAGTTGGCTGTCAAGGGCGAGGAAAGCCTGGAAGCAATCCAAAAAGCATCGGAAGTTCTGGAGAAAATCGATATGGACCGGCTCAACCAGGCAATCGCCGATTTGCAGAAAGCCGTATCTCCTCTTGCCAAGTTGTTTGGTTAAAAAAGGCATGCTTCTTCTTCAGACTTGCTTTTGAAAACACAGAAAAATTTTCCACCGTTTTGTTCTGTTTTGTCTTATTTTCCCCCTGTTTTTCACAAAGCCGTCCCCCTATTTCGACAAATTTCGCCTGCTTACTCGTACAAAATTGTCGAAACGCGTCGTTCCGCATCGAAAAGGCCCGGTATCGGAACCGTTCAAGCCCTCTTACGGGACGCCTTTCCCCTGAAATATCGTTTGCGGTTTTGCTTGCTTTTTTATCTTTCGCCATATAAGATAGGACGTGGCAAAAAAAGAAGAAGGAAGCGGGATTGGCATTCATGCTATTTACATTTTTGGAGGTAGTATAATGCCGCAAGCAAAAAAGGTCATTCTTTCAGACAACGATCAAATATTTTTGGACTCCTGCCAGAATGCGTTTCGTCTGCTCGGGATACAAACCATCACCTTGCCGAAACACGGGCGCATTCTTTGGGACGCCATCGAAAAAGAGCGTCCTGATCTTGTGATCTGCAATATCTTCATGGCGTATTGTGACGCTGTCCACATCATGGAGCATCTGGACCGGAGCGAAACGCCTGCACCGGACTTTATCGCCCTGTGCTCTTCGGACAACGAGTGTTTGTTCGACCGATTTTTATCCGCCGGCGGAGCTTATGTGTTCATTAAGCCCCTGGATGTGATGGTTCTGGCGGAACGCGTTTGCCGCCATCTGGAGCTGTCCGAGCGGGAAGGCCATATATGCCGGGTCGATTTTGCAAATCCGGCCTCCCGCGCCTCATTGGACGCGGTCAGGCTGTTAAAGGAAATCGGGATACCCGCTCATCTGGCCGGCTATCATTACATCAAAATCGGCCTGGAATTACTGCAGGAAGATCCCATGCGCTTTTCTTACGGCGCCAAGGGCTTATACCAGGCCATTGCGCAAAGAACGCACAGCAGCTACCAGCGGGTGGAGCGCAACATCCGAACAGCGGTGGAGACGGCGTTTAACCGTGGAGATTTTGCTTTTTATGAAAAATTCTTCGGCGCTTCCATCAGCCGGAAAACTGGAAAGCCCAGCAACTCTCAGTTTTTCGCTACGCTGCACGAATATCTCACCTCGCCCGAAAAAGTCTCCATTGGCTAGTATTTTGCCGGGTGTCTTTGCTTTTTCCCAGCGGCCATTCATAATTTTTTCATAAAACCCGCCAGATTCGTTTTATTTTTCCTCATGAACTATCCATATCCTTCTGTTATACTTCTGATTGTTCCAAGAAATCAGACGGTCGGCAGCACATCCGCCTGTTTCAGCATTTTCATTGACCTCCTCTTTTAAAAAACGCGGCGATCCCGCGTTTTTTATTTTGCCGGTTTCGCCAAACCGTGTAGAAAAGATTGTTCCAAAAAGAAAAAGCAGGGAAGAAACGGTTCTCCCCTGCCTTTTTACAATGCCAAACAATTACTGGTTTCGAAACGCTATCGCTCCTGTTTTGGCATCCATAGACTCCACAATGGCCAACGACTCTACCCGAATCCCTTTGGCCCGTATTTTTGCTCCGCCCTCTTGAAATCCTTTTTCAATGGCGATGCCAATTCCTTCCGTGACAGCTCCGGCCTGCTCCACCAGTTCCAGCAATCCCATCAGCGCACAGCCGTTGGCCAAAAAGTCGTCGATGATCAGCACATGGTCGTGCGGCGTGAGGAATTTTTTCGAAACCATTACGTCATAGGCCCTGCCATGGGTAAACGACTGGATTTTCGTGGAATAAGTGTCGCTGTCCAGATTGATACTTTGGGATTTTTTGGCAAAGACCACCGGTACGGAAAATTCACGGGCAGCGATGGCGGCAATCCCGATGCCGCTGGCTTCGATGGTCAGGATCTTATTGATCGGGCAGCCGGCAAACAGCCGCTTCCATTCTTTCGCCATCTCCTCAAACAGCCCGATATCCATTTGATGGTTGAGAAAGCTGTCAACCTTCAGCACGTTTCCCTCCCGGACCAAGCCGTCTTTTCTGATTCTTTCTTCCAGCAGTTTCATATCAGCGGGTCTCTCCTTTGGCATCTGCCATAATAATGCAAGGCTTTCAAAAAATCGGGATGCATGAAAAGATTTTCCAAAATCCGGTAATCCCGATCATTTTGAAGCCGCAGAGAAAGCCTTTTTATTTTTCTGCTTTCTTTCTGGCAGGCTGTTTCAGGATTACCGTAAATTCAATGGAGCGGGGATCCGGACAGCTGGCCCGAATGGAGCCTCCGTGTGCCTGTACAATCCCTCGTGCGATGGAAAGGCCAATGCCAAAACCGCCGGCTTGTTTGGAACGGGACTTGTCTATTCGATAGAAACGGTCAAAAAGCTTGTCCGTCTGCGCAATGTCCATTTCCGGGCAGGTGTTGAAAGCGCGCAGCAGGATGCCTTTTTTGGTTTTCTCCAGGGTCAGGCGAATGTGTCCGTTTTCATCCGAATACTTCACTGCGTTATCCATCAGGATGGAAACCAGCTGCCGGATGGCGTACTCATCGCCGCAATAGGTCAGCTCCTGGGTGATCTCCAATTCCAGGGTGCGGTTGTTGGCCGCCGCAAAGTCCCGGAAGGATTCCGCCGTCTCCTGTACCGCCTCGCTGATGCTGAATTGCGTCAACATCAACGGCGGCTTCTCTTCATCCAGGCGGGAGAGGGTTACCAGCTGATTCACCAGCTCTTTCAAATGCTCCACCTGACTCTGGGCTTTGTCAATCCACTTCTGGGGGCCGACATCCATTTCCAGCACCTTCAGGCTGGTGGTGATCACCGTCAGAGGCGTTTTCAATTCATGGCTGGCATCGGTAATGAACTGCTTTTGCTTCTCCACGCTCTGGGCTACTGGGGCCATGGCCTTGCGGGACAGTGCCAAAATCAAGATATATACCAGACCAATACTCGCGGCCAATG
>JBJEQT010000099.1:0-2740 GCA_051881895.1 Oscillospiraceae bacterium
TGTTTGAGTTGGCCAATGAATACATTCCGGTAGAAGGACAGGAACTTCCGGATGAGAACCCCATCATCACCATTGGACAATACGGTGAAGCGCATGACTTCTTCACGCTCAAGGGAACCATCGAAAATCTGCTTTCTGTACTGGGCATCGCTGATATCTCCGTTCAGGCTGACAGCAGTATCCCCTACTATCATCCCGGACGCTGTGCAAGAATCTTTACCGGCGAAACCGAATTGGGAACGCTCGGCGAAATTCATCCGCAGGTGGCTGAAAATTATGGCATAGATTCGAGGGTGTATGTTGCGCGGCTCGACTGCAGCGCGCTGTTCGCCTCGCAACACAGTGAAAAAGAATATCATCCTCTGCCTAAATTCCCTGCTACTACGCGGGATTTGGCTTTGCTGTGTGATGATGGACTGCCGGTACAGTCCATCGAAAAAGCCATTCGTTCCGGCGCAGGAAAAATTCTGGAACAGGTGGAGCTGTTCGATATCTATAAAGGCAAACAAATTCCGGAAGGGAAAAAGAGTGTTGCTTATAATATTACCATGCGTTCTCCTGACCGGACGCTTACGGACGAAGATGTAGAGAAAGCCATGAACAAAATTCTGAAAAACTTATCGGATTTAAATGTTTCCATCCGCGGTTAATCGGAATTTGACTATCTTCACAAAGATGAGATAAAATGTTTGCCGATTCTCTCTCTTGCTATTTTATTCTATTTGGTGTATGCTAAGAATATAGCTTACAAAAATTAGAAATATGAAAGAATGGAGGGTGTTTTATGCATGAACCTACCATTTCCTTCTCGATTCACGAAGATAAAGAGCAGGAGATGAAAGAAATCTTGACGGAAGTGTATGACGCACTCCGCCAAAAAGGATATAACCCGATCAATCAGATTGTGGGATATATTTTGTCGGAAGATCCGACATACATTACGACCCACAACAACGCACGCAGTCTCATCCGCCGCATTGACCGCGATGAACTGCTTCAGATTCTGGTAAAATCCTATTTGAATGATTAAAAAAGAGCCGCTGAATATAAATTTCGGCGGCTCTTTTTTCACAAAAATCTCGTATTTTCCTATTTTTAAATTGCTGTTTACTTGTCATAAGATTTGTGGTATACTTTTATTAGAATTCTATATCTGTGATATGGAGCTTTTCGCTCCATTTCTTGTTATAAGGAGGGTTTGACCTGTGAGCGATAAAAAAGAAAAATATTTGATGTATAAAGGGAAACCGCTGGTCCGTTCCGGTAATACGTTGTATTATGGAGATATGAGTGATCCTTATGTCATTTTAATGCAAATTTCATCGACGCATCCGGGATATGACATGGATATGGCTGAAAAAATTTCCATTCAGCTGTTAGCCACTGATACAAACCTGCGTCCCAAAGAACGAATCGTCCGCAAAAGCGAAAAAGTGGGACTGTACAATGCGTTGGATATCGGCAGTATCTGGCTGGAGAGAGCGCTTTCTGGCACGATGTAAGAACAAAAAAGCCACATTGAAGAAAACAGAGAAACATCCGCACGATGATAATCATGCGGATGTTTCTTTTTCATCATATACAGTTTTTGAAATTCGATAAATCCATAATCATAAAAAAGCAGCAGATACCCGGCATTCGGAATATCTGCTGTTTTTATCTGCTATTTCTTTTTCTGATACGCTTCTTTTGCCGTTTGAAGGATATTTTCCACACTGAGCCCGTAAAGTTCCAGCATTTTTTCAGCAGGGCCGGAACTGCCGAACTCGTCCTTTACACCGATACGTACAACCGGGACTGGACACTCTTCGCAAACAGCGGCGCAGACCGCTTCGCCCAATCCGCCAATAACGCTGTGTTCCTCAGCTGTAATGATCAGCCCTGTTTCTTTAGCAGCCTTAAGAACCAGCTCCCGATCCAAAGGTTTAATCGTGTGAATATTCAATACCCGGACGGAAATTCCCTGGGCTTCCAATTCTTTGGCAGCCGCCAATGCTTTGGCAACCATCAGACCAGTTGCAATAATCGTCAGATCAGTTCCATCGCGCAGCAGAACGCCTTTTCCAATTTCAAAATGGTAATTCTTAGGGTCGTTCACATCTTCTACTGCCAACCGTCCCAATCGCATATATACCGGGCCTTTGTACGCAGCAGCCGCTTTGACCGCCTCGCGGGTTTCCAAATCATCCGCCGGGCTGATAACGACCATTCCCGGAATCGTCCGCATCAATCCGATATCCTCGCAGCACTGGTGCGTCGCTCCGTCTTCCCCTACCGAAATGCCTGCGTGGGTTGCGCAGATTTTAACATTCAAGTGAGGATATCCCACGGAATTGCGAATCTGCTCAAAAGCGCGTCCCGCCGCAAACATCGCAAAAGAAGACGCGAACGGAATTTTTCCCGCAGCCGCAAGACCGGCAGCGATTCCAATCATATTCCCTTCTGCGATCCCGCAGTCGAAAAAACGTTCCGGTGCTTTTTTCTGGAATAATTCTGTTTTCGTGGATTTGGAAAGGTCCGCATCTAAAACGACAACATCTTTGTTTTCATCTGCCAAAAGAGCTAAGGCTTCTCCATAGCTTTCCCGGGTGGCTTTTTTATTGGCCATTTGGAACATCCTTTCTTTCCCCAAAATTTTCAAAAATCTTTTTGGCGCTATTCAAGACCAGCAAGAACCTTTTCAATATCTGCTACCGCCGTTTTATACTGATCATCATTCGGAGCAGCTCCGTGCCACGCT
>JBJEQT010000100.1:0-12224 GCA_051881895.1 Oscillospiraceae bacterium
ATCATAAGGTACCTAGCAGCAAAATCATCAAGATTGTGAAGCAGCCGGCTTCTGAGCGGGATATTCGGGAATTGAATCTCTCGCAGGGAGAGCAGGTGATTTATCTTTTGCGGTTGTTGTTTGCAGACGGGGAACCTGTTATGGTGGAGCATAACTTTTTCCCGGAACGTTTTTCCAAGCTGTTGGAAACAAACCTGGAAGATACTTCTTTGTATGCTTTTTTACGAGAGCAATATGGCATTCATTTTGGTGGAGGGGCGTTTAAGTCCATTCAAATTGCGGAACCGACAGAGCTGGAAGCGGAACTTTTAAATATTCCCATCTCCACGCCGATGATGATGATTCGCGAGATCGTATACAGCAGCGCGGATGAACCGATCCATCGGACCAAGCAGTATCTGCTGGGGGACCGGTTTAAGTATGTTATTCCAAAAAAATGACAAAAAAGCCCGTCTTTTTTAAAAGGCAGGCTTTTTTTGACAGGTTTTGCCGTCTCAAACCGGCGTGAGAAAAGTTGTTGCGAGGGGAGCAGGAAACGGTGGGGGATTTTGTACCGCTATATCGTCAAGTGTCACAGCGTATTTTTCGAAAAATCCAGCATGGGATTTATAAATATGGAGATAAAATACCGTCGGAAAAAGAGTTGTCCGCCCATTATGGCGTGAACCGGATGACCGTGCGCAGGGCAATTGCGCTGCTGGCGGAGCAGGGAATCTTAAAAAGCGTGCAGGGAAAAGGTGTTTTTGTGGTCGACACATTTTATCAAGTACGCCTTCCGCAAACGGGCGTACTTTTTGACTATTCTTTTTTTCATGATTCCCGTTTGCGACAGGAAATCTTGTTTTTGCAAAAAGTACTGGCGGGCAAAACCTTTGCTGAATTGTTTCAGATTGGCACAGGCGCTTCTGTATGGATGCTGGGGCGAAGGTGGATGGCAGAAAATATGGCGGCCGCATTGGAATATACTTATTTCCCTGTTGAGTGGATTCCCGATTTTTCTGAGGAAAGCTGCAAAATATCCTGGGAGCAAATATTCGCGTCACACGGGATGCACCCGAGCAGATTGGAACAAACGGTTCTGGGCATCCGTATTTATGGGGAGGAAGCACAGCTTTTGCAGCTTCAGGAGGGGAGCGGTTCTTTTTTAATCAACCAGCAAATGACGGGGGAAGGACACCGTGTTTTGCGTTACTCGAAAATTTTGGCCCAATCTCAAAAAATCACCTATTATTTAAAGGAACCCGTTTCCAGGTGACGGGTGTGATTGCCTTTCCAATCAACAGAAAACAAAGAATGATCTTACATAAAAAGCCTTTTCCAAATCGGAAAAGGCTTTTTGCTAAGAATTCTGTTTTTTCACATGGAAATGGAGGGTGGATACCCCCTTTAAAAAGCATTGGTTTGCGTCTGCACGGACGATAAAGGCGCATAGAGGCTTTTCTTCGTGATACGCACGGCCGACAATTTGAAGAATATTTTCCCCGAGCGGCAGATGCAGATATTTTTGATCCTTGTCATTGCTGGAGGTCATGAAAAAATATTGGCTTTGGACCAAAAGCGGAGAAGCAGGAAAAGACGTTGGCGGGAGATTGTTTTGAATGACATGAAGAACCGGAGTCTTTTGCAGCTGCGCCTTGGGCGTGTTTTTCAACAAAGCATAAAGCACATCGTATTCCTCATAGGCAAACGGGATCCCGTCTCTGGAATAAAGGCGGACAATGCGGATAACCGTTTCTTTTTTCGGAATTCGCAGGACTTCGGAAGTGTATGCAGAGGCTTCGATGGGGCCGACGGAAAGCAAATCAGTTGAAACAGCGCCCCCCGGGCATTCCAGCATTTGGCCAAAACTGCGGAAACTGCGGTAGTGCAGATAAATCGGCTTGGCGGAAAAGGCGGTATAGAAACCGTCGCTTGTACGCTGCAGGATTTTCTGCTGGCATAAATGCTCCAAAGACTGCGCCAGCAGGTCTTCCGGCAAACCGGTTTGCCAAAGAAGCTGCTCCTTGGAAGGAAAAGCTTTTCCGGACAGGGCTCCCAATTGGGCCAGAACATCGTATACCAGCTGATCGTTTCGAAGCAGCAAAGGGATGGTCTCCACGGACAAACTCCTTTCTATTCCAAACACTGCCGCGAAAAGCGGCGGGTTTTACACGACCCATTCGGCATATGCTTCGGGAATCCAACGGTGAATTTGTTCAATTACTTCTTTGGCGCTGGTGGCCCGCAGGATGCCAGTTGCCAATTCCTGACAGGACTGCAGCCGGCACAAGGAAATCAGCTTGCGGGTCCGCAAAAGCGCACCGGGGCCGACGCTGAAATGACGCAGGCCCAATCCAAGCAGCAGAGGGACTGCCAACGGGTCAGACGCCATTTCGCCACAGACACTGCAGGGCTTTTGGCTTTGCTGCGCTGAGCGCAGGGCATATTGAATCAGGCGGATAACAGCCGGGTCGAAATGATTGTACAAATAGGAAACTGCTACATTCAGCCGGTCTACTGCCAGCGTATACTGAGTCAGATCGTTGGTGCCGATACTGACAAAATCTGCATGAGATGCCAAAATATCGGCGTTGATTGCGGCGGAGGGAACTTCAATCATTGTACCGATGGGAATCTGCGGGTCATATTCGATTCCCTGGTCGGACAACTCTTTCTCAATCGCCAGCACATGGCCTTTCGCGCTTAAAAATTCTTCCAGGTTGGAGATCATGGGAAACATGATCCGCACCTTCCCAAAAGCGGAAGCACGCAGGATGGCACGAATCTGCGGGGTGAAAACATCCTCGCGGTCCAGATACATACGGATGGCCCGGTATCCCATAAACGGATTGGCTTCCTCCTCGGTGGGGAAGCAGGGGATGATCTTATCGCCGCCCATATCAAGTGTGCGGAAAGTGACCGGCCGCCCATTCATCTGCTTTACGACAGATTGGTACAGGAAAAACTGCTCGTCTTCCGACGGGGGAACTTTTCGGTCGAGAAAAAGAAACTCTGTCCGGAAAAGGCCGATGCCATCGCATCCACAGCGGTTGATTTCCTTGCAGGAAAGGGCATCCTGTCCGTTGGCGGATAATTGGATTGGCGTACCGTCGGCAGTACAGGTGGGCTGCCCCGCGAGAAAAGACAGCTGTTCCATATGCCGGTCGTTGCGCTGTGCCATCAGCGTAAAAGCGTCGACTTCCCGCGGGAGAAGCTCCCAGTGCAGTTCGCCGGAATGGCCGTCCAGAAAGACAGGCTCTCCGTCTTTGATCAGCGACTGCGCCTCCTCGCAGCCTACGATCACGGGAACGCCAAGCCCCGCTGCGATAATGGCGCTGTGCGATGTTTTGCCGCCGGCGGTCAATACAACGCCGGCTACCTGACCGGCGTGCAGCCCCGCCATGACAGAAGGAGGAATATCCGCCGCGATGAGGATGACCGGTTGGTCTCCCAAGCGGATTTCCGGAAATTCCCTGCCGAGGATGGTGCAGATCAGCCGGAGCGCCACATCGTCCAAATCGGCGGCGCGCTGGCTGAGATATTCGTTATCAATTTGAGAAATCATGATCGAATAGGTCCGAAAAGCCCGCAGAACCGCCGATTCCAAAGCGTAGTCATCCCGAATCTGACGGACAATTTCTTCCTGCAGCGCATGATCGTGCAGGATGGCGTTGTGGACGACCATAATGTCTCCGCGGGTATTATCGCCAATGGCGTAGAAAGTATTGGCGGCCTCTGTGTAAAAAGCGCCGAGGCTGGATACCGCATTTTGCACTGAGGCAATCTGACGCTCTTTCGGCGTGTGGAATTCCCGTTTTTCATCGGAAAAGACCGGCCATGGCAAAACAACGTGCGCCGGGGCCAAAGCCATGCCGCGGCTGACAGGGATACCGGCTGCTTTCATAACGTCACCTTCTTCGCGGCGTTCCCTAAAAGAAGCCGCTTTTTTCTATTGTATCACCAGAAAGGAAAAGTGACAATGATATTTCCAAAAACAAACAAAAACATCCCCCGGTAAAGGATGGCCGGGAGATGTTTTGGAAGAAAAAACAAGAAGATTTTGTTAAATAGAAAGGTGCTGTTTTTTCAGCGCGGCGGCGATAGAAGAATAGATCAGGTTTGCGACGACGACGGCGATCAGGCCGTTGACCAGGGAAATGGAACCTTTTCCGAGAACCGTGGCCCAGATGGTCGCGCTCCGGTCTACCGCTTCGCCGATGTTGGATTCCAGATACAAAGTAATATAGGATTTGGTCATGTACAGCGCAACATAGGTCAGGCATCCGGCTACCGAGGCGACGATCCGCCGCAGAATCAGCTGCAGCTGGGGCAGTTCCTTGCCGCGGGTCATCAGGTTCAAAAGCCATCCGCAGACGAAGGCCATCAGGAATTTATTGATAAAGGTGATGATGCATTCCGCACCGTATCCGTTGAAAATGTCATAGAAAAACGCGCCGATTCCCGCTGCCAGACCGCCGCCTACCGGGCCCAGCATAAAGGCGGAAAGAATACAGAAAACATTTCCGAGATGAATGCGGCTTTTGTCAATGCCGATAGGGATCGGGAATGAAAAGTAGTTGCTTACCAGGCACAAAGCTGCCATCAGGCCAATAATAACAATTTGGCGGACTGTGATTTTTTTGAGTACAACGCTCATGGAAAAGACCTCCTCAAATACTGATCGTGGCTTTAGTATATCGTGGAAAATGAAAAAAGGCAAAGAGAGAAAAAATAGGATGACAAAAATGAAATTTAGATAAAATAAACATATAAAATGTAAAAAATCTCAATTTATAATACAAAATCACGAATTTTATCAATCAGGCAAAAAAGTTAAAACAAGAGGCCGAAAAAAACTCCACTTTTTTCGGCCTCTTGTTTCTGTTATTTGTGCAAAAAGTAAAAAGCGATTTACAATTGAGCGGGTCGTGTAACAAAGGGCCGCCAGCTTTTGGACAGCTTATTCCAAAGGTCGGACAGACCGGTATACGGCACAGTGCCGGGGCGGAATCTGCTTGTCCAGATGGTAAAATCCAAAAAACCATCTCCGAAACTGCAATTTTCCTTCCACTTCGGTCAAAAATTGGTTCAAAATATTATTTTGCTGCTCTATCGACAAAAAAACTTTCATTTTTTCCGAACAATCATGGGTCAGCACGTAATCGACGGACCAGTCAAACCGCTGCAGGTTTTTCCGCGCATCTTCCAACTCCTGCGGACTGGGCAGTTCCTGCGAAAACCATTTTTGCTGCTGCGCGCGCATCTCTTTCTCATCGCTTTCCCCGCCGCCCATGGTGAAAATCCGTTTGCCCTCAATGATATATATCTGCCCGCGCATCAGGTATCGCAGATTACCGTCAATCCGGCGGACTTGACCGCCGCCCCAGTCCTCCAGCGGATATTGCTCCAGCAGGTCAAAATTTTCATGGGCTCCGTCGAGAAACAGGATTTGATATTTCTTTTTGCCCAGTTTTTTCAAAAGCTTTTTTTCTTTTGGCGTTCCCTGCCAGAGAAACCCGAAATCTCCAAGGACAATCAGGGTATCGCCTTTTTTCAGTCGCCGGATCTCTTTCGAGCGAAAACGTGCGGCGTCGCCATGCAGGTCAGCGGTAACGTAGACCATGGAGGTCTGTCCTCCTTCCGGATATGGGAATTGTGAATTTTTGCATCCCGCCTTTTCCTTTTTGGTTCGGTCTGTTATAATAAAAAGAAAGCAAAGGTTTTTTAAAAAGGCGGGAAATCGGCCTTTTCTATCATATCATATTTGGAGAGAATGTCTATGAAAAAGTTGTCAATTTTTATGGCGGCCCTGTTTGTTTTCGTGCTGTTCGCCGGTGTTCAGCCAGCGTATGCGGCTCAATATAACCTGAATTTTGAGGAAACCGCAGAGGCGGTTTACATGGTCAACCTGGATACGGATACGGTGGTTTTTGAAAAAAATGCTGATGAGCGCCGCTCCCCCGCTTCCATCACAAAGATGATGACCATGGCGCTGGCGCTGGAAATGTGCGAAGATCCGGCCAACACTTATGTGACGGCTCCTTCTTACATCTGGAATGAGTTTGAGGGGATTTCCATTTCCCACTGCGATATCCAGCGGGGCGAAACGCTGACGATGCAGGATCTTTTATACGGCATGGCGCTGCAATCGGCTAACGAAGCGGCCAATATTGTTGCGGACTATCTGGGCAACGGCAGCATTTCCGATTTTGTGGAGCTGATGAACCAGAAAGCGCAGGAAATCGGCGCGGTCAATACCCATTTTACCAATCCCCATGGGCTGTATGGCGCGGACCATTACACGACGGCTTACGATATTTACCTGATCGCGAAGTACGCTTTGAGCGTGCCGGGGTTTAAAGATCTGGTTTCCACAACCGTTTATACTGCTGTATACGCCGATAAACACAGCGAGCAGCTGAACTTTTATACCACCAACAAAATGATGGTGAAAAACAGCGATTATTATTACGAGGGACTGTCCGGAATTAAAACAGGCACTTTGCCGGAATCGGGACGCTGCTTTGTCTCCACCGCCACCCGCAATGGATTTACCTATCTGCTGGTCGTGTTGGGCTGTCCTGCCTATGATGAGAATGAAAATCAGCTGTCTACCAACTATGCGTTTCTGGATACGGAAAAGTTCTACGACTGGGCTTTTTCCACTTTCCGGGTGAAAACGCTGGTGGAAGAGGGGAAAATCGTTGGCCAAACGGATTTGGATTTGTGCTGGGGAAAAGATTATTTGCTGGTGATGACCGACGGGCGCTTTACCGCTCTGCTTCCGGAAGAGATACAGGTTTCCAGCGTTGTAACAGAGGCCGTGTTTGAACAAGAGGCTGTCCGCGCACCGGTGAAAAAGGGGGACAAGGTGGGTTATCTCAAACTGGTGCTGGCCGGAGAAGAGGTTGGACGCGTCGATTTAGTGGCTGCTGAGTCGGCGGAAATGAACGAATGGCTGTTTTGCCTGGATTATGTAAAAAAAATCAGCGAGTCTTTCTGGTTCAAGTTCGCAGTCATTTTTGTGGCGCTGCTGATCGTTTTGTATATTGTACTGACGGTGGTGCGGAATCGAAACCGCCGCCGGTATCAAAATGTGCGCCGCCGCCGCAGATTATAAATCCGGAAGTGAAACCGCTTGTTTCAGGGAAACACTATGGTGTGAAGTTTTCTTTTTTCGGGCGAATCCATGCTGCAAAAGCGTGAAAACACCGTTGACAGAAGAAAGAAGAAAGATTATATTTAAATGAGAATAGTTCCGAATAATGAAAGGAGATTTTATATGGATACCCAAGCTTTTTTCAAGTTGTCTTACGGTTTATATGTTATCAGCGCCCATAGCGGCGAAAAAAATTACGGATGCGTTGTCAACACGCTGCAGCAGGTAGCGGCTGAGCCGCCGACGCTTTCGGTGGCGGTCAACAAAAACAGTGTGACGGCAAAGGCAATTCTGGATTCCGGCCATTTCTGCGGTACTGTGCTGACCGAGACGGCTGATATGAATTTGATTGGCATGTTTGGATTTAAAAACAGCGAAGCGGTAGATAAATTCGCAAGCTTTTCCACCAAAGAGGACGAAAACCAGATCCCCTATTTGACGGAACATGTTGCCGCCCGCTATAGCTGCGATGTCGCCGGCACGCTGGATTTGGGTACGCATATCCTGATTATCGGCAAAGTGACGGAAACGGAAATTTTAAGCGATGAACCGGTTATGACTTACGATTATTACCATCGGGTCGTCAAGGGCGGAACTCCCCCTACCGCACCGTCTTATAAAGGAAATTTGGAGCAAAAAACAGAAGAGAAACCGGAAAAGGCAGCCCGGTGGCGCTGTAAAATCTGCGGGTATATTTATGATGGTGATCCGCTTCCGGCGGATTATCTCTGCCCCATCTGTGGACAGGGCGCTGACAAATTTGAAAAGATCTGATCTGGTTTTTAAGCGCAGAGTGCTGGTGGAAAAGCAAAAAGCGATTCGGCCGCGCCGCCTTTTACAAAAAGCATAATAATTCTGGGAAAAGGCAGGAGGTAAAAATGAAATCGCTTCGTGTAGCGTTATTGCAGATTTTGCCTCAAGGCAGTCTGGAAAAAAATCTGCAAAAGGGGATCAAGGCCTGCGAAGAGGCAAAAAAAGCCGGCGCAGACATTGCGTTGTTTCCCGAAATGTGGAGCAGTGGGTATGATATGCCCAAAGATCCGGAGAAAATGAGGAAAAAATCGGTTCCGGCCGACAGCGACTTTGTTCTGGCCTTTGGCAAGCTGGCAGCACAGCTGGAAATGGCGATTGCTATTACTTTTCTGGAACGTTATGAGCTGTCCGCCAGAAATACGCTTGTTTTGTTCGACAGGTACGGAAAAAAAGTGCTGACCTATGCCAAAGTCCATACCTGCGATTTCGACGTGGAGCGGAACCTGACGCCCGGCGAGGATTTTTATGTGACGGATCTGGATACGGCAGAGGGAAGGGTAAAAATTGGCGCGATGATTTGCTTTGACCGGGAATTCCCGGAAAGTGCGCGGATTTTGATGCTGAAAGGCGCAGAGCTGATTCTGGTGCCCAATGCCTGTCCCATGGAGATCAACCGTTTGGCGCAGCTGCGTGGACGGGCTTTTGAAAATATGCTGGGTATCGCCACCTGCAATTATCCAAATGGGCAGCCGGATTGCAATGGCCATTCCTCTGCTTTTGACGGGGTAGCCTATCTGCCGGAAATGACAGGTTCGCGGGATATCTGTATTTTGCAGGCCGGCAGCGAAGAGGGGATCTTTTTAGCGTCATTTGATCTGGATTTGATGCGGAAATATCGAAAAAGCGAAGTCCATGGCAATGCTTACCGGCACCCGAAAAAGTATGGCGTTCTTGTAGATGAGCGGATTGAAGATCCATTTGTGCGCAGTGATTACCGGGCGTAAAAGGATATTATCTTTTGTAAATAGAAAAAGTGGTATGCGGCTATAAAGCTGCATACCACTTTCTGATTTTTTGGGGGAAATATTATACTTTTTCCAGTGCCTGCTTGATATCATCTAAGATGTCGTCCACATTCTCCAATCCCACGGACAGGCGGATCATGCCGGGGGTAATACCTGCCGCCACCAGCTGCTCGTCGGAAAGCTGCCGGTGGGTGGCGCTGGCCGGATGCAGCACACAGGTGCGGATATCCGCCACATGTACCACATTGGAAGCAAGCTGCAGGCTATCCATGAACTGGATTGCGGTATCCCGGCTGCCCTTGAGCGAGAAGGACATGACGCCGCTGCACCCATTCGGCAGATATTTCTGCGCCAGCGCGTGATAGGGATCGGAATCAAGGCCCGGATAATTGACCCACTCCACCTTTTCGTTGGAGGCGAGGAATTCCGCTACGATCTGGGCATTTTTACAGTAACGCTCCATCCGGACCGGAAGTGTTTCCAATCCCAGGTTCAGCAAGAATGCGTTGATGGCGGTCGGATACGCGCCAAAGTCCCGCATCAGCTGAACGCGGGCTTTGGTGATGTAAGCCGCTTTGCCGAAGTCGTGGGTATAGCGTACACCGTGATAAGATTCGTCCGGCTCGACCAGTTCAGGGAATTTGCCGTTGTCCCAGTTGAAGTTTCCGCTGTCTACGATAACGCCGCCTACCTGAACAGCATGTCCGTCCATGTATTTGGTCGTGGAGTGAATGACAATATCGGCTCCGAACTCGATGGGGCGGCAGAGAATCGGGGTAGCGAAAGTGTTGTCCACAATCAGGGGAATCTGATGAGAATGGGCAACCTGCGCGAATTTTTCAATATCGAAAACAGTCAGGGCGGGATTGGCCAGCGTTTCGCCGAAAATCAGCCGGGTATTTGGCCTGATCTGGGCGGCGATTTCTTCGGGAGAAGCATTGGTATCGATAAAGGTGCACTCAATGCCCAAGCGTTTTAAGGTGACGCCGAACAAATTGATCGTACCGCCGTAAATGGTGGATGCCGCCAGAAAATGGTCACCGGCACTGCAGATGTTCAAAATGCTGATCAGCGACGCGGCCTGCCCCGAAGTGGTACACAGCGCACCGACGCCGCCCTCCAAAGAGGCGATCTTCTTCTCCACCATCTCAACGGTAGGGTTGGAAATGCGGGAGTACATGTGCCCTTCCACCGCCAGGTCAAACAGCTGGCCGATGTGCTCGGTAGACTGATAATTGTAGGTCGTGCTTTGATAAATCGGCATGGCCTGCG
Organism: Oscillospiraceae bacterium; assembly: GCA_051881895.1. GTDB lineage: Bacteria > Bacillota > Clostridia > Oscillospirales > Ruminococcaceae > UBA3818. The sequence goes on from JBJEQT010000100.1 coordinate 10,189, forward strand.
GCTCTCCGTTTTTGGGGTCGTAGCCCTCATGCAGGCATTTGGTTTCTATTTTCATTTATCTCATCCTTTCATCTGAGTTCACATAAAAAAAGTATACTGCAAAAGACCATCAAGCGCAATTATTTCACCAAGTAATTCCAACCCAACTTTGCCGATATCCTCTTAAAAAGGGCGTTTTTACACCAGTGCCGGGGACGGCCGGTTGGGAAACGCATGCAGCGGCCCTTCATACAGCAGCGTAAAACCTTCTAACCCGCAAAAATCCTCGGGACGCAGCAGGCCGAATGGCTTTTGGAAACGGTGGATGCCGCTTTCGCTCAGCATTTTTCCGCAGAATTGGGAGCAGAAGTAAGCATTTTCCCGTTCCAGCGGAATGCCGACAATCAGCGTGAATAACCCGAGAAAGTTGAATTTGCAGCCGCGGTTTTCGATTCTTTGCAGCAGGTGCAAAAATTCTTCGTATGCGTCTTCGCCGACTTTTTTGCTGTAAACCCGGCATTGGGTATCTTTGAAATGACGGAAAAAGCCCTTGTTTTTCCCTTCGCGCACAAAGCCGCCGGGTACCGGCAGGGAAGGGTTCAGCCTGCCAAAACTGACCATGCTTTCCAAAGAGCAATCAAAGCTCAGGGAGACATGGTTGTATGCCGATCCGGTATAAATGCGGATAAACCGGGATGGGATGGTATTGGTACGGGTCACGACAACATAGATGGTTCTGCTGCTCATACAGGTTCCTTTCCTCAGTTTACTTTTTCAAATCGGACTTGGATTTGGCTGTCCTGCTCCAGCGAAAAAGGCACAAATGAGCCATTTTGAACCGTAATGAACGATTCCTTGCTGGCAATGGAGATTTCCGCTACCCGATAGCCAGGATTGGGAAAAGCGAAGACCTGCAGGTCGGCGCCTGCGGGAAAATCCTGCGTTCCCCGCGCAAAACCGGCAGAGCCGGACGCTTTGACCCAATAACGCCCGTTTTTGGCAAACAGGCAGGACACCCGGCAATATCCTTCCTTCACCGGTATGACAGCTGCAGGATGACGTTCGGGGACAGATTCGCTTTGCGCGGTATCGCTGCCGTTTTCCGCCGTAGTGTCGGATCCCGAAAGATCTTCTCCGCCAGCCAAAGAGGCGTTTTGGCCGTTTTGCATCTCTGCTCCGGAATTGCCCGTGCCGCCGGCATAATCCGATGAGGAGAGCGCGGGATAGAAAAGACCGGCCGAAAAACCTTCCAACAAGCTGCTGTCTTCCAAGTGATCCCACACGGACGAAGAGCCCTTTAAAAAGTAATCATATGTACCAACGCCCGGGGAATCGTCGAAGGTGGCGTCTACCAGATAATAAGCCCCATCGATTTGGACGTAGTTCCACATATGGGCTTCGCCGTTTACCGTGCCGCCGACAAGCTCGCAGGGAATACCTGCCCGGTTGCACAGCAGTTTCAGCGCTTTGGCGTACCCTTCACAGATGGCGCTTCCTTCCACCAGCGCGCCGTAGGCTTCGCAGGACATGGGGTCATAGGAAGATGCCGCGCCGCTTTTGTAAGAACAGCGGGAGAGAATGGAATCGTGAAAATAGCGCACCTTTTCCGCGTCGGTGCCGGAAGCCCCTTGCAGAATAGACGCAGCTGCCTGGTCCAGCGCAGAAGATTGGGAAGGCGAGGCGGCAAAAGAAACACGCATGGAAAAACCGGTGATGACAACCGAATCCTCCTGTGCCTCGTATTGTGGGGAAAAAGAAAAGCCTGATTTATCGATCCAGAAAACTTCCGGATAGTCCCGGTAAAAAGCTTCATAAGCCCTGCCAACCAGTTTTTTCAGATTGCCATTGATATCGCCGGAAGCAGAATAGACTGGCGGATCCGAAAATTCCCAGCTGAACGAATCATATCCCTGGGGCAGGTAGGAGGACATGGCGTCGTAGATTTCGCGTTCGGATTGGCTGAGCTGAGAGCGGTAGGTGGAGGAAGAGGCCTGTGCCGGCATGGAAACAGAAAGAAGCACGCAAATAGCTATTCCAAAAGCAATGAAATGTTTTTT
>JBJEQT010000101.1:0-2726 GCA_051881895.1 Oscillospiraceae bacterium
TTGCTGGCAGGGCCTTCCGCTTCCGGAAAAACAACAACGGCAAAAAAACTGATTTCTCATTTAAGACAATCCGGGAAACATGCGGAACGAATTTCTCTGGATAATTTTTATAAGCCCCGAGAGCAACTTCCCTCCTGGAAAGATGGAAGTCCCAATTTTGAAAGCATCGACGGATTGGACATCGAATATTTCCACCAATTAATGCAGCAACTGTGGACCCAAAAAGAAGCCAACTTCCCTATTTTCGATTTTCAACAAGGCCGCAGGCGCGAAAAAACATTTCATGTTTCTTATTCTCCGGATACGTTTTTGATTTTTGAAGGAATCCACGCACTAAATCCGCTTTTTAAAGCAGCGATGGATGGACACCCCAGCACCGGTATCTACGTCAGTGTACACAGCGATTTTGTATCAGAGGATGGCAAAGTACTGCTCGAGGCTCGCCAGCTTCGTCTGACTAGACGCATCATCCGGGATCTGACCGCCCGAAACTCCACAGCCGCCAACACCTTATCGATGTGGGACAAAGTTTTAAAAGGAGAACGGTTATACATCCAGCCTTACCGCCCCTCAGCAGATATTCATATCAACACCGTTCATGGGTTTGAACCGTTTCTGTACCGGCATAAAATCGAAGAAGCACTGTCTGATTTTCCAAACGACCTGCCGAACGCAGATATCGCACAAAATTTAACCCAGCGGTATCTTCGGTTTGCTCCCTGCTCCAGTGTCTGCCTGGGTCCCGATTCTTTGATTCGTGAATTTTACAAAGGAACAGAATAATCAAAACCCCGTCTGAAAGCAATTGCTTTCAGACGGGGTTTTTTATCACAGCATCCTATCAGCTCATCTGTCCATACGCAAACTTTTGTTGGCGCTTTGAGCTGTTCTGTTACATCAATTTGCGGAACAGCGCTTTCAAATCTTCAACGCTGGTATCCTTCGGGTTACCGGGCCGGCATGCATCCGCATAAGCAGATTCAGCCAGGAAGTCCAGATCCTCTTCTTTCAGCGCTTCCAGCTTCGCGGGAATCCCTACATCCCCAGACAGCTTCCGAACAGAATCAACCGCCGCTTTTCTATATTCTTCCTGGGACATGGCGTCCACGTTTGCAACGCCCATCGCCCGTGCGATTTCCCGGTATTTCTCGCCGGTACAATCCGCATTATATTCCATAACAATTGGCAGCATCATCGCGCAGGCAACGCCATGAGGTGTGTCGTATACCGCGCCCAGCGTATGAGCCATGGAATGGGCAATTCCCAAACCAACGTTTGAAAATCCCATACCAGCAATGTACTGGCCCAATGCCATTCCTTCCCGGCCCTCTTTTGTGTTTTCCACAGCGCCGCGCAAAGACTTTCCAATGATTTCAATCGCCTTGAGGTGGAACATATCGGTCATTTCCCAAGCGGCTTTGGTTGTATAGCCTTCAATCGCGTGAGTCAGCGCATCCATACCGGTAGCCGCGGTCAGCCCCTTGGGCATGGAGGCCATCATATCCGGATCTACAATTGCCACGATGGGCATGTCATGCGGATCTACGCAAACAAATTTACGTTTTCTTTCCACATCGGTAATGACATAGTTGATGGTAACTTCTGCGGCAGTACCGGCGGTTGTCGGAACAGCAATAATCGGGACGCTGCTCTTCTTGGTGGGCGCTACGCCTTCCAGGCTTCTGACGTCCTCGAATTCCGGATTGGCAATAATAATGCCAATGGCTTTCGCCGTGTCCATAGAAGAACCGCCGCCGATTGCAATGATATAATCCGCGCCGGCATCTTTAAACGCCTGCACACCATGCTGCACATTCTCAATGGTCGGATTTGCTTTGATGTCGGAATAAACCTCATAGGCAAGGCCAGCCTGATCCAAAAGATCAGTCACTTTAGAAGCCACATGGAACCGAATCAAGTCCGGATCGGTGCATACAAAAGCTTTGTGGAAGCCGCCTGCTTTGGCTTCGTTAACAACTTCGGCAATTGCACCGGCTCCATGGTATGAAGTTTGATTGAGCATAATTCTGTTTGCCATAAAAACTCTCCTTTTTGTTTGATAATCAAACTGTTTACTGTTACTATTTTAACAAGAAAAAATGAAAAAAGGAAGTAGCAAATCTAAATTTTTCTTGACTTGGAGTCTGCTCCAGATGATATGATGGCATGGGAAAAGAAGAAAATGATATTTTAAAATCCCGGTGCAGAAAGCAAACCTCAAAAAGGAGAAGATTGCATGACCATCTCACAGGTTAGCCGAAAATACGGTATTACCGCTGACACACTGCGTTATTATGAACGTATTGGCCTCATTCCCCATGTTCCAAGAAATAAAAGCGGAATTCGGGATTATGATGAGGAATCCTGCCGCTGGATTGAGCTGATGAAATGCATGCGGAAAGCCGGCGTCCAAATCGAAGCGCTGATTGAGTATGTCGCGCTGTTTCAAAAAGGTGATGATACGCTGGAGGCCAGAAAACAAATATTGATTGAGCAGCGCAAACTGTTGATTTCCCGAATCGAGGATATGCAAGCTTCGTTAAATCGGCTAAATCAAAAAATCGATCATTATGAGCAGTTGCTCCCCTTTCACATGGAGAAAAGAGTGTGATTTGCCTACAATACATTGACAGGCATCAATGAGTTCTATATAATATAGATAAACATCTATGGGAGGTGACAAATTTGGAGCTTGATGAGAAAAAAAGTGCAATGATTTTCAAAGC
>JBJEQT010000102.1:0-12148 GCA_051881895.1 Oscillospiraceae bacterium
CGTTTTTAACGCTGCTGGTGGATTTTTGGCAAGGCGGCGTCAGCTGGCTGGATTTTTCCTTTTCGGTGGTCATTGCCCTGTTGGTAATCTGGATGCACCGGTCGAATATCAAACGGCTGCTTAACGGGACCGAGAACCGCTTTGGCAGCAAGAAAACAAGCAGCGAGGAGAAAAAGTAACGATGGCAAAGATTGCGGTATTGGGCTGTGGTTTTGGCACCGCGCTGGCGGTGATGGCTGACGGGTGTGGCCATCAGGTTACGCTGTGGTCGCTGTTCCCGCAGGAGCTGGAAGAGATCCGGCGGGACGGGGAACAGAAAAAGCTTTTGCCGGGCGTGCCGGTGACAGAGCGGATCGCATTGACCAGCGATATTTCCTGCCTGGCGGACTGCGATTTGTGCATTATGGCGGTCCCTTCTTTTGCGGTGCGCCAAACCGCGCAGCGGGCGGCCCCTTATCTGCGGGAGGGCGCTATTGTACTCAATGTAGCCAAAGGGCTGGAAGATAAAACCTATAAACGTCTTTCACAGGTATTGGAAGAGGAACTCCCGCAGCAGAAGATCGTTGTCATGTCCGGCCCTTCCCATGCGGAAGAGGTTGGCAGGGGCGTGCCGACGACGATTACCGTTGCTTCCCGGGAGCGGGCGGCGGCGGAAGAGGTCCAGGATCTGTTAATGAACCTCACCTTGCGGCTGTATGTGAACGACGATGTGACCGGCGTGGAGTTGGGCGGCGCTTTGAAAAACGTCATTGCGCTGGCGGCTGGAATCGCCGACGGCCTGCAGCTGGGGGATAACGCAAAAGCGGCGCTGATGACCCGCGGGATCACGGAGATCGCGCGTCTGGGGGTAGCCATGGGCGCGAAAACCGAAACGTTCGCGGGATTGTCCGGAATCGGCGATTTGATTGTTACCTGTACGAGCATGCATTCCCGCAACCGGCGGGCCGGCATTCTGATCGGACAGGGGAAAAGCGCCGAAGAAGCGGTACGCGCGGTGGGAACGGTGGAAGGATATCCCTGCGCGAAAACAGCTTATGAGCTTGGCCAGAAGCTTCGGGTGGAAATGCCGATTGTAGAGCAGTCCTATGCGGTGCTGTACGAGGGCAAATCGCCGGCGCAGGCGCTGCGGGATTTAATGACCCGTCCTAAACGCCATGAGTCGGAAGTAATCTGGCTTTTGGGAAGATAGATACGGAAAATACCCTGTATCCGAAACTCGGATGCAGGGTATTTTATTGTACAAACTGGATGAAAATTTGTTTGAAAAGCCGGACGAAGACAAAGGGGCGCCTGAGTCAAAGAGGATTCTTTTGCCGCTGCACCCGCTGCCCAGAGCAGACAGGACGATCTGCTTTTAAAATGAAAAAGGGCTGCCATCAGGCAGCCCTTTTTGGTAACAGTCATTCACTAGATTGCACGAGTCACTTTATTCGAACGCAGGCAACGGGTGCAGGCATAAATGTGGCGAGGAGATCCGTCAACGATTGCCTTTACACGCTTTACATTCGGTTTCCAAGTTCTGTTGGAACGTCTGTGAGAATGGGAAACCTTAATTCCGAAAGTGACACCTTTTCCGCAGATGTCGCATTTTGCCATAGGTCTGCACCTCCTTTAACGCATATAAAAAGTCAACATTGATATACTATCAGATTTTGAAAATGAAATCAAGCTTTTTTTAAAATAAATTTGGGTGTTCTTGAAAAAGAAACGATTTATTTTTGCAAAAACAGTGAAACCTTGTGTTGACGATTCATTTTTAGTATAATAAAACAGAAACGTGTGAACAGAAACGGAGAGACTGGATTGAACAATGAAACCGTAATCCGATATTTGACGATGGCTGTGGTTGTGGTGACTGCGCTGCCCGTCCACGAACTGGCGCACGGCTTGGCTGCAGATCGTTTGGGCGACCATACGGCCAGGGAACAGGGGAGGCTGACCTTGAACCCATTTGCGCATCTGGATCTGTTCGGAACGCTGGCGCTTTTGCTTTTTGGGTTTGGCTGGGCCAAGCCGGTCCCGGTCAATCCAGGCCATTTTAAAAAGCCCAAGCGCGACATGGCCCTGACTGCTTTGGCCGGCCCTGCGTCCAATGTTCTGTTGGCTCTGCTGCTGATGGTAATTTTTAAAGTGTACATGTTCTACGGGAACATTGGCAGCGCGGCGGGGCTTATGTTTGGGCAGATTATTTATACGATCCTCTGGACGAATCTGACCCTGGCGGTTTTTAACCTGCTGCCGGTGCCGCCGCTGGATGGCGCGAAAATTTTAAATGCGGTACTGCCTTTTTCGTTCCAGATAAAAATGCGGAAATACGAAAAGTATTTTTATGTGGCGCTGGTCCTTTGTTTGTATCTCGGCTTTTTGCAGATCCCGCTTAATTTTTTGGGGGACATGCTGTTTCGTGGTTTGAATTGGGCAACGGCCCCGGTGGACCTGCTGCTTCAGATGATAGGGGGCTGACATGGAAAAGCTGACATTTAAGCTTGAGCAGTTTGAAGGTCCGCTGGACCTGCTGCTGCACCTGATTGCCAAACATAAACTGAATTTATACGATATTCCCATTGATCTGCTGCTGGAACAGTATCTGGCGCAGATGGAGCAGATCCCTTTCGCGGATTTGGAGGCAGCCAGCGATTTTCTGGAGATGGCATCTCGGCTGGTTTATATGAAGTCTGCCATGCTGCTGCCGAAGTATGAGGATGAGGGAGAAGATCTGAAGCGGGAATTGACCGGCCAGTTGCTGGAATACCAGGCCTGCCGGGAAGCCGCGTCGCTGCTTGCGCAAAGATGGCGGGCGGACAGGCTGTTTTGCCGGCCGGCTACCGTGTTGGAGCCCGATATGCTGTACCGCCATCAGCATGAGCCGGCGGAGATTTTAGGCGCGTATCTTTCAGTGCTGGGAAAGGTCAAACGGAAAATGCCGCCTCCAAAAGAGGCTTTTTCGGGCATTGTCAAGCATCGGGTGGTATCTGTGCAGTCGCGCATTCTTATCATCCTGAACACGCTGTACCGGCAAAAAACCATGGAATACAAAAGTTTGTTTGCCCGGTCGGAAGACCGTTCGGAAATGGTTGCAACTTTTTTGGCGGTGCTGGAACTGGTAAAATCAAAGCGGATTGTAGTGGATGAAGGCGGGCAGATCGCTTTCGGACAAAATCGGTCGCCGTTACCGGCGGAGAATGAGCGGGAGGAGAGCCAATGAGGCTGACCAAGACAGAAAAAGCGGCAGTGGCCGTGTTATTCGCCAGCGGGGAACCTATCCCGGTTTCCAGGCTGAGCCAGGTGTTTGACTGCGATGACGCGGCATCCCACTGGATGATGCGCCGCGTGATGGATTATTTTGACGAAGAAGAAAGTCCTTTGCAGGTGCTGCGGCTGGAGGATCAGTATCAGATGACCACCCGGGAGGAATTCCGGGAGCCGGTGAAAAAGGCGCTGGAAATAAAAAAAAGCCAGCCTTTGTCCCAGGCAGCCATGGAAGTGCTTGCTATTGTAGCGTACAACCAGCCGGTGACAAAATCCTTTGTGGAACAGATCCGCGGGGTGGATTCTTCCAGCACCGTTAACACCTTGGTGGAGCGGGGACTTTTGGAAGAAAGGGGAAGGCTGGATTTGCCGGGCCGCCCGGTTTCTTACGGGACGACGCCGCATTTTCTGCGCAGCTTTGGGCTGTCGTCAGTAGGGGAGCTGCCCTTGGTACCGCCAAACGGCGAAGAGGAAGCGGAACTGGAAGGACAGGTACGAATGGAAGAAACCCAATCTTAATTTAGAAATCGGTGTGACGCCATGGCAGGTTGGATCATTTTAGGAGCTGTTTCGGCGCTGATTCTGCTTTTCCTGTTGTCCAATGTCCGGCTGCTTTTCCGGTATGACAACGGGGAGGTCTTTTTACAGGCCCGTTGGCTGTTTTTCCGGTATCAAATTATGCCGGAGCCTGAGAAGCGAAAAAAGAAAAAACGCGAAAAAGCAAAAAAAGAACAGAAAAATCATACTCCATCCCCCAACAATCAGGGTGACCACCCAAGCGATTCCGACGGGACGGAAGAGGAAAATGCCGTCCGTCCGGCCCCCAAAATGCCAGAAGAGGCGGGAGCAAACGGCGGAAAAGAAAAGGACGTCTCACGAGCATCTGATGGGGAGTCGAAAACATTGCAGGCAACGATCCGTCAGGTGTTGGACCTGCTCCAATCGGCCAAGCGGCCGGTCCGGATTTTATACCGGCATTTGTGGGTGCGGCGGCTCAATTTTAATCTGGTCGTGGCCAGAGAAGACGCGGCGCAGACTGCGATTGCCTATGGGCAGATGAACGGATGGGTTCATGGCGCTTACGCCGCCCTCAGCCATTTTGTCCGGATGAAAAAGGGCCGGGTATCGGTGCAGGCAGATTATCTGTCGCAGAAGGACCGGCTGCAGGTATCTTTTCTGCTGACCCTGCGGGTTCTTTTCCTGCTGGCGGCGGCCGTTGGATTCCTTGCCCGCTTTTTGTGGGCAACTATCCGCAGGCCATCTGGGGGCTGATGGTTTTCGCACAAGAACAACCGGGGTGAAGGAAGAAAACAAAAAGAAAATAGCTGCCCGGATCAAGGGGCAGAAAAATCAAACTGAAAGGGAGAAAAGGACATGAGTCAGGGAAATTTAGAGGGTTTACTGAATTGTTCATTGGAAAAACTCAAAGGGCTGGTGGACGTCAATACTATCATCGGGGAGCCGATTACCGCCCCGGATGGAACGATTATTGTGCCGGTATCGAAAGTGGCGTTTGGTTACGGTTCCGGCGGCAGTGATTTCGGCGGCGATAAGCCCAAAGATCTGTTCGGCGGCGGTTCCGGCGCGGGCGTGTCGATCCAGCCGCTGGCTTTCCTGGTAATCCAGGAGGGAAATGTGCGGCTGCTGCAAATGCAGAATTACGACAACACAGCTGACCGGGCAGTGGGGATCGTACCCGACCTGATCGATAAATTTGCCGACATCTTCTCGAAAAATAAAAAAGAAAAGACAGAGCGGGAACAGTAAGAAAACCTCTTTTGTATAAGAAAGCCATCCCCGGCATAGATTGTATGGGGGGGATGGATATGAAACGTCTGATCGGATGGGCTTTTGTCATTTTGCTTTTGGCTTTTCCGTGTCTGCAGGTATCGGCTGCCGCGTCGGCAGATGATGCGAATACGGGAAACCAGGTGCAGCTTCCGGACCCTCCTGCGGAGATAGACGCGGGCGCCTATATCCTGATGGAAATGGAAACCGGGCGGGTACTGTCCGGCAGCAATATCCACCAGAGGCTGGCGATGGCCAGCACGACGAAAATCATGACTGCCCTGCTGACTTTGGAGCAGGCGGATTTGGATGATTATTTTACAGTGGATCCAAAAGCGATTTTGGTGGAAGGTTCCTCTATGGGCCTTTTACCCGGCGATCAGGTGACGCTGCGGGGCCTTGCGGTCGGAATGCTTTTACATTCCGGAAATGACAGCGCGGGTGCGGCCGCGGTAAAGGTTGGCGGCAGCACCGACCATTTCGTATCCATGATGAACGAGCGGGCGGCCGAAATGGGCCTTGCCGATACCCATTTTGCCACGCCGTCCGGTCTGGACGCGGACGATCATTATTCCAGCGCTTACGATATGGCGGTCTTGGCAAAAAATGCGTTGGCCAACGAAGATTTCCTGCAGATCTGTTCAACGGCAAAAACACAGATTTCTTTTGGAAATCCGCCCTATGCGCGTTGGCTGACCAACCACAACAGGCTGCTGGAAGAGTATGAAGGCTGCATTGGCGTGAAAACCGGATTTACCAAAAAAGCGGGCAGATGCCTGGTGTCGGCGGCGCGGCGCGGCAGCATTACGCTGATTTGTGTAACGCTTTCGGCTGCAGATGATTGGAACGTGCACAAAAAACTGTTTGACTATGGCTTTTCCTGCGTGCAGCAGGTGGATTTGGCGGCGTATCTCCCGGAAATTTCGCTGCCTGTCGTAGGAGGCGTCTCTTCCTCGGTCCAGGCGTTGCCGTCCGGAGATACCAAGACGGTGGTTTTGGCGGGGGAAGAAAGGCAGATCACCGCGAAAGTTTATGTTGAGCCGTTTTATTACGCCCCGCTTTTGTCGGAACAAAAGGTGGGCGAGGTGTCTTTTTACCTGGGGGAACAGGATTTGGGAAGCTGGGATTTATACCCGCAGCATCCGGTAGAGGCGCAGGAGATAGAGGAAAAAGGATTTTGGGATTGGGTCAAGGGCTGGTTTGACCGGTAAAAGCCGTCCCAAAAAAGAACGCCGTGAGGCGGAATGGAGCAGAATATGCAGAAAAAAGAAGAACCGGTAAGAATTCAAAAAGTGCTTTCCGAATCCGGGGTCATGTCCCGGCGGAAAGCAGAGGAATACATTGAAAGCGGCAAAGTGACCGTTAACGGGCGCAAAGCGTCGATCGGGCAGAAAATCAATCCCGCGCGGGATATCGTTGCGGTGGAAGGGGTGCGGGTGGAGACCCGCCAGCATCAAAAAAAGATCTATCTGGCGCTGCATAAGCCGCGGGGATATGTGACGACGATGAACGATGAGATGGACCGCCGCTGTGTGGCGCAGCTGGTGCAGGATGCGCCTGCCCGGGTTTATCCCATTGGGAGGCTGGACCGTAATTCCGAAGGGCTTTTGCTCATGACCAACGACGGTGATTTTGCCAATCAGATCATGCATCCGCGCTATCATGTCCCCAAATGCTACCGGGTGACGGTGCGGCCGGACATCAACGACGAGCAGGCCATGCGGCTGGCGGAAGGAGTAGAGCTGGACGGGCAGCGTACCGCTCTGGCGCAGGTGACGGTATTGTCAAAAGAGCCGGGCCGTGTTGTGATCCAAATCGTCATCACCGAAGGGCGAAACCGCCAGATCCGCCGCATGTGTGAGGCCGTGGGCCTGGAGGTGGCGCGGCTGAAACGGATTTCGATCGGTCCGGTGCGTTTGGGTATGCTTCCTCCGGGCAAATGGCGGATGCTGACGCAGCCGGAACTGTCCGCACTGCAGTCGGCGCTGAAAAACGACCGGGCGCCGAGCGGAAAGGGACGGGAATAATATGCTGGAGATGAAACCGGTTCAGAATCCGGGTTTGATTTTGCAACTGTTTGAAAAGGAAGAAATCCCGTTTTCGGAAGGCTGCGGGGCTTTTGGAATTGCGCAGGGAGAGACCTTGCTGGGATACTGCCTGTTTCGCATAGGACCGGTCGTACAAATGCTGGCGATCCGGTGTGAAGACCGTTTTTTGCTGGACGGATTGGTACGGGCGGCTTTGAACCACGGCTCTTTGTCCGGCGCGGCGGAAGCGGATTTCTCCGCCATATCCGGGCCGATGCGGGAATCGCTGGACCAGCTGGGATATTTCAAAAAAGAGCCGCTGCCCATCGAGTGGTTCTTCTCAGCCTGTAAGCCCTGCAAGGGGATGATTTGACGGCTTTGGCCAAAACCCGCATTGGATTGCCCCTTTTTTTCGCATGGAAAAATTTTTCCTGCAGAGGATTGACAAATACCGGGATTGCGTGTATGATAACCAACGAAATATAAAGTCTGTTTCGGGGCGGGGTGCGATTCCCCACCGGCGGTGATGGGCGTTCAGCCACAAGTCCGCGACCTGCGAAAAGCAGCTGATCCGGTGCGATTCCGGAACCGACGGTATAGTCCGGATGAAAGAAACGGCGCAAATTTGATATTTGCACCTTCTGCGCCCTCAGCTTTTGTTGAGGGCGTTTTTGTTTGCCAAAACAGACAAAATGAAAGGAGCTTATCTCGATGAAAAAAAGAATGAACACAAGAAAACTGGTCTACATTGGCCTGCTGGCTGCGGTCGCTACGGCGCTGATGTATCTGGAACTGCCGCTGACCTTTTTATTCATGCCGCCGTTTTTGAAATTGGATATCAGCGGTGTGCCCACCTTGATCGGTACTTTTATGTTTGGCCCGGCAGCGGGTATCTTTATCTCGCTGGTGAAAGATCTGATTCATTTGCTCTCCAGCCAGACCGGAGGCGTTGGCGAATTGTCCGACTTTTTGATTTACACCGCTTTTTCGCTCAGCGCCGGATTTCTGTATCGGTATCATAAAAGCAAAAAGGGCGCGCTGGCTGCTTGCCTGACCGGTACAGCGGCGATTACCATTGTCGGCGCTTTGACCAACCGGTTTTTGATTATCCCGTTTTACTCCAAGCTCATGCCCATTGACGCGATCGTTTCCGCCTGCAACGCGGTTAACCCGATGATCGACAGCATCGACGCTTATATCCTTTTCGGCGCGATGCCTTTCAACCTGATCAAAGGTCTGGTTATCTCGGCAGTGACATTTCTGGTTTACAAAAAGCTGAGCCATTTGATGAAAGATTCCTTGATGGCGCCGGAAGAGAAGAAACCGGCTGCGGCCAAGGAATAAAAGGCTGTTTGGCACATGAAAAACAACTGGTCGAAATCTTCTTGTTTTGCCAATGTTTCCAAAACAACAAAAGCTTGACTTTTTCGCCCTGGTTCGCTATAATACCCCTTACAAAATAATATATTCCACCTTATCCAGAGCGGCGGAGGGAACAGGCCCTGTGAAGCCCGGCAACCGGACTCTTTTTGAGTAGAAGGTGCTAAATCCTGCGGAAAAATTCCGAGAGATGAGGATTTCTGTAAATGCTCGGATTTTCCGGGCATTTTTTTATGAGATGGACCGGAAACGGACAAGGGGACAAAATGAAAGGAGCCTTTTTCAATGGCAAGACATTTCTTTACATCTGAATCGGTAACCGAAGGGCATCCCGATAAGATTTGCGACCAGATTTCTGACGCGGTTTTGGATGAAATCATGAAACAGGATCCCATGGGGCGGGTCGCTTGCGAGTGTACTGTGACCACCGGTATGGTAATGGCCATGGGAGAAATTACGACTTCCTGCTATGTGGATATCCCGAAAATCGCCCGCAGCGTGGTACGGGAAATCGGATACACCCGCGCAAAATACGGTTTCGATGCCGACACCTGCTCGGTCATCACCTCCATTGACGAGCAGTCGCCCGATATCGCTTTAGGTGTGGACAAAGCGCTGGAGGCAAAACAAGGCGCGGAGGATGACGCCTTCAGTACCGGTGCGGGAGATCAGGGAATGATGTTTGGCTATGCCTGTGATGAAACGCCGGAGCTGATGCCGATCACCATCTCCCTGGCCCATAAACTGGCCCGCCAGCTGACTGCCAAGCGCAAGGACGGCACCTTGCCCTATCTGCGCCCGGACGGGAAAACGCAGGTGACGGTGGAATTTGAAGATGATGTGCCGGTTCGGGTAGACACGGTGGTAGTCTCCAGCCAGCATGATCCGGAAATTTCCATGGAAAAGCTGCGGGAAGATATTATCCGAGAAGTGATTCGACCCATTGTTCCGGAACATTTGCTGGACGAAAATACCAAATATTTCATCAATCCAACCGGCCGTTTTGTTGTCGGCGGCCCGCAGGGCGACAGCGGCCTGACCGGCCGCAAGATCATTGTGGATACTTACGGCGGCTACGGAAAGCACGGCGGCGGCGCTTTTTCCGGCAAGGATCCGACCAAAGTGGACCGGTCGGCGGCTTATGCGGCCCGCTGGGTAGCGAAAAATATCGTCGCAGCCGGATTGGCAAAAAAATGCGAGATCCAGCTGGCGTATGCCATTGGTGTGGCGCACCCGGTATCGATTATGGTGGACAGCTTCGGCACCGGTACCGTATCTGACGAGGTCCTGGCCAAAGCGGTAGAGCGTGTTTTCGATTTACGTCCGGCGGCGATCATCAAAGCGCTGGATTTAAGACGCCCCATCTACCGGCAGCTGGCGGCCTATGGGCACATGGGTCGTGAGGATCTGGATGTTGCCTGGGAAAAAACCGATAAAATACAAGCGCTGCAGCAGGCGGCAAAGGAACTGCAGCAGTAAAAGACAAAAGGCGGAAGGTCCCGGCGGATCTTGCGCCTTTTTCTTTTGTAAGGGCAAGCGAATATTGAAGAAATACCGATTTTATGATATACTAACCTCTATAGAGAATAAATGCAGGGGGCTGTGAAACCGATGAAAATATCGACCAAGGGAAGATATGGGCTGCGGATGATGATCGATATCGCCATGAATCAACAGGAAGGCCCTGTTTCGGTGCGGGATATCGCCTGCAGACAGTCGCTGAGCGATAAATATTTGGAGCAGATCATTACCCAGGCCAACAAAGCGGGCCTTTTGAAAAGCATTCGCGGCGCGGGCGGCGGATATCAGCTGGCCCGGCCTGCAGAGGAAATTTCGGTTGGCGAAATTCTGCGGGCGATGGAAGGGTCGCTGTCACCGGTAGAGTGCGTTCGGGAACTGGGGGAAGAGCCTACGCCTTGCCAAAACGCAGGGGAATGCGCTACCTATGAATTGTGGCGCGATATCAAAGACGCGGTGGATCAGGTGATCAATAACCGTACGCTGCAGGATATGATTGATAATTACACCCGCAAAAACAACGACGACGCTTCGGTGAGAAAGGAAGGAAACTGCCAATGGAGTGCCAAGTAGTGAATCTGGAAGCTGGCATGCCAACGGTAGAAATGGCGCGTACCCACTTGAATATGGCACTGCGCAGCGCGAAGGCCAACCGGGTCAAAGCGCTTAAGCTGATCCACGGGTACGGTTCCACCGGAAAAGGCGGCGCGATCCGGGCCGATGTGCTGGCCCAGCTCGCCCAGAAAAAACGGTCGGGACAAATCAAGGAATTTGTGCGGGGAGAAGATTTTTCCCCGTTTGACAGCGGGGCGAGGGCAATTATCGCCGCCTGCCCTTCTTTGTCCAGGGATATCGATTATTCCAGGGCAAACCACGGTATTACCATGGTGCTTTTATGATTTGGCAAAGGGGGACGGCGCTTTGAAGCAGACAGCAGTGATCACCGGTGCGTCCGGCGGGATTGGGCAAGCGATGGTCCGCGCGTTTGCGGCGGCGGGGTATCAGGTGTTCTGCGGCAGCTTTCATCATTTGGACGAAGCGCAGAAGCTCTCCGAGCAGCTGCGGGAGCAGGGCTTTGCGGTAGAGGCGCTGAAGGCGGATTTGTCTTCTTCGCAAGAAGCACAGGCCTTTGCCCAGGAGGTTCAGCAAAGGTGCGGACGGGTCGATGTGCTTGTCAACAACGCCGGTGTAGCGCAGCAGAAGCTGTTTCAGGATATTACGGATGACGATTGGCGGCACATGATGGGCGTGAATCTGGACGGCGTATTCTATCTGATACGGGCGTTTCTGCCTGCCATGATTTCCCAAAAATCCGGGCGGATTATCAATATTTCGTCGATATGGGGCGTTTGCGGCGCTTCTTGCGAAGTGCATTATTCCGCTTCCAAAGCGGCGGTGGCAGGGATGACTAAGGCGCTTGCCAAAGAGGTTGGCCCTTCGGGAATTACGGTCAACTGCATTGCGCCGGGCGTCATTCAAACGCCGATGCTAGCTTGCTTTTCCGAGGAGGATTTAAAAGAATTGGCTTTTCAGACACCGATGGGGCGCCTGGGAACGGGTGATGATATCGCGCAGTTGGCACTGTTTTTGGCTTCGGAAAAAGCGGACTTTATCACCGGGCAGGTGATTTGTGCTGACGGTGGCTTTGCACTGTAGCGGACCGCACCGCGAAAGCGCATGGACATAAAAGAACATAGCGGAAAGGGGGACTGTTGATGGGATGGTTTTATCCGGTATTGTGGCTGGCGTTGATGATCCTTTTCGTGATAGCGGAGGCATCTACG
Source organism: Oscillospiraceae bacterium (assembly GCA_051881895.1). Lineage (GTDB taxonomy): Bacteria > Bacillota > Clostridia > Oscillospirales > Ruminococcaceae > UBA3818. Next base: position 11,747 of record JBJEQT010000102.1, read on the forward strand.
GTACAGCTGGTTTCGATTTGGTTGGCAGCGGGGTCGTTGGCCGCGTTGATTCCCGCAATGCTGGGAATGCCGCTGATGGTGCAGGTTATTGTATTTTTGGTGGTATCCGTTGTCTGTCTGATTTTTACTCGGCCTTTTGTCAAAAAGGTTTTAGCGGTGAAAAAGGTAAACACCAACGCGGATCGCACGATTGGAGAGATCGGCTTGGTAACAGAGACCATCGATAATACGCTGGAAAGCGGGCGTGTTATGGTGGATGGCTTGTCCTGGAAAGCGAGAGCCTCTGATGATTCTGTTTTGGAGGCAGGTACCCGTGTGCAGGTCAAGGAGATTCACGGCGTGACGCTGACTGTGGAAAAAGCAGTTTAAGTTTTATCTGTGAATGGATTCGCACCGCACGGA
>JBJEQT010000103.1:0-11947 GCA_051881895.1 Oscillospiraceae bacterium
CCAGATAGCGGGCGCCTTTTTCTTTTTCGGACGGAGAAAAGTTCCGCTTTGCCATGTTGGCAAAGGGCATATCCGAAAAACGAAAGGAAATGGATGGGGAAAATATCAGAAACGTTTGGAAAAAGGGTTGACTTTTAGGAGATATCCTTATATGATAGCGATGGATTCTATATGAATTAGTTATAATTTGTATAGATTACATATTTAAAAAATATGATTGGAAGGGCTTTGCGATGAAAGAACTACTGGATTTATTCTGGACTTTTGCGCGAATTGGCGGCCTGACTTTTGGCGGTGGGTATGCCATGCTGCCGATTTTGCAGCGGGAAGTGGTGGAAAAACGCCAATGGGTCAGCGACGAAGAGCTGATGGACTATTACGCGATCGGGCAGTGTACGCCTGGCATTATCGCTGTCAATACGGCGACATTTGTGGGGCAGAAGACAAAAGGAATCATAGGCGGTATTGTGGCAACGCTGGGGGTCGTATTCCCGTCGCTGGTGATCATCACGATCATTGCCGCTTTTATCCAGAACTTTGCGGATCTGGCAATCGTGCAGAATGCATTCGCGGGAATTCGGGTCTGCGTTTGCGTGCTGATTCTCAATGCGGTGATCAAGCTGCTGAAAAGTTCTGTAATTGACAAAGCGACGCTGGTTATCTATGCGGCGGTGGCAGTGGGTTCGATTTTGACCAGCCTTTCCCCGATCGTTTTCGTATTGTTGGCCGGTATTGCCGGTATTCTTCTGCAGAATTGGAAGGGGGTTGCCGCGAAATGATCTATTTGCGTTTGTTTTATGAGTTTTGCAAGGCGGGGCTTTTTTCAATCGGCGGTGGGCTGGCAACGCTTCCTTTTCTGTATCATATTTCTGACAGCACCGGATGGTTTACCCACAGCCAATTGGCGGACATGGTAGCGATTTCCGAATCTACGCCCGGCCCAATCGGGGTCAACATGGCAACCTATGTAGGATTTACCACGGGAGGGGTTTTGGGCGCCGTTATTGCAACCGTCGGCCTGATTACCCCCTCTATTATCATCATTCTGATCATCGCCAGTTTTTTAAAGGCGTTTCGGGATAACAAGTACGTCAAAGGGGCGTTTTACGGTCTTCGCCCGGCCTCGACCGGACTGATCACAGCAGCAGGTTTTTCGGTTGTGATGATTTCCCTGGTGCAATTGGATTTGTTTCGTGCCACCGGCTCTGTATGGGATTTGCTGAACTGGAAGGGACTGCTGCTTGCGGTGGCGATTTTCGTGCTGACACGGGTGTTTAAAAAGCTGCATCCGGCGGTATTTATCGGCGCGTCCGCTGTTGTGGGCATCCTGTTTGGCTTTGCGGGAGCATAAGATATGAATATCAAACAGCTGCAGTATTTCATCTCCATTGTAGAAAACGGCACCATCACCGCCGCGGCAAAAAAGCTGGGCATTTCCCAGCCGCCGCTGAGCGCCCAGATGAAATTGCTGGAAGAAGAACTGGGCGTTGTTTTAATGGAGCGGGGCGCCCGTCAGGTGCGTTTGACCGATGCGGGAAAAATCCTGTATCGGCGGGCTGTTTCTATCGTGGATCTGACCGACACCACCCTGAAGGAACTGACCGATTTTCGAGCGGGAATTTCCGGCGTTCTGCGCCTGGGAACCGTATCCTCCTGCGGGATTGGCCTATTGAAAAACAAAATGTCTGCGTTTCGGGACCAATTCCCGCATGTGCGTTTTGAAATCTGCGAAGGAAACACGCTGGAACTGGCCGAACAGATTCGCAACGGCGTGATCGATCTGGCAATTGTGAGGGCACCTTTTCGCTCGGAAGAGTTTTCCTGCGTATTTTTGGAAGAAGAGCCGATGATGGCGGTAGGAGACGAAAGCTATTTTTCCAAAATTCCTTGGGATTCCGCAACACTGGCGGACCTGGAGGGTGCGCCTTTAATTTGCTATCGCAGATGGGAAACCCTGATTCGGGCGACTTTTGAAGAAGAGGGAATTACCCCTAATATTTTCTGCTTGAACGATGACGCACGCACCTCTTTAATGTGGGCGGCGGCAGGGCTGGGTGTGGCCATTGTTCCGCGCTCCATCTGCACGGCGATTACGCGGAAGGGGATGTCCTACAAACGGCTTCGGGAAAAGGGAATTTATACCCGGATGGCGGCAATCCGCAAAAAAGGCGGGTACTGTTCTCCTTTGATGCAGGCGTTTTTGCATATTTTTTCGCAGCAGGAATGAAAAGAGTGTGTTTGGGTAAGCAGTACACGAATTCCCAAACAGCTTTGTAAAATATCGTGTATGATTGCTGCGCCAAGTCATGTCCGGCATCGTTTGAAGAAAAAAGAAAAGGCCCTCCCGACGGGAGGGCCTTTTCTGGATTCTGATGCAGGGAAAGAAATGCACAATGGTAAGAAGCGTGTTGTCTTATTCGGTCTGTACTTTCGCTTCCGCATGGACAGCCGTTTTCGAACGCCAGTTCCCTTTGAAATAGTAAATACTGATCAAAACGCAGTTGACGACCATCGCGCTTGCCATGGCGACAAAAAGCCCCATGTAATTATGCGGGAGCACCGCGCAGAAATAGGCGACAGGAATACGAACCACAAGTCCGCACAGGGAGGTGATCATAGGCGCGATAGAAGCACCGGCGCCGCGCATGGCGCCGCTGACCACCGACCCGATTCCCATAATGGTATAGATGAATGCCAAAAAGCGAAGTCCGTTCATTGCCATTTCAATGACAGGCTGATTGTCGGTAAAAGCGCGGATTAAATAATGGCCGAACAATAAGAAGAGAACGCCCATTACAAGCCCAATGCCGGTAACGATTCCGGTTGCCGCCCGAATCCCTTTTTTGGTCCGATCCAGTTTTCCGGCGCCCATGTTTTGCCCAACAAAAGTTGCGATGGCGCTGCCGAGGCCCATCATGGGCATAACGGCAAATCCGTCGACTTTCATAATAATGCTGTTGGCGGCGATAAAGTTGGAACCAAATCCGTTCGCAAAGGATTGGATAATCATCATGCCGGCGGAAAAGGTCATTTCCTGGATGCCGGAAGGCAGGCCCAGACGGAGGATATGCATCAAGCTTTCTTTTTTAATGCCCAAATGACGGAATTGGATGCGGGCCGCATAGCCGCCGAAATGGATGCGCAGCAGCACAAGAACAGCGGAAGAACACTGGGAAAGCAGCGTGGCCCAGGCAACGCCAGCAACGCCCATGCGCAAAAAGATTACAAAAACCAGGTCCAGCGCTACATTCATTACCGAGCAGAAAATCAAAAAGAGAAGCGGCCAGCGGGAATCACCCATACCGCGGAGAATACCGCTGCCCATGTTGTAGACCAGGTTTCCAATCGTGGCAAAAAAGATGATGGACAAATACGTGGCGGAGTCTTCCATGATGTTTTCCGGAGTCTGCATTAAAGTGAGAATGCCGCGGCTGAGCAAAACGCCCAATACGGTGATTGCAGCTCCCAAAATCAAAGTGAGCGTAAAGGCGGTATTGACCGCATCCTGCAGCTGTTTTTGGCGCTTGGCGCCGAAACATTGCGCGATCAAAATACCAGCGCCCATGGACAGGCCGAAAAACAGGGCGTTAAAAGACATCATGACCGAAAAGCTGACACCGACAGCGGCCAGCGCGTCAGATCCCACAAAGTTTCCTACAACCAATGAATCGGCCACGTTGTAAAGCTGGTTTACAATATTGCCTGCGATGAGCGGAAGGGCAAACAGAACCAGCTTGGATACGATGCTGCCTTCGGTCAGATCTCCTTTCCGGATTACGTTTTTCTTGGATTCTGCCATTGAAAACTTCTTCCTTTCAATTCAAATAGAATAACATTTCAATTCTATCAATATTTAATAAAATGTCAACAAGAAAGGAAGAATTTTGGCGAATAAGATCATGACAGTACCTATCCGCACTGATTGTAGGCTCGCATCTGCGGCTGTTTGATAAAAAACAGGCGGATACCGTGGAAAATTATGTATCGGTTTCTCCGTCCTGCCGATCGTCAAATACCGTTTCAATTTGTTTGCTGCAGGCAGGCGGGGAATAACGCCAGTGAGAAAGATGGTCTCCCTGCACAAAATAACGGAACGGCTGGATGGGGTAGGATGCGTCAAAAGCGTCTACCAGAATCAATTTTACTTTCATTTTTTCCGGAATCAGACTTTTGATGAAAACGCTGGCGTGCTGGCCAGGAAGCACATCATCCCTCGGTTCGGCCAGTCCTGCCAGATTAGGGGTTAACTCAATAAAGACACCGTAGCTTTCCGCAGAACGGATGACGCCCGCCACTGTTTCGCCGGGAGAAAACAAAGCCGCGTTTTCTTCCCAACTGCCTAAAAGTTCCTTATGGCTCAAAGCGACCCGTCCACCCGGCTCAATCTGACGCACAATCGCCCGGATTTTCTGACCGGGATAAAAACGATCCCGCGGATGGGAAATGCGGGACACGGAGATGGCATCGATTGGGATGAGGGACGGAATGCCACAGCCAATATCCACGAAAGCGCCGAAAGGTTCCAGATGGGTGACGCGGACAGGGATAATATCGCCGGGGTGCAGCTTTTTGACATACCGGTCCATACACTCTTCCTGCACCTGGCGCCGGGAAAGAATCGCCACCGGTTCTCCGTCTGGGCCCCGGTCAAAGCGCTGGATGCGAAAACAAACGACTTTGTTCACCCTGGAAATCAGGGCGATATCCTTTGTGGAACCGTCCTGGATGCCGATGGCGCCTTCCGGCTTGGGGATGACCCCTCTCATGCTGATCAGATCAACAATCAGGTTGTGTTCAGAATCGCATAAGATGACCCGGCCCTCCAGGATTTTTCCTTCCCGCCAGCTTTCCTGTAAAGAAGCGACGCTTTTTAAAGAAGCGGTGTTTCCGGCAGTATTCCATAAACAGCCTTCCGGCAGATATCGTTCCATTTTTTCCTCCATTCTGCCCGGCTCGTGCAAAACATCCGCCGTGCATTTTCAGTCCACAGGGGGACTTCTCTGGAAAATATATATGAAACGGGCCGAAAGGATATGACGGTTTTACAGGATGGAAGACCAAAACCTCCCACCCCGGAAAACGGCTGAAAATCTGCTTGCCTGTTCGTCCGGACAAAAGGCGGACGGCGCATTTCCCCCGCAGAAAAATCCTTATTATTTTTTGCAGCGCGGGCAAAATAATCGGAGAAAAGAATTGGCATTCTTACATAAAATCTGGTATACTGTTTTACACGTATGAAAAAAGTGAGGTGCGCGCGTTGGATGTCCAGGTAGGCGATGTGCTGACAATGAAAAAAAAGCATCCCTGCGGGGAAAACCGGTTCCTGGTCCTGCGGGTCGGTATGGATTTTAAAATCCGATGCATGGGATGCGGCCATGAAGTGATGCTGCCGCGCAGCAAAGCGGAAAAAAATATCCGCAAGATTTCCCGCGAGGAGGAACATACTTAGCTGGGGATGGAAAGCGGATTTTATGGATGAAAAAAAGATTATCTGAAAGAACGGAGAATTTTTATGTTTGAAAAGTTAAAGGATGTTGCCGCGCGCTACGAGCAGATCAACGAAAAATTGATGGACCCGGCGGTAGTCAGCGATAATAACCAATATAAGACCCTGATGAAAGAACACAAAAACTTAACGCCCATCGTGGAAAAGTACCGGGAATACGAAAAGGCGGAAGCTGCTTTGGAGGAAGCGAAAGAGCTGCTGGAAGAAGGCGGATTGGATAAGGATTTTAAAGAGATCGTGGAAGAACAGCTGAACACCAGCCGGGAGGAAATGGAACGGCTGGGAGAGGAACTGAAAATTCTGCTTCTGCCCAAGGACCCCAACGATGACAAAAACGTTATCATTGAGATCCGCGGCGGCGCAGGCGGCGATGAAGCAGCTTTGTTTGCCAATTCGCTGTTCCGCATGTATTCGATGTATGCGGAAAGCAAGCGGTGGAAAACCGAGATTTTAAGTGCAAACGAAACCGAATTGGGCGGATTTAAGGAAGTCAGCTTTTCCATTGAAGGAGAAGGCGCTTATTCCAAACTGAAATTTGAAAGCGGCGTACATCGGGTACAGCGGGTGCCGGAGACCGAAACCCAGGGCCGCATCCACACTTCCACCGTCACGGTAGCGGTACTGCCGGAAGCGGAAGAAGTGGAACTGGAAATCGCGCCGGGCGATCTGCAGATCGATACTTACCGCTCCAGCGGCGCTGGCGGCCAGCACGTCAACAAGACAGAATCGGCTATCCGCATTACCCATTTGCCCACCGGGACAGTGGTGGAATGCCAGGACGAACGCAGCCAGCATAAAAACAAGGAAAAAGCCATGAAGATTCTGCGTTCCCGGCTGTATGAGCGGATGCTTGAGGAGCAGAATGCCAAAATCGCGTCGGAGCGAAAACTTCAGGTCGGAACCGGAGACCGCTCGGAGAGAATCAGAACCTATAACTATCCGCAGGGCCGGCTGACGGACCATCGTATCGGGCTGACTTTGTACCGGCTGGAAGCCATCCTTAACGGCGACCTGGACGAGGTGGTAGACGCGCTGCGCGCTTACGACCAGGCGGAAAAGCTCAAAAGCCAGGGAGAGGAATAAAAATGGAGACCCAAATTTTTAAAGTCACTTCGATTTTTGAAAATCCGGATGCGCTTCAGCAGGCGGCGGATATTCTGGCACGGGGTGGGCTGGTGGCTTTTCCAACGGAAACGGTTTACGGATTGGGTGCTGACGGGCTGAATGAAGACGCGGTGCATGCCATTTACAAAGCCAAAGGGCGCCCCAGCGATAATCCGCTGATTTTGCATATCTGCGATACTGAGATGCTGCCCCAATTGGCTCGGGAAATCCCGGAAGCGGCGATCAAGCTGGCGCTGGAATTCTGGCCCGGCCCGCTGACCATGGTGCTGCCCAAAACCCCGCAGGTACCGGATGCAGTGTCCGGCGGGTTGGATACAGTGGCTATCCGTTTTCCCAATCATCTCATCGCCCGCGAATTGATCCGGCGAAGCGGAAAACCGATTGCGGCTCCCTCCGCCAATCTGTCCGGCAGCCCCAGCCCCACGACGGCTCAGCACTGTATCGATGATCTGATGGGCCGGGTGGATGCCATCGTGGACGGCGGCAGCTGCGGTGTGGGATTGGAATCCACCGTGATTTCTCTGGCGGGCAAGGTACCCACTGTACTGCGCCCTGGCGGGGTCACAGTAGAGCAGCTTCGAAAGGTGCTGGGAGAGGTATGCGTGGACCCAGCAGTAACCCATCCGATGAAAGAGGGGCAGAAGGCCGCTTCTCCAGGGATGAAGTATAAGCATTATGCGCCCAAAGCCAGGGTGATTTTGGTAGACGCAAGCAAGGATGCGTTTGCCGGATATGTCAATAAGCGAAAAGAGGATGGCGTGTTCGCATTGTGTTTTTCAGAGGATGTTCCCGCGCTGGAAGTGCCGGCCGTTTGCTATGGCGGTGCGGACCATCCGGAAGAGCAGGCGCATTCTTTGTTCGATGCGCTGCGGCAGCTGGACGCCAGGGAAGCGAAGCTGGTGTTTGCCCACTGCCCATCGCAGGAAGGGGTTGGCCTGGCGGTCTATAACCGGCTTTTGCGGGCAGCTGCGTTTGATATCGTGAAACTGTAAAGGAGTTTTCAAGATGGGATGCTTGGTGGTAGGTCTGACCGGGCAGACCGGCGCGGGGAAAAGCACCGTCAGCGGGATTTTGGCGGATTGCGGAATCTCCGTGATTGACTGCGATCGGTTGGCCAGAAAAGTTGTCGAGCCGGGCAGCGAGTGCCTGGCGCAGCTGGTACACGCGTTTGGACGGGAAATCCTGAAGCCGGATGGCAGCCTGGACAGGGCGAAAACCGCGTCGATTGCGTTTCCGGATCCGGAAAAACTGGCGGTTTTAAATCGGATTACCCATAGGGCGATTTTGGAATTGTTGGAGCGCCGGCTGGAACAGCTGCAATCCGCCGGGGAAACGCTGGCGGTAATCGACGCGCCGACTTTGTTCGAAAGCGGCGCCGATCGTTTGTGCAGTATGGTCGTCAGCGTCATCGCGCCGGAGGACCTGCGTTACGGCCGTATTTTGGAAAGAGACGGTATGTCCTGCGAAGAGGCCCGAAAACGGATGGGTGCACAGCAGCCCGACGCTTTTTACATCGGACGTTCCGACTATGTTCTGGTCAACGATGGTTCGGTGAAGGAATTGGAGGAGAAGACGAGACAGCTGGCACAGATTTTGCAAAAGAAAGCAGGTGAATGATGGTCATCCGAAAAGGCGGCGCGCTGCTGCTGACGGTCCTGCTGCTGATTGGCGGTATTTTGGGTGTGTCAAAAGCAATGCGGTGCTTTTATCAAAAAGCATATCCGCTGGGGTATGAGCAGATGGTTTTATCCGCCTGCGAAGAGCAGGGCCTGGAGCCGTCTTTCGTCTTTGCCGTTATCCGAACGGAGAGCAGTTTCCGGCCTGACGCACAGTCTAGTGTCGGCGCCCGGGGACTGATGCAGATCACCGAAGAGACGTTTCAGTGGATCCAATTCCGCATGGAGGATCAAAGCGGCGTGAGCTATGACGATCTTTTTGACGAACAGACCAATATCCGGTACGGAACATTCCTGCTGCGGACGCTTCTGGATGAATTCACAAGCGAGGAAAACGCTTTATGCGCCTATCATGCCGGCTGGGGAAACGCGAAAAAATGGCTCCAGAATGAGCAGTATGCGCCGGATGGAAAAAACATCGTGAACATTCCTTTTGAGGATACCGAAAAATATGTCAAAAAGGTGCTGGACACCAAGCAAATATATGAGAAACTATATGATTTTTCCGCTTGACGGCGGATCGGTCAGAAATAAAGTTATAAATTTCATGAAAATCAAAATAAAACCAATCGTGAGGAGGATGCAATATGTCAAACGAAACCAAAACCCAGGGCCAGATTTTGGAGGAACAACTTCTGATGATGCCGAAAAACGGAGCGGAAATCCTTTCGGAAGAGGAGATTGCCAAAGCGGATGCTTTTTGCGAAGGGTATAAAGCTTTTTTAAAGCATGCCAAGACCGAACGGGAAGCGGTGGCGCAGACGATCCAAATCCTAAAAGCACACGGCTATACAGAATTTGATCCGGACAAAAAATACCTGCCGGGCGATAAGGTGTACTACAGCAACCGCGGCAAGGCCTTGTGTTTTGCCACCATCGGGACTCGTTCTATGAAAGAGGGCATCCGGCTGGTCGCTTCCCATATCGATTCTCCCCGGGTGGATTTAAAGCCGAATCCGTTGTATGAAGACGCGCAGATCGGTTATTTCAAAACGCATTATTACGGCGGCATCCGCAAGTACCAGTGGACGGCAATCCCGCTGTCACTGCATGGCGTAATCGTGAAAAAAGGCGGTGAGGCGGTTACGGTTTCTGTCGGAGAAGAGCCTGGAGACCCGGTGTTTTCTATCACCGACCTGCTGCCCCATCTGAGTAAGGACCAGGACGCCAGGAAACTGGGCGATGGCGTTCGGGGCGAGGAGCTGAATATTGTCATTGGTTCCCGGCCGTTTCGGGATGATAAAGCCAGCCAGAAGGTCAAATTGGCCATTGCGAAGATCCTGTTTGACAAATACGGCATCGTAGAAAGCGATTTCCAATCGGCCGATCTGCAGGCGGTACCGGCGTTCGCGCCTCAAGATGTTGGGTTTGACCGGAGCATGGTAGGCGCTTACGGACAGGACGACAAGGTTTGTGCCTATACCTCTTTGATGGCGGCGATCGAGGCGCCGACTCCGGAATATACCCATGTAACAGTGATGGCGGACAAGGAAGAAGTCGGTTCTCCCGGCGCCACCGGTATGGGCTCTGACTATTTTGTTTATTTTATCAGCGACCTGGCAAAACCCTATGGAATTGAGGGCCGGACGGTGCTGTCCCATACCAAATGTCTGTCTGCCGATGTGAACTGCGCGTTCGACCCGTCGTTCCCCGACGTGGCGGAGCGGCGAAACATCGCATATGCCAACTACGGAACGGTGCTGACGAAATATACCGGCGCCAGAGGAAAATCCGGCTGTAACGAAGCAACCGCTGAATTTATGGGGTTTGTCCGGGATTTGTTTGACCGGGAAGGCGTGCTTTGGCAGACGGGTGAAATCGGCAAGGTAGACCAGGGCGGCGGCGGAACCGTTGCGGTGGAGATTTCCAAACACAACGCAGATGTCGTAGATATCGGCGTACCGGTTTTGTCCATGCACTCGCCGTTTGAATTGGTTTCCAAGATCGACACTTACATGACCTATCGGGCTTTCAAAGCGTTTTTGCAGTAGAAAAGCCTGACTCAGTGGGCGACAGGTAAACTGATTTGCTTTTTTTAAAAAAGGCATGTCCGCATCAGCCGGACATGCCTTTTCCTTATTTTGTTTGAGAAGGAAAGTTTCTGCCAACAATAGAGAAACCGTGTTTTTTGTGCGGAAAAAGAAAAAACCATCCGAAAAAACTCCGGACGGTTCCGCGAAAACTATTGACAAGCTTTTTAAAGTATCATATAATTAATAAATGTATCACAATGGATAGTTATGCCATTCGATATAGCTATTATAGCAGAGAATATGGGAAAAAGCAATAGGATTTTGCAAAAACTGCAGGGCGTTCCGACAGGGGCACCCGCGGCGTTTGCGTAAATCGCATTGGCAATAGATGAATGGAGTGAAGTAAGCCTATGGTGAAAGTCAAGCCTGTACATCTGGGTAAAAATGTCCGTATGAGCTTCAACCGCATCAATGAGGTTTTGGAGATGCCGAACCTGATTGAAGTGCAGAAAAACTCGTACCAGTGGTTTTTGGATCAAGGCCTCAAAGAGGTGTTCCAGGATGTATCCGCCATTACCGACTACACCGGTAATTTAGTGCTGGATTTCATCGATTACCATCTGGACGAAACGCCCAAATACACGGTGGAAGAGTGTAAAGAGCGGGACGTTACCTATGCCGCACCTTTGCGCGTCCGTGCCAGCCTTTTGAACAAAGAGACCGGCGAAGTGAAAGAGCAGGATATCTTCATGGGCGATTTCCCGCTGATGACCGAAAGCGGTACTTTTGTGATCAACGGCGCGGAACGTGTTATTGTTTCCCAGCTGGTTCGCTCTCCCGGCGTTTATTACGGCATGAGCTACGACAAAACCGGTAAAAAACTGTTTACCTCCACCGTGATCCCGAATCGGGGCGCATGGCTTGAATATGAGACCGACGCCAACGATATTTTCTATGTCCGGATTGATAAAAACCGCAAAATCCCGGTTACGACCTTTATCCGTGCGCTGCTGAAAATGCAGGACGACAAAGCGACAGTGACCGGCGACGGATTGACGGACAAATACGGCACCGATCAGGAAATTTACGAGATCTTCGGCGAAGATGAGCGCCTGGTCAAAACCATTCAGGATAAAGACAACACCAAAAACGGTGAGGAAGGCCTGCTGGAAGTTTACCGCAAGCTGCGTCCCGGCGAGCCGCCTACGGTGGACAGCGCTGTGACCCATCTGCAAAATCTGTTCTTCGACTCCAGAAGATATGATTTGTCCCGGGTCGGCCGTTATAAATACAACAAAAAATTAGGCATCGCTTTCCGCATTGCGGGCAAAACCATCGCAGAGCCGATTGCGAACCCCATGACCGGCGAACTGATGGCCAATGTAGGGGATATCCTCACCATTGACCAGGCGCTGGAGGTGGAGAGAGCCGGCGTTTCCAAGGTCAAGCTGTCGGTGGACGATAAGGAATTTTATGTTATTTCCAACGGTATGGTTGACATTAAGGACTTTGTTGATTTCGACTGCACGGAATATGGAATCAACGAAAAGGTCCGCTTTGTTTTGCTCAAAGAAATCTTGGAGCAAAACGAGGATGAGGAAGCGCTGCGGGAAGCAATCAAGGCAAACGTGGACAGCCTGATCCCCAAGCATATCATCAAAGACGAT
>JBJEQT010000104.1:0-2592 GCA_051881895.1 Oscillospiraceae bacterium
AGCTGTCAAAATCGTACGGCGTAGTGAGCGCCTCGTCGGTGTACCAGCCGGTGAAGGTGTTGTCGCCCTTGGTGGGTGCTTCGGGCGCGACCGCCTGCTTGCCGTCTGCCACGACCTCAAGCGCGTAAAAGCTTTCGCCGGTGTTAAAGGTCACGGTTCTTCCATTGTTAATGATGTTGCCCATGCTTGCAATCGGTCCGTAGAACAGGGTGCCGCCTTCGTCGGATGTGTTCTTGATATCTGCGAGTAAATCGACTTCGCCTTTGATGACGCCGCCGTTGGCAACGATGTGCGAAAAGATATCGGCGACGACAGCATCGCCGTGCATTTCTTGTGCTGCGGAGCAGCCTTCAATGACGCCGCCGGACATGGTAAAGCTGCTGTCCATGACAGCCACGCCGCCGCCGTCGCCCATTGCTGCGGAGCAATCACGAATGGCGCCGCCGGACATGGTGAAGCCGACGTTCATGACAGACACGCCGCCGCCTTGTGCTGCGGAGCAATTATAAATGGCGCCGCCGGACATGGTAAAGCTGCCGCCCCCGGCGACAGACACGCCGCCATCTCCCGGCGTATTGCTGCCGGTGATCACGCCGCCGGCCGGCAGATCGGAATCGTCGGCGTGCGATGCATTCTCGTCTCCATCCTGCAAAGTCAGGCTGCCTTTGCCACCGACCCGGAGCACGCTGCCGCTGCCGCTGTCAGACATCCTGATCACATGGCCGTTGAGGTCAAGGGTGACGGTGTTGTTTACTTGCAGCGTCGTGTTAATGGTATAGTCCTTATCCAGCGTCACCGTGCCATCGGCGTTCAGCAGGTTCTGCAGCTCGGTGGCGTCGGCATTGGGTTCTTCCGCAAAGGCCGTGACCGGGCAGAGAGCCAGCGCCATGCAAAGGCACAGCAGAAGGCTAAAAAATCGTTTTTTATCATGCTTCCTCCCTTTTTTCCGCGCAAAAAGCGGCGCGGCGTTGTTTTTTCATGGGGAAATCTTATGCCTGCCGTTTCGTCTGCCGATATTTGGTTTGTATGCCATAAATTATACCAGATTTCCCGCTTTTTTTCAAGATAGAACCGCCCGTTCTTTCAAAAAAATTTCAAGCGGTATCGCGCGAGGCGAAAAGCTGCGCTTTGATGCATGCCGAATCTGTCGCACGGCGTTCCATTCTGCGGCACAACAACGCCACATACAAAAACCGGCCTGTGAACCATTCGCAGGCCGGTTGGACTTTTTTGGGGGTCTTGGGCAAACGCCCGCCTTTTCCATCGGTTTATCATGCCCGGCAGACGCTTTGCCGCAGCTTTTTAAAGCAAGGGGTCAAAACATCATATAAACCAGATATCCGCCGTAAATAGCCAGCAGAACGGCCCCCTGCCAACGGCGGAACCGTTTGGAAATCAACGCAGGAATCAGCGCGACGGCACAAACGGCAAAACAAACCGGAACATCCAGTTGATAGGTTTGCGCGGCAACCGGCAGCGTACCGCCCGATACAAACGCGCAGACCGGCAGAATCATTGTCATATCGATAATGTTGGCGCCGATGATATTGCCAATGGACAAGGACGGCTCCTTTTTGACAATGGCGCTGATTGTGGTGACCAGTTCCGGCAAGGAGGTACCGATGGCAATCGCCGTTAAGGCAATGATATTCTCCGGAACACCCAGACTTGCGGCAATGGCGCTTCCATTGTCCACCATCAGCTGGGAACCGGCCACGATTCCCGCTGTACCCAAAAGCAGGAACAGGACATTCTTGATCTTTTCGCGGGTCGTAACTTCCGCTTTCTCCGCGGATTCGCCTTCCCCTTTGGCGCTTTTGATGTTTTCATAAATGAAAACACCGAAAATCACGAACAGCAAAAAGCTCTCCCAGAGGCTCAAGGAACCGTTGGAGGTCAAAAAGCCGATCGACGCCACCGCCAAAAGAAGCAAAACGGTTTTTACATTGAATTTTTTTCGTTCAATTGCCATTGGCATAAACAAAATGCTGATGGCCATGATCAATCCCACGTTGGCGGTTACCGATCCAATGGCGTTGCCTGCCGCCATATCCACCTTGCCCTCTGCCGCGGCAAAAGCGGAAACCAGCAGTTCCGGCAGGGTGGTGGCCAGGCTGACAATCGTGGCGCCGACGATAAATTTGGGCACCCCAAGCGCGTCGGCGATCCAGACAGCCGCATCCACAAAAATATCTCCACCTTTTACGACGAAGACAATGCCCAGCGCAAACAGCACGTACATCCATATGTTTTCCATAAACATCCTCCCTTTTTTCGCAAAAAAAAACTTTCAGCATGCCAACGCACACCAAAAGTCTTGTTCCTTTTAAAATAAAAGGTGTACGTCCACCGGCACGCCGGAGTATGTTGAACGCACAAAATAACTACTCCCTTTTGACAAAAATGAGGATACCATATTTTCTTTTTTCTGTCAATCCTACGTTTTTCCCGATAAGAGTTGTTTTTTTCTCTATCCATGCTATAATTTGCATGATGCCTTTATGAATACTTGTATGTACAGAGAAGCAAAACATGGAACGATGAGGAGCGTGCGAAAAGAAACCATGGTAAGAGTGAAGAGGAAAGAGAAGC
>JBJEQT010000105.1:0-2592 GCA_051881895.1 Oscillospiraceae bacterium
AAAAAGTAGACTTTCCGCAGCCGGACGGTCCGATAAAAGCGGTGATTTCATTGGCCGGCAGCGCAAGATGGATTGACTTAAGCGCCTGAAAATCGCCATAAAACAAATCCAGATTTTCAATTGTAAATTTATCCATATGCATTCTTACCCTTTCGCTATTTTTTTCGCCACAAAGTTTGACAGGCTGTTGATTATGATTACCACCAGCAGCAGGACTACCGCTGTCGCATAGGCCTGATCGACATACAGGCCTTCACGCGAAAGGTTATACATATGTACGGAAAGAGTACGCGCCGAATCGAACAGGCTTTCTGGGATTTCGGGAACCGTGCCTGCCGTAAAAATCAGCGCTGCTGTTTCGCCGACAATACGCCCGATAGCCAGAATGACCCCTGCCAAAATACCCGGTACGGCCGACGGCAGCACAATCCTAAATACCGTACGCAGCCTCCCCGCGCCAAGTCCAAAACTGCCTTCCCGGTAAGAATCCGGAACAGATTTGAGCGCTTCTTCGGTTGTTCGCATAATCAGCGGCAAAATCATGATTGCCAGTGTAAATGCGCCGGATAAAATGGAATATCCCCAATGCAGCGTAACCACAAAGAACAACATTCCGAACAAACCATAAACAATAGAAGGAATACCGGAAAGTGTTTCCGCCGTAATGCGAACTACCTTTACAATCTTGCTTCCCCGTTTGGCATACTCCACCAGATAGATGGCGGAAAAAATTCCCATTGGTGTGGCAATGATAAGGGACAGCAGCGTCATTAAAAAGGTATTGACAATAGACGGCAGCATAGAAACGTTTTCAGAGTTGTAGGTCCAGGAAAACAACTCTGGCGTCAGATGCGGTACGCCTTTAACCAGGATATAGGCAATGAGAAAAAATAAAACAAAAGCAGTGATAACAGCCGAAAGAGTCACAAGCAAAAACAACACCAGGGAAAGCGGGCTTTTTCGATAGCTTTTCAGTTTTTGCCGAACCGTCTGCTTATTGATGTGCTCCATTATGCATTTGTCCTCCTTTTCAACACGGAAAACAGCAGATTAATCAGTAGGATAAACACAAACAGTACCACCGCAGTGGCAATCAGCGCTTCCCGATGCAGATCCGCCGCATAGCCCATCTCCATTACGATGTTGGAAGTCAGGGTGCGTACACCTTTTAACAGTCCCGCAGGCATACGGGGCTGGTTTCCCGCTACCATGATGACAGCCATGGTTTCGCCGATGGCGCGTCCGATTCCTAAAATCACGCCGGCGAGAATTCCGGATTTTGCCGCAGGCAATGTGGCAAAAAACACGCTGCGTTCATGGCTGGCCCCCAGCGCCAGGCCTCCTTCATAATAGGTTTCCGGCACCGCCCGTATGGCCGATTCGCTGACGCCGATGATGGTCGGCAAAATCATAATCCCCAGCAGCAGCGATGCTGCCAGCATGCTGGTGCCTTTGCTGTTCGGGAATAAATTTCGGATCATGGGAACAATGACCACCAGTCCGAAAAAGCCGTAAACGACTGACGGAATGCCTGCCAGCAGTTCCACTGCCGGTTTCAAAAAGCGATAGAGGCCTTTCGGGCAGAATTTCGCCATAAACACAGCCGTTAAAATGCCGATTGGAACACCGACAACAATCGCGCCTGCCGTAACATAAATGCTGCCTAAAATCATGGGCAGGATCCCGTACAAGTCATTCCCCGGCTTCCAAACCTTCCCCAGCAAAAAATCGAATATACCGATTTCTCCAATGGCAGGAAGCCCGTTTGCAAAAAGGAAAAGGCAAATCAGGGCAACTGCCAGAATAGAAGCACAGGCCGCCAGAAGAAAAACGCCTTTCATAATGGCTTCCTTATTCAAATACCGATGTTTCATATACGCTCCGTTCTGCCGCTGTGTGCCCGGCCGGAAAACTGGGTTGCGACTTTCTGCCCACACAGATCTTACAGAAAATCCGGCAATCGTCTGATGCCGATACAGCGCAAGGGCTGCGGCTGATAAAACCGTAACCCCTGACGCGTGTATGTGTTATTGATCTACTAGGCAACTTCAGACCAGGAGATGGTCTCTCCGACGTAGATGGATTTTACCTGATCCTTGGTCAGATTCTCCACCGGGTTTTCGTTGTTTACGATAACCGCAATACCATCGGTAGCGATTACAGTCGAGGTCAATCCCTTTTCAATCTCTGTGTCTTTGAGCTCTCTGGACGCCATTCCGATATCGCAGACACCATCGATAGCGGAGTTCATCCCGGTGGTGGAATCGCTCTCCTGAATTTCGATTTCAGCGTTGGGATTCACAGCAAGGTACGCTTCTTTGAGTTTTTCCATCACCGGGGTTACGGAGGAGGAACCGGCGACTACGATTTTACCGGCTGGTTTGCTGCCCGCATAAGCCTCGGCGGTTTCCTGCGGGATGCAGCCTGCTTCTTCCACGATCTTTTGTCCGTCAGCACTCAGGATAAAGTCGATGAAATCCTGCGCGACTTGGCTGATTTCTGCTTTTGTTGCGATGTTAAAGGGTCTGGAAATTCCATAAGCGCCACTCTTGACATTTTCTACCGTAGCTTCAGCGCCGTCAATTTTGATTG
>JBJEQT010000106.1:0-2585 GCA_051881895.1 Oscillospiraceae bacterium
TTCGCTTTGTCTATGTTTTTCTGAATTGCGTCCTGCTGTTCCTGAAGGTCTTTGAGCTGTGACCCCAGATTCTCCAATTCATCCTTGTAATCTTCATTCTGAGAAGCATCCTGCCCGGAATCCGCGCTGTTCGTATCCTCGGCTGTCACATCCTCGGCAAAAACGCTGAAAGTACCGGCCTGTCCGCCTAAAACAAGAGAAAGGCAAAGAGCCAAGCTGGTGGTTCTCAAAAGGATTTTTTTGAAATCCAATCCGCCACGTCCTTTCGTTTGGGATGCCGCAATCTTTTATACTTTTAAATGTTTGCGTACAAAAATCATACTGCCGAACACGCCGACAGCCACACCGCCGACCGCAAAACTGGCCAGCAGCTGTTTGGCTACCTTGGAAAAAGGCACCATATTCTTCAAAAACGCTGACAGCGTTGTGGAAGCCTGCGCCTGTACATAGCCCATCAGGTAAGTATATCCGCCCCACAAAAGCAGATAGGCAATGCAGGCAGAAATAACTCCCAGCAAAATGCCTTCCACCACAAACGGCATGCGGATGAATAAATCGGTAGCGCCAACAAATTTCATAATGTTGATTTCCTTGCGGCGGTTGAAAACCGTAACCTTAATGGTATTGGCAATGATAATCAGCGTAACCGCCAGCAAAATAATAACAATCCCGGAGCCGCAAAGATAAACGGCCCGCTTGATCCCGGTCACGGTCTCCGCCACATTGGTAGGCGCGTTGACCTGCATAACGCCGGGAATCGATTCGATCTGTGCTGTTGTCTCGTTAATCAGCGACAAATCTTTTAAGGTAATCCGGAACGAAAGGGGAAAAACTTCATCCTTATCCTGTTCCAGATTTTCCAGCAAGCTTTCCGGAACGATCTCGCTGTACCGCTCCAGCGCCTCTTCACGGGAAACAAACGAGAAAGAGTCGATATTGCTGTTTTTATCCAGCGCCGCCTTTACCACAGAAACCATCGTATCGTCGGCATCGTCTTCCAGGAAAGCGACCATTTCATTTTGGTTTTCCACATAGCTTATCATGCCGTTCAGGTTGATGGAAAGCAAAATCGCACTGCCGATCAACAGCATGCAGGAAACCAAAATGCCGATGGAGGCCAATGACATCATCCGGTTTACCCAGATGTTGCGAGCGCCTTCCTTAATCAAATAAGTAAAACTGGAACCTTTCATCGCTGCCCCCAATCCGCATCGTCTCTTACGACGCTGCCGTTATCGATCGTAATGACCCGGTGATTGAACTGGGCAACCAAATCATGCTCATGCGTTACCATCACGACAGTTGTTCCCACTTTATTGATCTCGTTGAGAAGATCTACAATCTCATAAGAAAGCTCCGGGTCGATGTTGCCGGTGGGCTCATCTGCGATAATCAGCTTTGGATTGTTTACCAAAGCCCTCGCCAAAGCCACGCGCTGCTGTTCACCGCCCGAAAGCTCATTCATTTTGCACCGCGCCTTGGATGCCAGCCCCACCAGGCTCAGGATATACGGCACACGCCGGCGAATATCCCGGGTGGAAACATTGGTCACACGCAGCGCAAACGCCACATTATCATAAACGTTCATGGTCGGAATCAATCTGAAGTCCTGAAAAACCACACCCAAAGAACGACGAAAAACAGGGATCTGCCTGCGTTTCAAACGGTTTACCGTGTAGCCGTTCACTTCAATCGTTCCCGAAGAAGGGACCTCCTCGCGCAGCAGCAGTTTAATCAACGTACTTTTACCGGCGCCGGAAGAGCCGACAACAAAAACAAACTCGCCGTCGGCAATTTCCAGGTCCACATTTTTTAGCGCTTCTGTCCCATTATCATATGTCTTTGATACATTGGAAAAACGAATCACTTTGCACCCGCCCTCACAGAACCAAGCCTATGGCCCTTAATATTTGATGGGGTTAGCCGTTAAATATTTTTTGACCATCAGTGCCACTTTGAAAACGATGGCATGGTCGAATTCCCGCAGGTCCAGACCGGTAAGCTTTTTGATTTTTTCCAAACGGTATACCAGCGTATTCCGGTGGACAAACAGCTTCCGGGAGGTTTCGGACACATTCAGGTTGTTCTCGAAAAATTTCTGAATGGTAAACAGCGTTTCCTGATCCAGGCTTTCAATAGAGCCTTTTTTGAACACTTCCCGCAGGAACATCTCACAAAGTGTTGTGGGAAGCTGGTAAATCAAGCGCGCGATTCCCAGATTGTCATAGCATACAATCGCCTTTTCGGTATCAAACACTTTTCCGACTTCCAACGCGATCTGCGCTTCTTTAAACGAACGCGCCAGATCCTTCACGCCTTCCACCGCGGTACCGATACCCACGACTGCTTTGGTATAGAATTCCGAGCCAAGCGTATCTACGATAGAGCGAGCCAGTTTTTCCAGATCCTTGGACCCGATGGGAGATTTAATCTCTTTGACCAAAACAATATCATTTTCGCTGATATTGAAGACGAAATCCTTTTGCTTGTCCGGGAACAGATTCTGCACCACGTCAAACGCGGAAATATCATTGGACGAAATGATCCGGATCAGCAGCACGGCGCGGCTGACATCTGTGTTAAAA
>JBJEQT010000107.1:0-11453 GCA_051881895.1 Oscillospiraceae bacterium
CACAGCTGTTACAATGCGCTGTTTCATCAAATGCCTCCAAATCGTCTGTTTCGTTTTGCATATTGGGCGATTGCCTGGTCCAGATGCGCCGTGGTGAAATCCGGCCAAAGCACATCCTGAAAGACAAACTCAGTATAAGCCAGCTGCCAGAGCAAAAAATTGGACAAGCGCAGTTCCCCGCTTGGCCGGATCAGCAGATCCGGGTCCGGAATCCCACCGGTATAAAGGTGGCTTTCAAACAGGGATTCATCTATGCTGTCAGGATCCAGCTTTCCCTGTGCCGCCATCCGTGCCAGTTCCCGTGCGCTGTTCACGATTTCCGCCCGACCGCCATAATTCAGAGCAATGCAAATGGTGATTCCCGTATTGTCCGCGCTTTCCCGTTCCGCGTTTTCCATCAGCCGCTGCAGATCGTCAGCCAGCGGTGTGCGATCTCCCAGAAACAGCAGCCGGGCATCCTTTCTTGTCTGTTTGGAAGCCTCTTTCAGATAGCTGCGCAGCAGTTCCATGATCGCGTCCACTTCGTTTTGGGGCCTTTTCCAATTTTCAGTGGAAAAGGCATAAGCTGTAACATATTTTACCCCAATCTTCCGGCAGTAATCGCAGATGTTCTGAAACACCTTTGCCCCCTGCTTATGGCCGGCATTGCGCGGAAGCCCCCGCTGCTTGGCCCAGCGCCCATTTCCGTCCATAATGATGGCTATATGCGCCGGAACCGGGGAAGCCCCTGTTTTACCTTCTGGCATAAATAAATCTCTCCTATGCGTTGGCCGCCAAGGACAGGATGCGGCTCCTGAAATTCGTCGAAAAGGCATAGGCGAAGCCTATGCCTTTTTCATCCTCACCAGTTCTTTTTTAGATTTCCATGATTTCTTTGTCTTTCGCCGCAGACATTTTGTCAATCTCTTTGCAGTACTTGTCGGTCAGATCCTGGATATCCTTTTCATAGCCCTTCAAATCATCTTCGGTGATCTCCGAACTTTTTTTCATAGCCTTGTATTTTTCCATCGCATCCCGGCGGATAGAGCGGATTGCCACCTTGGAATCCTCCGCCGTCTTGGCTACCTGACGGGTCAGTTCCCGGCGCCGCTCCTCAGTGGGCTGCGGGAAGGTCAGACGGATCACGTTGCCGTCGTTGGTGGGATTAATGCCGATGTCAGAGGCCAAAATCGCTTTTTCAATGCTTTTCAGCGTGGATTTATCCCACGGCTGAATCACCAGCGTACGCCCTTCCGAAACCGTTACAGCCGCCATGGCGTTGATCGCCGTCGGAACGCCGTAATAATCGACCTGGACTTTATCCAGCACCGCCGGATTGGCCCGTCCCGCCCGGATGGACGAAAACTCATGGTTCAGCGCGCCGATGGTTTTTGTCATTTTCTCGTCGTACAGTTTCAGATGCTCTTTCATAAAAACGCTCCCTTTCTCCGGCGGATGTTCCTGTTTTTATCCGCAAGCCGCCTTTCCGCCGAAAAGTCCGGCCCTTACCGGCTGCCGAACCGGCCGCCGAATCACTTTTGCTTTTACTCTTCCGTCACCAGGGTACCGATATCCTCTCCCTGCACCGCGCGGACCAGATTATCCGGATCGCCGATGTCAAAAACCAACACAGGGATGTGATTATCTTTGCACATGGATGCGGCCGTCATATCCATTACCGCCAACTCTTTGTTCAGCACCTCGGAAAAGGTAAGAGTGTCATATTTTACCGCATCGGCATACTTGTGGGGGTCCTTATCATACACGCCATCCACCATCGTCGCCTTCATCATGATCTGCGCCCCGATTTCCGCTGCCCGCAGCGAAGAGGCCGTATCGGTGGAAAAGAAAGGATTGCCGGTACCGCAGCCAAAGACTACGACCCGCCCTTTCTCCAAATGGCGCACTGCACGTCCCCGGACATAAGGCTCTGCCACCTGCTGCATCGCAATGGCGGTCTGTACCCGAACCGGCACCTCCAGCTGTTCCAGCGCGTCGGCCAGTGCCAGCGCGTTGATAACCGTCCCTAACATACCCATGTGATCCGCTCTGGTGCGGTCCATCTTGCCGCTGCTGCGGCCCCGCCAGAAGTTTCCGCCGCCTACGACAACGGCAACCTCCGCGCCCAGCTCCGTACATTTTTTAATGCTCTCGCAGATACGCTGCACCACATTATAATCCAGTCCGAATTTCTGTTCGCCGGCCAGCGCCTCGCCGGACAGCTTCAGTAAAATCCGTTTGTACTTCAAGTCCATGCAATCACTCTCCATTTTTTTGGATCATTGCTCATTTTGTATCTATTTTACAATATTGGCCCATACCTGTAAAGCCTTTCTGTGCTTTTCTTTGTGAAAAAAGAAAAAGAGAAGTATGAACTTTTTTCCAATCCGGGAAAGCTGCCTTAAAAAATACGGGAAATCCGTTTGGCCGCAATCTTTGCACAGCCGACAAAAAACGCAGGATACATTTGTATCCTGCGTTTTCACGCATCTTTACGCCTGATTCTGCCTTTGCCCATTGGACCAGCGCAGATTACAAGGACATTATTTCATCATGCTGGCAACTTCGTCAGCAAAGTTGTCCTCTCTTTTCTCCAGGCCTTCGCCTTTTTCAAAACGGACAAAGCTGACCGCTTTGATCTCGCCGCCCAGCTCTTTGGCGCAGTTTTCAATGTATTTGGAAACGGTGATATCGCCGTCCTTAATGAAAGGCTGCTCCAGCAGGCAAACTTCTTTGTAGTATTTGTTGATTCTGCCCATAACCATTTTCTCGGCGATATTGGCAGGTTTGCCCTCGTTGATCGCCTGCTGGGTCAGGATCTCTTTTTCCTTGGCGATTTCATCAGCCGGAACGCTGGCTTTATCCAAATAGGTGGGGTTCGCCGCCGCGATCTGCATCGCAACGTCTTTAGCCATCGCTTTAAAGCCATCTTTCGCAGCGATATCCGCAGCCGCATCAAATTTCACCATAACGCCGATTCTGCCGCCGCCATGGCTATAGGTGACAACCTCGCCCTCGTATCTTTCGAAACGGCGAATCTTCATGTTCTCGCCAATGGTCAGGATTTTCTCACGCAGCGCCTCTTCCACGGTGAACTGATCGTCCGCTTTACAAGCCATCAGCTCTTCTACGGTAGCAGGATTCTGGTCCGCAACCGCTTTCGCGCAGGAAGCAACAAAGCTCTGGAAGCTTTCGTTTTTGGCGACAAAGTCAGTCTCCGCGTTGACTTCAATCACGACGCCGACTTTTTTCTCTTCGTCAACATAGGTATATACAATGCCTTCTGCAGCAATACGGCCGGATTTTTTCGCCTGGGCTGCCAGACCTTTTTCACGCAGCAGTTCAATTGCTTTTTCCATATCGCCGCCCGCCTCGGTCAGCGCTTTTTTGCAGTCCATCATGCCGCAGCCGGTTCTCTCGCGAAGATTCTGAACGTCTTTTGCAGTAAATGCCATGAAAAATTCCTCCTATTTCTATTTTTCGTCCATTCTAATGTTTGGTCATCCGTTTTTATCGCATATCCCGTAAAATGCCCGGGACAAGCTCGGGCATTTCGGTAAAATCTTATTTCGCGGCTTCTTCCGCTTCCTCTGCCTCTTCTTTTTCTTCTACGGCAGCTTCTTCCGCATTGCCCTGCCTGCCTTCGATGATCGCGTCAGCCATGACAGAGGAGATCAGCTTGACAGCACGGATCGCGTCGTCGTTGCCGGGGATGACATAATCGACCTCATCGGGATCACAGTTGGTATCAACAATTGCCACAACCGGAATGCCCAGTTTCTTCGCCTCGGAAACCGCGATTTTTTCTTTGCGGGGGTCTACGACGAACAGAGCGCCGGGCAGTTTCTTCATATCTTCGATACCGCCCAGGAATTTTTCCAGTTTCTCAATTTCCAATTTCAGTTTGGTAACTTCTTTTTTCGGCAGACGATCGAAAGTTCCGTCTTCTTCCATTTTCCGCAGCTGAGCCAGCCTCTGGATTCTGCGCTGAATGGTTTTGAAGTTGGTCATCATACCGCCGAGCCATCTGGCGTTGACAAAGTGCACGCCGGCGCGCAGCGCCTCTTCCTTCACAGACTCCGCAGCCTGCTTTTTCGTGCCGACAAACAGTACGGTATCGCCATTGGCAGCAACGTCTCTTACAAACATGTAAGCTTCTTCCAGTTTCTTCACGGTTTTCTGCAGGTCAATGATATAAATACCATTTCTCTCGGTGAAGATGTACTGTGCCATTTTCGGGTTCCATCTTCTGGTCTGGTGACCGAAGTGTACGCCGGCTTCCAACAGCTGTTTCATAGAAATAACGCCCATTTTTACAGTTCCTCCTTAGGTTTTTTCCTCCGCTCGGGCAATTTTCGGCCGACCGGAATCTTTCCCGGCACCTACCCAAATCCAACCCAAGCGTGTGTTTTGCCGTGTTAGTATAGCATAATTCATTTTAAAAAGCAAGCATTTTTTGCAAAGGCAAAAGATGTTGCAATTTTTAATAGAAATCCTCCTCCGCGCAATGTCTGGGGCGTCGGGGCTTTCTCGGTTCCGGGCAGCGGTCAAAGCAGACCAGCACCGCGTCCTCGCCGATCACCTTCACCTGATCCCACGGAATTACGAACTCCTCTCCTTTTCCGAACAAGCCGAAAAAGCGGAACCTCCCCCTCACTACAACGGCGATTACCTGGGCTTTCTCGCTCTCGATCTCCACGTCGCAGATGGCCCCCAGACAATTTCCGTCTTTGATGTTGATCACATCCTTATATTTAAAATCTGAAATTCGGTAGATCATCCGCACCGCCCCCTTTGGGTATGTTTATGGCTTTTCTTTGTCCTCTTATGCTAACAAAAATTCCCAACGAAAAATTCTGCATGCCGTGACAAGGCGCTGTCCATGATAAAATCACCGCCGGCCGGCGGCAAAATCGGGAGGAAGCGGGCGTGATGAGATGTATTACAGCAAGGTGGAAATCTGCGGGGTGAACACAGCGAATTTAAAAGTGCTGAAGGAAAAGGAAAAGGCTGCTCTGCTGCAAAAAGTACGGCAGGGAGATCAAAAGGCCAGAGAGGAACTGATCAGCGGAAACCTTCGTCTGGTTTTAAGCGTCGTACAGAAATTCGCCAACCGGGGCGAAAACCTGGACGATCTGTTCCAGGTAGGCTGTATCGGTCTGATTAAAGCCATCGATCACTTTGACCCAGAACAGGGAGTGCGCTTTTCCACCTATGGCGTACCGATGATCGTCGGGGAAATCCGCCGCTACCTGCGGGATAATAACAGCGTCCGGGTCAGCCGGTCCATGCGGGACGTGGCTTATAAAGCGATGCAGGCCAAAGAGCGCCTCACCGGAGAAAACCTAAAAGAACCTACGATAGAAGAAATTTCCCAGGATATGGGAATGAAGAAACAGGATGTGGTTTTGGCGCTGGAATCCATTGTGGAGCCGGTTTCCCTGTATGAGCCGGTCTATTCCGATTCCGGCGACACCATTTTCGTCATGGATCAGCTGGGGGATCAAAACGACGACAGCAATTGGCTGGAGGAATTGTCCATCCGGGAGGCTATCGCCAATCTGACACCGCGGGAAAAAAAGATTCTCTCTCTGCGGTTTTTTGCCGGCAAAACGCAGATGGAAGTGGCCGGTGAAATCGGCATCAGCCAGGCGCAGGTCAGCCGGCTGGAAAAAGGCGCGCTGCAAAAGATCAAAGGCGGACTGTAAAAAAATCAAAAACCGGGAGAAAATGCTTTTTCAAAAAGAATCTTTTTATCGCAGCGAAAAAAATCTGCCGCAATGTATATTGAACCGCCGTCAGGCCATACTGGTATCGAGGGATTTTCATATCGCCTCGCCTGAAAATTTAGGAGGTGACCATTCATGCAGGAGTCTAAAAACAACCAGCAACAAAAACAGCAAAATCAGCAAAACCAACAGCAAAAACAGCAAAACCAAAGCAAAGAGCAAAACAGATAACACCTTTTTATAAAACAGCCCGGGAAAGGATGGTTCCTTTTCCGGGTTGTTTTTTCGCCAAAAGGTTTTGGGACGGCGTTTTATCCTTGCCTCGGTTCAGTCTTTTTCGTCTGCCAGTCTGTCATGACGGTAGGCGATCTGACCGTCTACAATAGTATATAAGGTTTTGGTAAACACTTCCATGGGATTTCCGTCAAAAACAGCCAAATCCGCATCTTTTCCCGGCTCGATGGACCCAATGCGATCCGCTGCGCCGCAGATTTTCGCCGGATTACAGGTGATGGCCTCCAGCGCATGCTCCACGCCAAGTCCTTCCTTGGCGGCAAATCCCGCGCAGATTGGCAGATACTGAATCCGGGTCACCGGGTGGTCGGTCGTAATGGCGACCAAAACGCCTGCTTTTTGCAAAATTCCCGGTGTCTTAAAATCCATGTTCTGTACTTCGATTTTATTGCGGGACGAAAGCGTCGGGCCAACGATTGCCGGGAATCCGGACGCTTTGATCTCACGGGCGATCAGATGCCCCTCGGTGCAGTGATCCAGCGTCAGCCCAAGGCCGAATTCTTTGGCAATGCGGATGGCTGTCAGAATATCGTCCGCCCGGTGGACATGGGCCTTCATGGGGATTTCTCCCTCCAGCACCGGAAGCCAGCATTCCAGCCGATAATCCTCTTCAAAAACTTTCCCGCTTTTCCGGGCCGCTTTTTTGCGGGAACGGTAATGCTGCGCCCTGGTCAGCTCATCCCGCAGCAGCGCCCCGATGGACATACGGGTAGACGGGACTTGATTCTGCCCGCTGTAATTTGTTTTCGGGTTTTCCCCAAAGGCCACTTTCATCGCCGCCGGTTCTTTCAAAAGCATCCGGTCCAGCACCCGGCCATAGGTCTTCATGAGCAAAAACTGCCCGCCGACCACGTTGGAGCTGCCCGGCCCCGCCATGACTGCCGTAATCCCCGCGCTTAAAGCGTTGTGGAAAGCCGAGTCCATGGGATTGACCGCATCCAGCGCTTTTAAATATGGGATCACCGGCTGGTTTCCTTCGTTGCAGTCGTCCCCCTCAAATCCCTTTTTCTCTTCCGTGATTCCAATATGGCAGTGGGCCTCCACCAGGCCCGGCAGAATCCATCCGCCCTGGGCGTCGATCACGACAGCTTTTTTGTCCGGACAGGAAAGGTTTTCTCCTACCGATTGAATTTTGCTGTTTTCGATGATGACCTGCCCATTTTCAAAAATCTTTCCCGCCATGGTCAAAACCCGTCCGTTTTTGATATACAGCATTGACATACCTCCTTATGGTTTCGAAAGTAGTATGCCGTTTTTCCATCAAAAACATACCGGAATCGCCGGAAAGCATGCCGGCGTTCACCTGCTTTTCCCAACAAAAAGCGCATGGCCTTAAGGCCATGCGTCAGACTTCTGTGAAAATGCCGGATTGCGCCAGCGATACAAAATCATCGCCTGCTACGATAATATGATCGCGCAGGGTGATTTCCAGTATCTGCGCCATATCATACAGCTGGCGGGTCATCAGAATATCCGCTTCCGAGGGGAGAGCGGTGCCGTGCGGATGGTTATGGGAAAGAATGATAGCGGAGGCAGAGCACTGGAGCGCCTGCTCCAAAATCCGCCGCGGATGAAACCCTACTTTGTTCAGGCTGCCTTCTCCCATGAGCGTACAGTTTAAAAGCTTGAGTTTATTATCCAGACAGAGCAGATAAATCCGCTCATTGGTAACGCCAACATACTTTGACAGCAAAAACGCGCCGGCCTTTTCCGTCGAATCCAGAATGAGCCCCGGATCATTGCGGTCATTGAGATACGCGTTGGCCAGCTGCGGAATCATTTTGATCAATGTCGCGCTGTTGGAGCTGATCCCCTTGACCTTGACAAGGTCCTCATACGAAGCGTCAAATACGCCGGACAGCGAGCCGAACCGGTTGACCAGCTCATGGGCCAGATCGTTTGTATCCTTTTGCGGGATGCTGTAAAACAGCAGCAATTCCAAAATGCCATGCGCGTCAAATCCGGTAAAGCCGGTTTGCAGAAAACGGTCTTTCAATCGTTGCCGATGTCCATAATGGTTGTGCTCCATCCTTCCCCTCCTTTTACAGCCTTCCGGCTTCGTCCGGGAATAATTCCGTAACAAAATCCACCTGTGGGATCGTAAAAGTCTTTCCTGTCAAATAAGAAAGCGGCCCCTCTTCTCCGGCAAAGGAAAATGTCACCTGATAGGCGCACAGTGCCTGAAAGCGGTATCCCATCTGGCGGTCCTCCCGGTTTTTCCCGTATTTGGAGTCGCCCAAAAGAGGATGGCCAAGATGTGCCATATGAGCGCGGATCTGGTGGGTACGGCCGGTCAGCAAATCGATTTTTAGCAAGGACAGGCCATCTTTTTCCGCCAGTACCTGATACGCAGTCCGGATCGTGCGGCCGCCGGGGATGGGCTGATCGTACACCCGCACCTGATTTTTATCCGCGTCCTTTTTCAAATAGGCGGTCAGCGTCTGCCGGGGGTGCGGCATCCTGCCATGCACAATGCACAAATAGCGCTTTTGGACCTGGCGGTCTTTGATTTTCTGGTTCATTTCCCGCAGCGCCGCCGCGTTTTTCGCCGCCAGCACGATGCCGGAAGTATTGCGGTCAATGCGGTTGCACAAAGCAGGGACAAAAGAGTTTTCCTGCCGCGGGTCATACTCTTTTTTCTCGTATAAATAATGCAGGATCCGATTGATGAGGGTGTCAAACACTTCGCGGTCGTCCTCGTGGACGATAAGCCCAGCCGGTTTGTTGACCAGCAGCACATTTTCATCCTCATACAGCAAATCCAGCTGAGCCGGAGCATGTAAAAACGCCGCCTCGCCCGCAGGGGGCGCAAAGAACTCGTCGTTGATATAAAGTTCCAGCACATCGCCTTCCTGCAGTCGTGTGGAGATTTCACAGCGTTTTCTGTTGCATTTGATCCGTTTTAAGCGAATGTATTTATACAAAAGCGGCTGCGGCAAAAGCGGCACCGCTTTTGTCAAGAACTTGTCCAGGCGCTGGCCCGCATCATTTGGTCCGATCAAAAAGGTTTTCATATTTTCATCCCAATCCGTCTAGCGCCGCCGTTTCCCGGTACCGGATGTCCGGCGTTTGGTGCGCGGGCGCTGATCCGGCTCGTCCGGCTGCACATAGATATGCACCGGCCCCTGCCTTTGCGTAAGCTGCGTCCCCGCGGTAACCGGATGCTTTACCCGGCGTTTTTTCCGTCTTTTCCAGTACAGGTAATGCCGGACGCGCACCGATACCACCAGCAGGAAAAACGCGATTACGACAACCGCGCAAATAATGGCGACCCACTTAAGAATATTCAACAGGTTTTTCCAGAATATACTATTGTCTTTTACCGGCAGGCCGGTAGCGGCGTCTACCTTTTGCTGCGGGATATCGTTTAAGGAAAATTGCAGCGGAAAACTGCCCAGACTCCCATACATACTGCTGCTTTCACCCTTCAGCGTAATTTGAAGAGAAGGCAGCACATCCTCGCCATAACGATATATTTCCGGCACCTGGTATTCCAAATTCAAATCGTCAATGCTATACTGCCGGTGCAGTTCCAGATCAATGCTGTTATCCGGATAAATGCGCACTTCCTGCACCTGTATGTCCCCATCCAGAACCGGGATTACAAAGCCTTTCAGGCTCCGTTTGGAAAGAGTGACACGATCGAACGAGTCAAAACAATAATCAAACAGCGCCGCCGTATCCTCATATTTTTCATATTTCTGGCTGCTCATGGTTACGCAGATCAGCTCCAGATCCCCGCGCTTGGCGGTAGTGACCGAAGTGTGCCGCGCCTCATCGGTATAGCCCAACTTGCCGCCGGTGCAGCCCTCGTAAGTAAATTGGGATTCCACAAACATGCTGTGCTGGGTGCCCAGATTCCGCGCCTGGCTTTGTTTATTCGTCGGCTGAATGGTGTATTCGTCAACGCACCAATACTTGCGGAACCCCTCAACCCCCAAAGCGTATTGGGTAATCAGCGCCATATCGTAAGCTGTCGTATAATGGTCCGGGTCATGCAGGCCGTTGGCGTTGACAAAATGGGTATTGACCGCGCCGATCTCTTTGGCCTTTTCGTTCATCATCACCACAAACTGATCGATGCTCCCGCCGATACATTCTGCGATGCCGTTGGCCGCATCGTTGGCAGAAGCGACCATCGTTGCGTATATCAAATCCTCCAGCGTGATCTGTTCCCCTTCCGTCAGGGCGATGTGGGTGCTGTTGGGGTCTATCGTGTGCGTCGCCTCATAGCTCATGGTATGCACCGTGGAAGGGTCCGCGTTTTCCAGCGCCAGCAGCACGGTCATGATCTTGGTGATACTGGCCGGATACATCTGCTGCTCCATTCCCTTTTCCACCAGTACCTGCCCGGTAGACACATCCATCACCACCGACGTCTGGCTGGCAGTAACCGGAACTTCAGTGGCATATACCGCAGACGCCCGGAACGGAAGAAAAACCGTGAGCATCATTATCAAAAGAAGGGCTATGTATCGCTTCATCTTTTTTCTCCATCACACGATAATAAAAAGCGGTTTGAAAATTGCTTTTGCCAAACCGCGAAACAGTCGTCACAAGCCCCTACAGGGCAGCTTTATGCCTTATTATAACAAGAAACAGGAGGGATGCCAAGAGGAAAAACGAATTTCACTTTTCTTTCACAATGAGGATTTCCTGTGCAAAAATACTCGTTTGGCTTGTTATCCAAAGCAAAATATACTATAATATAGAATATATGTGCTGTCCAGTGTTTTCCACATGGCGTTTTTTACCGACACGCTTTGCTGCAGGATACGGGACTTTTCCTATTTTTGATCAGACGGAGGTTCTTTTCATGGCAAGAACGGAATTGAAAAAAGTGTTTGAACAGGCCGGCGAACTGTCCGGTCAGCAGATAACGGTATGCGGATGGGTCAAAACAATCCGCGATTCCAAGGCGCTGGGTTTTATCGAATTGAACGACGGCAGTACGTTTGCAAATCTGCAGGTCGTTTTTGAAGACGCCAAAGTTTCCAACTTTAAAGAGATCACCAAATGCAACGTCGGCACTGCCCTGCGGGTGACCGGTACGCTGATTCTCACGCCCGGCGCGAAACAGCCCTGCGAAATCCATGCCTGCGAAATCGCGGTAGAGGGCGTTTCCGCCCCGGATTACCCGCTGCAGAAAAAACGCCATTCCCTGGAATATTTGCGCACCATCGCGCATCTGCGGCCCCGTACCAACACGTTCAACGCGGTATTCCGCGTCCGCTCGGTAGCGGCTTTCGCCATCCATCGCTTCTTTAACGAACGGGGCTTTGTTTACGCTCATACCCCGCTGATTACCGGCAGCGACTGTGAGGGCGCCGGCGAGATGTTCCATGTTACCACCTTCGACCCTGATTCTGCCCCCCGCACCGAAGATGGCGCGGTGGACTACAGCCAGGACTTTTTCGGCAAACCGACCAGTCTGACCGTTTCCGGCCAGCT
>JBJEQT010000108.1:0-2563 GCA_051881895.1 Oscillospiraceae bacterium
CCCACTTTCCGGGCGATATCCTGGTAGTCTGCCTCATCTACAAAGCTGGAAGCTTCCAGCTTTTCCTGCGCGCCGGCGGTGACGGTAGCGATCATGTCTTCCAGCTTCATGATACCGCCGTCGCGGGTTTTATAAGGTTTGCCGTCGGCCCCGTTCATGGTGCCGAAGCCCAAAAATTCAAACTCGGTTTGTGCCGGGACCAGGCCCGCTTTTTTGGCGCAGCGGAACACCTGGGTGAAATGGAGCCCCTGGCGGTTGTCCACCACATACCAGATCTTGTCCGGGTGGAAATCCTCCTCCCGCTGGATAATGGTGGCAAGGTCGGTCGTAGCGTAGATGCTGGAATGGTCGGATTTACGGACAATGACCGGAGGCATGGGAGCTTTGTCTTCCGGTTCGGCTACCTCCACAATCAGGGCGCCGTCGCTTTCCACCAGCAGATTTTTTTCGGCCAGGATATCCATCAGGCGGGGAACATACCGGTCGGCATTGCTCTCGCCATACCAAAGGTCGAAAGTTACGCCCAGCTTTTCATAGTTGCCTTTCATATCCTCGATAGAAGTCCGCAAAATCTCTTTCCACAAAGCGATATAGCCGGGACGGCCGTTTTGCAGCTCATAGGTGGCCTGATGGGCTTTTTTTGCGTATTCCTCATCGGTTTTGCTTTTTTTGCTCGCAAAAGGATACACCTCGTTGAGCATGGCTGCGTTCAAAGGCTCGACCTGATCGGATTCGGGGTCAAAATCCGCCGCGAAACAGCGCCAATCCGGATAGCGCGCCTGAAGCTCGGTAATGACCAGGCCGATCTGCAGACCCCAGTCGCCCAAATGGATATCGCCGATGACACGATGCCCTGCGGCACGGGCGATCCGCTTGATCGATTCGCCGATGATAGCGGAACGCAGGTGGCCGATATGCAGCGGTTTTGCCACATTGGGCCCGCCGTAATCCAAAACAATGGTGGAGGGCTGCTCTGCCTGCGGGATGCCGAGGTGGGGGTCGGCAGCGATGGCGTTGGCCTGCTTTAACAGATAACTGTCGTTCAGCGTTAGATTCAAAAATCCGGGTTTCGCTACTTCCACTCCAGAGAAAATATCATTCTTTTTAAGAATCTCCGCCACCTGCTCGGCGACGATGAACGGCGCTTTGTGATATTGCTTTGCCGCAGCAAAAGCGCCGTTGCACTGGAACTGGCACAGATCCAGCCGGTCAGACGCGGTGACGACACCGAGGCTGGCGTCATATCCGGCGCTTTCAAAAGCCTGCGAAACGATTTCGCCCAATGTCTGGGTGATTGCTTTCATAAACAAAATCCTTTCCTCAACGAATCAGGGGTCGATGATGCCGCAGACGGAGCGGGACTACACCTCTCCTTTTTTTCGGTATTTTTCTTTGACAAACTGCGCAAAATCCAAAACTTCCCGCAGCATATCTTCGGTGACTTTATCATCGCCTTCAAACAGGGCGATCTTCAGCTCATCCCGGCTGATGGAAGGTGAGGCGGTGCTGCTATCCGACCCGAGCAGGTCGTTGGCTGTTACGGACAGCGTATCACAGAGTTTTCGGATCGTCTGTGTATCCGGCTCGTTTTGGCCGGTTTCCCAGTTGCTGACGGAGTTATGCTTTGCGCCGACAAGATCCGCCAGCTGGCGCTGTGTGTAGCCGCATCGCTTTCGGGCTTTTTTCAGATTCTCACCAAAAAATGACATAGGGACCACCTCATTGACAGAATAGCAGAAAGCAAAAAAAATGTAAAGGCTAATTTCAGAAAAATTGAAAAAACTATTGATTTTTCCAAATTTACGGAATATAATAGGAAGCACAGAAGAACATATGTTCTTTAATTGGGGCAAAAATCCATTTCGGTGTGAATCAATTTGGGCCGAAACCCCTTTTATACCCCAAAACGGCGGTATTGTTCGGTCAGCCAGGCGCGAATTTCCTCCAGGCCTTCCGGTGAGAGCGGGAAAGAGGCAGATTCCAGAATCTGCGCCAACGCAAAGCATACGTCCTGGTCCCAAATTTGAACTTCCAGTGCTTCTTCTGCCGGCTTGATCAGGTAACGGAGCCGACCGGCGCTGCCAGTATAAGCGTTTTTATTGGAAAAAAAGTCGAACGGGCGAAGCGGAAAAAGAGTGTCCATACGTTCCTCCTGTCAGATCTATGATAACGATTTTATTCTACACCTATTTGATTGAAAAAGCGAGTTCTTTGTTCGCGGCGGAAAGGAGAGATGCCGATGAAGCGCTGTAAAAATTGTTACTACCGGCGGGAATTGTTCGGATTTCCGGATTTTCCGGCCTGTCACTTTGCGATTGATGAGGGGCGGCTCAGGGATTGTGATCCGGAGGACTGCGTCCATTTTCGCCCAAAGCGAAAACGAAGAGCCAAAAGCGCTGTCGACCGGGCGGCGGAAGAAATATTCCGAGAGGAGAAAGGAGGGATGCCGGTTGGATTTTGAAAAGCAGGAAGAAAAGGACAGTAGGACGGGTACCGGCCCGAAAGGGGCGATAAAGGAAGAAAAAACCTAGCAGCTCAAGCACAGGCGGCGGATTTTGCTGGA
>JBJEQT010000109.1:0-2556 GCA_051881895.1 Oscillospiraceae bacterium
TGATTAACATCTTTTCCACATCTGTTACCTCCTTGACCTTGGTACCGGGTTTCCGCTCCAGGCTGGAAACCACCTCAAGGTTTACATTATATTTCTTTGCCATTTCGACCGACCGGTTATGGAGAACATTGGCTCCCAGGCTGGCCAGTTCCAGCATTTCATCATAAGTGATTTCGTCTAATTTCTTCGCATTGGGAACAATCCGAGGATCGGCCGTATAAACGCCGTCTACGTCCGTAAAAATCTGGCACAGATCTGCATGGAATGCCGCCGCCAACGCAACAGCGCTGGTGTCAGAACCGCCACGCCCCAAGGTCGTGATATTATCATACCGGTTGATTCCCTGGAATCCTGCGACGATGATAATATTGTGCTTATTGATTTCGTTTTCAATCCGCTCTTTTTCAATGCGGCGAATCCGTGCTTTGCTGTAATTGGAATCGGTTACAAAACCCGCCTGCTGGCCGGTAAGGGAAATGACCGGGTATCCCAATTTTTCGATAGCCATGGCCAACAGCGCAATAGAAATCTGCTCTCCGGTGGAAAGAAGCATATCCATCTCCCTCTTGGAAGGGTTCGGATTGATTTCCGCCGCTTTTGCGATCAAATCATCGGTTGTATCTCCCTGCGCGGAAACAACAACAATCACATCATTACCTTTATCATAAGTCTCTGTAATGATGTTCGCGACGTTGAATACCCGCTGGGCGTTGGCAACCGACGATCCGCCAAATTTTTGAACAATCAAGCTCATCTTATGTACCCCCTAATCTTCTAACACACGAGCGCCTACATTGGTGACGGACAGCTCATGGATTTGCCATTGATTCAGGCCCAATGCATCACATCCCTCGCGCATCTGCTGCGCAAAATCCGTTCTTTCACGATTGACAATCGCCATCAGCGTGGAGCCTGCTCCGCTGATATACATAGCATACGCGCCATACTGATAGGCCAAATCAAACACTTCATGAGCACCGTCAATCAGTGAGAGACGGTAAGGCTGATGCAGCCGGTCGTCACATGCGATTTTCAAGTTGTGGTAATTGCCGGAATACAGAGAAACCGACATCAACGCCGACCGGGAAAGATTAAATACCGCATCTTTATGAGACACATCCCGCGGAAGCGCCTGACGTGCAAATGAGGTTTTTAGTTCAAAGTTGGGAATGACTGCGACGAACCGAAGATCCTGGGCGATCGCCTGCTTGACATAATAGACCTTTCCCTTTTCCAGCACGGCGGTGACCAGACCTCCCAGCAGCGCGGGGGTGGAATTATCAGGATGCCCTTCCATGGTGGCGGCTATATTGACCAGTTCCCGCTGGCACAAGGGACTGCCCAACAGGTAATTGGCGCCAACGATACCGCCCACAATACAAGCGGAAGAACTCCCCAGTCCGCGGGCCATGGGAATGCGGTTGGTCTGACGGATCGTCATACCCTTCAGCGGTTTTCCGCAAAGGTCGTAAATATATTTTACGCTTTGATATACCAGATTGGTATCATCCCGTGGAATTGGCATCCCGTCCAAAGACTGAATGTCCAGCCGGTCGGATTCCTCCATCTCAATGGTATTGTACATGGTGACCGCCAGCCCCAGCGAGTCAAAGCCGGAACCGATATTGGCGCTGGTAGCGGGAATCTGCACTTTTATCATATGTTTTTTCCTCTTTTCCGGTTTATCCGATGAGCCGGATTTTTCCCAGGATTTTAATGCCGTTCAGCTTTTGTTCCACCTCCCGCGCCCGTGATTCTTTCATTGGGCCGGTCAAAAAAGCGGTTTCGTCATCAGGCTGCCCCTGACGGGATAAATAGGTCACTGCCCCAAACAAAGAAGCGATCTCCTCTTTGGCGACAGAGCCGTTCAACCGGTAATAAAAAGCATTTTCGTAGCCGGAAATATCCGCGACCGTGTCGGCATTGGAATCTTCCCAGGTCAAAGACTGACTGGTGCCCGACGATTTTGCAATATGCACCACGTCCGCTACCACGGCAGAAGCAGTAGGCAGCTTTCCGGCCCCTTTTCCGTAAAACATCACATCTCCGGTCTCGTCTCCTTTGACCAGCACGCCGTTGAACACATCGTCAACACCGGACAGCTGGTTTTCTTTAGGCACAAAGGCTGGACTTACCATTACTTCGTTTTTGCCGTCTGCAATCCGCTTTGCCTGGCCAATCAGTTTCACAACATAACCGGCGCTCTGCGCATACGCCACATCTTCCAGCGTAATTTTAGAAATTCCTTCGGTATATACTTCTTTGGGGTAAACATGTTTTCCAAAGGCAAGCGATGCTAAAATGCAGATTTTTCTGCAGGCGTCAACGCCATCCACATCGGCGGAAGGGTCTTTTTCCGCGTATCCCAGTTGGTGCGCCAAAGAAAGCGCATCCTGAAAGGTCATCTGTTCTTTGATCATTTTCGTAAGAATAAAATTGGTGGTACCGTTTAAAATACCGTAAACTTCATCGATCCGATTGGCCGCAAGGCAAAGATGCATCGGCCGGATAATGGGGATTCCGCCGCCGACACTGGCTTCAAAAAAGAAGTTCACA
>JBJEQT010000110.1:0-11161 GCA_051881895.1 Oscillospiraceae bacterium
GCTCCGGCAGATGGCCGGAGCGCTTTTTAAAAAAAAGAGGGGCAATTGCCCCTCTTTGAAAAGTGTCGGTTCCTTTTATACCACCAGGAAGAATTTTACCAGGAACAGAGCGGAGATGATGTAGGTAACGATCGAAACTTCTTTCGCTTTGCCGGTGAAAACTTTGATGACGGTGTAGGAGATCAGGCCCAGACCAATGCCGTGTCCGATCGAGCTGGAAATCGGCATGGAAATCAGCATCAAAGCGACGGGAACGATTTCGGTCAGGTCATCGAAGTGAACGTTTTTCAATCCGCTGAGCATCA
Source organism: Oscillospiraceae bacterium (assembly GCA_051881895.1). Classification (GTDB taxonomy): domain Bacteria; phylum Bacillota; class Clostridia; order Oscillospirales; family Ruminococcaceae; genus UBA3818. Next base: position 306 of record JBJEQT010000110.1, read on the forward strand.
GAACGCCAACATAGATCAGTGCCGCAGAAGTGGCAGCAGCAGGGATGATGGCGGCGATAGGAGCGATGAACATGCAAGCCAGGAAGAGGATACCGGTGGTCAGCGCGGTCAAACCGGTGCGGCCGCCAGCCTCAACGCCGGAAGCGGATTCTACGAAAGTGGTAACGGTGGAGGTACCGGTAGCTGCACCAGCGATGGTACCAACGGCGTCAGCAACCAGAGCTTCTTTCATCTTGGGCATTTTGCCGTCTTTGTCCATCATTCCGGCACGGGAAGCGGTTCCCACAAAGGTGCCGATGGTGTCAAACATATCGATCATGCAGAAAGTAACAACCAGAGTGATGATGGTGAACCAGCCAATCGAGAAGAACGATTTGAAATCGAACTTAAACAGGGTGGTTGCTGCCATGTCGCCGAAAGGCGGAATAAAGGAAGCAGTTGCCAGGGAAGCAAAAGGATTGACTCCCAGGAAGATCGCTTCGCCTGCCCAGTAGATGATGCAGGAGATCAGCATGCCCAGCAGAACAGCGCCTTTTACGCCCAATTTTGCCAGAATGCAGATCGCGAACAGGCCGACAAAGATGGTGACAACGGTCAATACCATCTGAGGATAGGAATCGCCCATGCTGCCCTTGATGACCGAGGGAGTCAGCGCGCCAAAGAAGTCACGCATCACATAGAACGGGCCGCCGTCCGCAGTGTAAATGCCGACGTTGGAGCCCAAGCCGATGTTCATCAGCATCAAGCCGATACCGGGAGCAATACCCATCCGGACGCCCAGAGGAATCGAATCAACGATTTTTTCCCGAACGCTGAGCAGGGAAAGAATCAGGAATACGACGCCCTCGATCAGGATGATGCACAGAGCTGCCTGGAAAGACTGCAGGTAGCTGAATCCCGTCAGGCCGGCAATATTGGCGACAACGATTGCGAAAAAGCTGTTAAGCCCCATGCCAGGAGCCAGGGCAAAAGGTTTGTTGGCCAGAAAAGCCATGACAAACATCGCGATGGCCGAGGCGATACAGGTGGCCAGGAACACGCCGTTCCACAGCTGGCTGCCTACGTCAAAGCCGGTGAGCAGATTGGGGTTCAGGGCGATGATATAAGCCATCGTCATGAACGTGGTCAAGCCGGCCAGGATTTCGGTCTTTACGTTTGTACCGTTTTCCTTCAGCTTAAAAATTTTCTCCATTGTTTTTCTCCTTCTCAAAAATTCCTAGTGGAATGACACCCACTAATCCATATTGTACTAAAAACTGACAAAATTTTATATAGCGATTTTATACAAACTTCATACTTCTTTCTGCACAAGAGGACGGAAAAAAGCGCGCAGGCATGCAGAATTTTGAGAAAAAACAGCCAACGGTTCTGCAAAAACAAAACCGTTGGCTGTAACTGTGAGAAAGCAAAGCGGAAATTACGCATTTGGGCTGTCCGGCAGGTCGGGCATACGCAGGCCCAAAGCCTCGTCCACCGGGATCGAGAAGACAATGCCATGCTCGCCGCTTTTTTCCAGGATCCGGCTGCAGATCGACTGCATGACAGCTTTTTTGATCGACAGCGGAACAATGGTGAAGACGACTTCTTTTTCCGGCTGGATGGTAATATGGAAAAAACGGCTGGCCTCCTCGGCGCCAAGCGCCCGCGCGCGGATCATGGTGCCGCCTCTGGCGCCGGCGGCACGGGTGGCGTCCACCACAAGGTCGGATTCCCCGTGGGGGACCACCGCGGCGATGAGCGCAAATTGTTTCTTTTCGGGCATCACGTGGAAAGCCTCCTTTTGAATTATCGTTTGAATGCTGTTTTCCGGATCCGCGTGGTGGGAAACAGCGGCGCTGATACTGTCCAGAGAAACCGTAAAGGCGATTCCTTTTCCCGGCGAAGAAAGGGCCATTCTTTCGCCCAGCGCCTGCATGAGCCTTTTTTCCAACGGCTGGGGAATCAGGCTCATCACAATATCTTTTTCCGGTTCATCAAGCCCCAGATAATCCATGATCTCGGAACCGGCGGTGCCTTTGCCCAGGCTGATCATATGAATGCTTTTGTGAATTTGATGGAGCACCTCGGCCGCGGCTTCGCCCCGCCCCCGGTCTACAATGGTAACCAGCCATTTCACCGGGAAATGGGCTGCTTTGTTTTCAGACATTTTCAGGTTCCTCCTGGTGAAAATCAATGATCTCATTCTCGACAGCCGCCGCCTGTTCTGCCGGAACACGGCCACGGGTTTTAAACCAGTATAAAAGTCCCAGCAGCTGAATCGTAATCAGCGGCGTCATGGCGACCATGGCTACAACGCCGAACGCGTCGGTAAGGACGTTGCCCCCCACCGCGTCGCAGGCTCCCATGGCGAAAGGAAGCAGAAAGGTGGCGGTCATCGGTCCGGAGGCTACGCCGCCGGAGTCAAACGCAATGGCGGTAAAAATTTTGGGTGTGACAAAAGAAAGCCCGAGCGCAAGCCCATAGCCGGGAATGAGAAACCACAGCACGGACAGGCCGGTCAGTACGCGCACCATGGAAAGCCCCAGGGAGATCGCCATGCCAATGGAGAGGCCGGCCATCATCGCCCGCTGTGAAATCGTTCCGCCGGTGACGTTTTCCACCTGTTTGTTGAGCACCAGCACCGCCGGTTCCGCCTTTACGATATAAAAACCGATTACCATGGCCAAAGGTACCAAAATCCAGCGGTAGGAAAGTCCGGCAATCTGGCCGCCCAGATAATAGCCGGCGGGCATGAAGCCCACGTTCACACCGGTGAGAAATAAAGTCAGTCCCACAAAGGTATAAAGAAGGCCGATGGAAATTTTAATCAGCTGTCTGCGCCGCAGTTTCAGAAAAAAGACCTGCAGCAGCAAAAACAACAGAAAAATCGGGGTCAGGGCAAGCGCTACCTCCCGCGCGTAATCGGGGAAGGCGCGCCCAAACTCCAGAAAAAGTTCCCGGGTGCTGGAAAGAGAGGGTATCGCAAGGGGAGTATAGCTGGAGCCGGAGGGGTTGTACAAAAAGCCCAGAATCAGCACGGAAAGGACCGGGCCGATGGAACACAGCGCGATCAGGCCGAAGCTGTCGTCCTCGGCGCCCTTGTCGCTGCGCACCGATGTAAGGCCGAGACCCAGCGCCATGATAAAAGGAACCGTAACCGGGCCGGTGGTCACGCCGCCGGAGTCAAACGCCACTGCCAGAAAAGAATCCGGAACAAAAAAAGCAAGCAGAAAGATGACCGCGTAGAAAAAGAGAAGCAGGTAGGAGAGCTTCCAGCGGAACAAAATACGCAAAAAGGCCAAGACCAAAAACAAGCCGACGCCGACAGCCACGGTCAAAATCAAAACCATATCCGGCACCGCCGGCGTTTGCCGGGCCAGCACCTGCAGGTCCGGCTCGGCGACAGTGATGACGATTCCGATGAAAAAGCAGGCAAAAATGATCAGCCAAAGCTTTCTGGTGCGGGTCAGGTGCTCGCCGGCCTGCTGTCCAATCGGCATCATGGCCATGTCGGCTCCCAAGGTGAAAAAGCCCATCCCCACGACCAGCAGCGCCGCGCCGGTGAGAAAAAGCATCAGCGTTTCCAAAGGCATGGGCGCCGCCGTGGTGCATAAAAGCAGTACGATCAGCGTAATGGGGATGACCGATGAAAAGGATTCCTGAATTTTTTCTTTTAATTTCTTATTCAAAGGATACGCGCCCCTCCTGTGTCCAGATGATCGGGAAAAGATTCCCTGGCGGCATAAGGACCTGTAGGCCGCCGGGAATAAGAGACGGCCTCACCGGGGCGAGAGAGGATGGCTGCCCCGGAACAAATCAAATGCTTCCAACCCCATTATAGCAAAAAAGAGGGGCGAAATTGTGAAAAAACCTGCTAAGAAACCGTTAAGAAAAAAGCGTGATGCCGGAATCAAACGTCGTAATCCACGACCTGGCGGCCGCAGACGTTGTCTTTCATATCCTCCTTTACCGCCAGATGCAGCGGATGGTTTTGATAAGCCTCCATCGCTTCCCGGCAGGTAAATTCGGTATAAAGGATCATGTGGTATTCACTGTCCGGCGCGAGATTGAGCCCGGTTTCCGCCTTTAAAAGGCCATCGACCTGTCCGACCATGGCGCGGAACCGACCGTTTAATTCCTTGACCATTGCCGCCCGCTCGTCCGGGGAAATCGCAGAAGAAAATTTCCATAAAACCAGATGTTTGAACATCAGGGTCACTCCTTTTGAAAAATCTCTTGAAAACAGAGAATCTGTTTTCAAGAGTATAGCATAATTGACAGCGGAAAAAAAGAAGCGTATCATGAAAAAAATTGCTTTCATTCCGGCGCCCTGCCGGAAATGTTCAGATTGCAAAAGATGCGGAAAGCGAGGCGGGATTCTTGGAAAAGATTTTATTGGGTTACGGGCCGTCCCAGGTGGAAGTGGCTTTTGACGGCGCAAAATCGGTAACCTATCTGGAACCGGCGGCGGAGCCTGCCATTGAAGATGTGAAAACGGCGTTTTACGATGCGGCGGTACTTCATCCAACCGGCGGGGAACCGTTGGACCGGCTGGTGTCGACAGAAGATTTGGTGACCATCGTAATCAGCGATATTACCCGGTTCTGGTCCCGCCAGGATCTTGTGTGCCGGGAACTGGTGGCCTTTTTGCGCGAAAATTGCGGTGTGCCTTATGAAAATATGGCTGTGCTGGTGGCGCTGGGTACCCATCGGGGCCAGAGCGAGGCGGAATTGCGGCAAATCGCATCGGAGGAGGTTTACCAGAAGGTGCAGGTCGTCTGCCATGACTGTGAGGGCGAACTTTCCTATCTGGGGGAAACCAGCTTTGGCACACCCGTGTGGGTCAATCCGCTGGCAGTGGGACGCAAGGTGATCACCATCGGCGCCACGGTGCATCATCTGATGTCCGGGTACGGCGGCGGGCGAAAAAGCATTCTGCCCGGTATCAGCGGCAAGCAGACCATTCTTCACAACCACATGATGTGCCTGGATCCCGAACGGCCCTGTTCTTCCGACCGGATCGGCATGGGAAAGCTGGAAGACAATCCGGTCCATCTGGACATGACCGAGGCTGCATCTATGGTCGGCCCGGTATTTGGAATTAATATCGTTATGAATAAGGACGGCCGCCAGTGCCGTTTGGTCTGCGGCCAGTGGCAGCAGGCCTGGGAGGAAAGCTGCCAGCTGGTGCAGCAGATCTCCGGCGTTCCCATCCGGGAAAAGGCGGATATCGTCATTGCAAGCTGCGGCGGGTACCCAAAGGACATCAACCTCTATCAAGGAATCAAGACGCTTTTGAATATGGGCCAGGCGGTCAAACCCGGCGGCACCATGATTTTTATTGCCCAGTGTCCCGACGGCGGAGGAGCGCCGGATTTCTTTGATTGGAGCCGTTCGCTTAAAACAAATTCGCTGGACGCGGATTTGCGGGCGGGATTTACCATCGCGGGATATATTTTTTACGCAGGCTGCGAGGTGATCCGAAACGGCCGGGTGATGATGCTGACCGAATTATCCCCCGAGACGCTGCAGGATATGGGAATCGAGGGGTATACCGATATGAAGAGCCTTTTGGCAGCGGTAGACTTCTCCGGAAAAGATGTGATCGTCATGCCTCACGGCGGCAGTACAGTGCCTTATGTCAGCCGGTAAAAACAGAAGAAAATGGGCTGACCGAAAAGCGGGACGCCGGCCTCCGGCCGAATCAGCGATAAAAAAATTTAAAAAAAACACTTGACAAAGGAACCAGTTTGTGGTTTTATATTGTCAAACCAAAAAACCGCAAACCGCAGAAGTGGAGATAAAACGGTTTACGCGCTTTCAGAGAGTCGGGGTAGGTGCGAGCCCGGCAGAGATGCGGAACTGACAAATGGACCACGGAGGGCGCGGGGAAAAGGACGAAAGTCCCCAGTATTCCGCGACGCAGCGCCAGCGTTACAGGGCGGGGAGTGTGTCGGCACTCCGCAGAGGTGGGCATGTTTTATATGCCAATCAAGGTGGTACCGCAGATGATTACAACATCTGTCCTTGTTTTTTCAAGGACAGATGTTTTTTATTGCAAAAAGCACTGCCTGAGAAACCCTCGGATTCTTCCGACAAAAATATATTTTTTTTGAAAAGGAGAAACCTACTATGAAAACCATTCGAAAAATCGCAGCAATCCTCATCACACTTTGCATGGCATTGACGCTTTTTACCGGCTGCCAGCAGCAGTCCGCGGAGAAAATCAATATCGGCATCATCCAGCTGATTGAAAACGGCGCGTTCAACGATATGCGCGAGGGCTTCATCCAGCAGATGAAAGACAAAGGTTATGACGAGAGCAAAGCGAACTTCCATTACAAAAACGCCCAGGGCGATTCTACCAACCTGAACACCATCTGCCAGGAAATGGTAGATAAAGGCATGGATCTGGTGGTGACCATCGCCACTCCCGCTTCTCAGGCAATGGTAAATCTGGAAAGCGATATCCCCGTATTTTTCATTTCGGTTTCCAACCCGGTAGGGGCCCGGATCATCAGCGATATGGAAAAACCGGATAAAAATGCCACCGGTACCTCCAACGCCATCCCGGTCAACGAGATTTTCGACCTGGCGGATCAGCTGACTCCCGGCTGCAAAACCTACGGCTTTTTGTATAACACCGGCGAGATCAACGCTGTGACGACCGTTGAAAACTGTAAAGCGTATCTGGATTCTATCGGCCTTTCTTATGAAGAAGCGGTTGTAACCAACTCCTCTGAAGTACAGCAGGCCGCCCAAAGCCTGGTAGGCAAAGTAGACGCGTTCTTCATCCCCAATGATTCGGTCATCCAGAGCGCCATGAACCTGGTGGCGGAAGTTGCCCGTGAGGCCAAGATCCCCGCTTACTGCAGCTCTACCACGACCGTTGAGACCGGCGGATTTGCCACTGTCGCCATCAGCGACACCGAAATCGGTGCGATCACCGCGGACATGGCGATCGAATACCTCGGCGGCAAAGCCATTGAAGAGATCCCGTCGGTTGTCGTGCCGGCTACCGATGTCGTTGTCAATAAGACTACGGCAGAAGCGATCGGCGCAAACATCCCGGAAGATATCTCTTCCACCGCGATTCTGGTAGAAGACGCGGCAAAATAATTTCGGCAGGAACAACCGCCAGGCTCGCCAAAGGGCCGGATGAAAAGGAGATTGCATTATGACATTGGTAGTCGGCTCTTTGCAGCTGGGCTTCATTTACGGATTGTTGGCAGTGGGCGTGTATATCGCCTTCCGCATCCTGGATATTCCCGACCTGTCGGCGGAGGGAACCTTCACCTTCGGGTTGGCGGTTTCGGCGGCGCTGACCGCCAAAGGCCATCCGCTGCTGGGCGTGCTCTTCGGCCTTTTGGCCGGATGCCTGGGCGGCGCGGTCACCGGCCTGCTGCAGACCAAGCTGCGCATCCATCCCATTTTGGCAGGTATCCTGACCATGAGCGGCTTGTATTCCGTGAACCTGGCGGTTATGGGCTCCAGCTCCAACATTTCACTGGTGGGGCTGGACACCTTGTTTCGAATGGCCTTTGACCTGTTTCCCGAAGTGGATAAGGAACTCATCAAGCTGGTTTTGTCGGCCCTGTTCTGCGCGGTGCTGGTAGCGGTCCTGGCTATTTTCTTCAAAACGAACGTAGGCCTTTGCATCCGGGCAACCGGAGACAACGAAGATATGGTGCGGGCCTCCTCTATTAATGTGGATGCAACCAAAATCCTTGCGCTGGCGATCGGCAACGGCTGCATCGGCTTGTCCGGTGCGCTGCTGGCCCAGTACCAGGGCTTTGCGGATATCAGTTCCGGTATCGGTATCGTGGCGGTGGGCCTGGCTTCGGTTATCATCGGTGAGCGGATTTTCGGCCAACGCGGTGTGACCTGGGGCTTGATTGTTACGGTAGCGGGTTCGGTGGTTTATCGTCTGATCATCGCCCTGGCGCTGAAGAGCAACCTCTTTCCGGCTTACTTCTTGAAAATTGTCTCGGCGGTCATTGTGGCGGCGGCCTTGTCCGTACCGGCGGTAAAAGAGATGCTGGTCCGCAGAAAAATCAAAAAGGAGGGGCTTCGCAATGCTGTACATCCGTGACCTGACCAAAATTTTCGCTCCGGGTACTCCTAATGAACACACGGCGCTGGATCATTTGGACCTCACGCTGGAACCGGGTGAATTCGTCACTGTTATCGGGTCCAACGGCGCGGGAAAATCCACCCTGTTTTCTGCGATCGGCGGTTCTTTCTGGCCGGACAGCGGTTCCATTTTTCTGGACGGGAAAAATATCACCTATGATCCCGAACATAAGCGGGCTTCTCAAATCGGCCGTCTGTTCCAGGACCCGATGAAAGGGACGGCCCCGCATATGACCATTGAAGAGAACCTGGCGCTTTCTTATTCGCGCAGCCAGCGCCGCGGCCTGCGCATGGCAGTGTGCAAAAAAGACCGGAACTTTTTCCGGGAATCCCTGGCCGAATTCGGCATGGGGCTGGAAGACCGGATGGACGCCAAGGTGGGGCTTTTGTCCGGCGGGCAGCGGCAGGCGCTGACGCTGCTGATGAGCACCATTGTGCCGCCCAAGCTGCTTTTGCTCGACGAGCATACGGCGGCTTTGGACCCGGCTACCGCGGAAAAAGTTATGGACATAACCAACAACATTGTGCGGAAAAACCGGCTGACGACCTTGATGATCACCCACAACATCCAATCCGCGCTGACCTGCGGCAGCCGCACGATCATGATGGACAGCGGAAAAATCATTCTGGACCTTTCTGGGCAGGAACGGGAACAGATGACCGTCACCGGGCTGATGGAGCTGTACTCTGCCAAGCAGCACAAAACGCTGGATAACGACCGGATGCTTCTGGTCTGAAAAGAAAGCAGCCGGCTGTTTCATCCGAACGGCGTCGCTGTCTGCCGTTTGTTTCACCCCAACACAAAAGATGCTGAATATGCTGGACGTCGTCTCCACTGGGAGGCGGCGTCTGTTGCTTTTTGCAAAGATTGTCTTATAATAATAGGTATCATGAAAAGAAAGGGGTTTGCCTGTGTATTCCTTTTATGAATATCTGACCTTTTTCGTCATCTATTCCTTTTTGGGATGGTGCGCAGAGGTGATTTTCAATACCATCAATACAGGGCATTTTGTCAATCGGGGATTCCTGAACGGCCCAGTCTGTCCGATTTATGGTTTCGGCATGGTCATTGTGGTGTTTTGTCTTACGCCGCTGCAGGACAACTGGCTGCTTTTGTTTTTCGGTTCGATGGTGCTGACCAGCGTGCTGGAGCTGATTACGGGATATGTGCTGAAAAAAGTATTTCACACCAGCTGGTGGGATTACTCCGACCAGCCATTTAACATCGGCGGGTACATCTGCCTGCGCTTTTCCATCCTGTGGGGGCTGGGCTGCGTCATGGTAATGGATCTGATCCATCCGGCGATCACCCGGTTTATCCGCTGGATCCCTGTGCCGGCCGGGAAAATCATTGTGGGGATCTGCCTGTTCTGTTTTGCCTGTGATTTTTATGTGACGGTGGCGGGTATCCTCAAATTCAACCGCCGGCTCAAACGGTTGGAAGAGGTCAGCAATCTGATGCACGAACTTTCGGAGGATATCGGCAGCGGCCTGGCGGAGGGCGCCCTGAAGCTGGCCGGAACGGGGGAGAAGCTGAAGGAATCTTCCTCTCAATGGAAAGCGGAAGCAGAGCAGAAACGGGCGATGCTTCGCGATACGATAGAAGCCAAACAGGAACAGATGCATTTGTCGGCGGAACAGAAAAAGCAATCGATTTTGGAATCGCTGGAAGAGAAGAAAGCGCGCCTGGCACAGCTGTCGCAGGAATACGAGCGGATTTTACAGGAAAAAATGCCGGTCCGTTTGCTGAAAGCGTTCCCCAACGCGCGCTCCGAGCGGTATAATGCGGCGATGGAAAAGATCCGTGAGAAAATCTCTGCCAAAAAGAAGAAAACAGATCAGGAGAAATAATCTGTTTTTTGGAAAAGGCAAAGACGGCTCGGAACGATTTGCCGAAAGCACAAAGCGCGAAAAAGCTGGCCGCCTTTTTACCACAATTTTTGAAAGATCGTTTTATCGCAAAAAAGCCGCGGCGTCCGCGGTCCGTAAAACAGAAAGTCCTTCACATGATCGTAACCATGCGGAGGACTTTTGCTGTTGCTTCAAACTTTTTGATGGCCAGCGGTTGCCAAAACCGTTTACGGGCGGCAATGCCCGCCGCAGATGTGAAACATCTGCAAAGATAGCCGCAAATCGGCGCAAGGGGGCGGCTCCTTGCTCGGAAGGGAGTGATGCAAAAAGATGTGGGCACCGGGCATCTGGGCCGTTTGCCGCGCAGCGCGCAGCATACAGGGCTTGTCCTTATATAGAAGCGCATCTCTTGTTCGAAAGGCATTGGCGGCATTTTGAGCAATTGCAGCTTACCTTACCTTTGCCATATAATATTCATCCAGATATTCTCCGTCAACACAAACCGATTTTCGTTTGATTCCCTCTATTTGAAATCCACTATTGGTATATAAGCGTTTCGCAACTTCATTTTCACAGATGACAGTTAACTCTAGACGGGTAACATTTTTTTCCTCAGCCCAGGCATCCAAACTTTTGAAAAACTCTGTTCCAATCCCCCTGCCACGATAATCTGTTAAAATCCCAACCACAATATACGCGGAATGGACGATGCGATTCAATTTTCCTTTTTGCGCGGATATGTATCCTACAAATTTATGATCTGCTTTTGCAACGAGAAGGAAGTCACCTCCTTCTGAGGCATCTCGTATGAGAGACTCAACTTTCGGCAGATTTTTTGTCCTTTCGCCGGGTTCGTATAGCATGTACTTTGTTTCATAATCCAATTGATTCAT
>JBJEQT010000111.1:0-11133 GCA_051881895.1 Oscillospiraceae bacterium
AGACGGCGCAGAGCGGAAACGGCATGACAAAAGAGCCAGCAGGGGATGGCGGATCATCTGCTTTGGAAGAAAAGACAGACGCGTCCTCTGAAGAGCCATATAAACCAGAAGATTCTGAACTGCAGGAGAAGCAGGAACCCAAACCGGAGGATCTCTCCGATTCCGAATTCGCCTCGCCTGCCGAAGAGGAAGATGAGGCTGAGGAGGTGTCTTGAAAAATAACGCAATCGATGATATTTCAGACTATAACAGGGAGGTAATACCCACGTGAAACGTTTTATTTCATTTCTTTTGTCATTGATATTGGTTATATCGATGATTCCTTTCGGCTCCATGACAGCCTTTGCGGAGGAAACGGGCCCGGCATTGAGCATCAGTACCGACTATCGGGTGCAGGATGGACAGATCGATGTCACCGTGACGATGGGCGCGTTTGAAAACCTTGGCTCACTGGGATTTAAGCTTTTGTACCCGGCAGACAAGGTGTCCATCAACGGCACGCCGACCTGGGGGGCGAATCTTCCCGGGCTTGCCACCAATGAGCTGGGTGCGTCGTGGATTGATGCGAACGGTGGCGGCATTTCTGTCGTGGAACATGATATCCTGAAAGTGACTTTTGACATTCTGGAAGACGCGACCGGGACAATCGGATTTTCCATTGGCAACTATGTTGCCTCTAACAGGTTCGGCGACGAATACGATACAAACCCGTCCGACAAGGCCAGCGCTAACGTGACGATCGTCACCATCCTCAATGGGGATATTTTCCTCAGCGGCAGCGTTGCCGAGCCGGTGAAAAACCAGTCGGACAATTCCAACCTCAGCGCTGCCGGCGTAGACGTATCCGTTAGCTGGAGCCCTGCGCTGGTAGACGGCAAATTTGCGGCAGGTACGCCCTATACGGCGACCATCACCGTTACCGCGGCGGAAAACTACCTTTTCGGCCCTAACGCAGAGGTTAAGCTTGCCGGCTACACGTTTGAAAAACAGGAAGACGGAAGCATTCAAGCGACAAAAAGCTTTGGCGCTACCGATTTTGCGGAGATAACCTCCATCACCATCACCAACAGCGATGAGATCGATGTTCCCACGGCAGCACCGGGAGCGGAAACCTTTGCCGTTTTGCCTCTTACCGCTACGGGCAACTATGATGATGGCTCCACCGGAGTTGACATCACTCCTTCCTGGAGTGTTGACGGCGTACTCCCCGCAGGCGTCACGCTTGACGGCGATTCTCTTCAGGTGAGCAACAGCGCGTCGGCAGGTTCTGTCCAGGTCAAAGCGGCTGTTGGCGGCGTAGAAAAGACAATGACCATCACCATTCAAAAGGATTCGCCTGTTCTTACCGTGTTGAACATCAGCGGCGGTGTTGCCAGCATCTCGGTGCCCGCGAAAGCTGACAGCCCTTATCATGACGACCATGCTTTTGCTGCGGAGGGCTTTGACCAGTATGGCAAAAACATCGCGCTGGGAACGGTTGAATGGAGTATCTCTCCGGCCTACCCCGGACTTTCGATTACAGATGCAAAACTCTCTATCACCAATGAGGCGGCTGGCGGTACGGCCACTGTGAAAGCAGTTACCGGCGGCATGGAAAAATCCGTCGACGTTCAGGTAGACAGAGACCCCTCGAAGCCTGCGGTCGTTGCAGTGGGCGGCGGTGTTGACAGCATCTCGGTGCCCACCGCTGCGGAAGGCGGCCGGAAAGATTCTGAGGCGTTCACCGCCACAGTCAAGGACCAGTTTGACGTGGAAATGGCGGCCGCCGTCATTGAATGGAGCATTGAAAGCGCGCCGGAAGGCGTTTCCATCAATCGCACCACCGGTGTGCTCACCGTTACAAAAGAAGCCGCTGCGGGCAATATTACCGTTAAGGCCACCTGCGGTGGAAAATTCGGTACGAAGTCCGTTTCCATTACCAAAGCGGCATCGTCTGCCACGACGGTGAAAATTTATCAGGGCGACGATGATGTAACCGCGTCGACCCAGACGATGGTGATCCCCAAAACAGGCACCAATACCGCGTCCTACACGGCCCAGGTGCTTGACCAGTTTGACTCGAAGATGTCCGCGGAACCCACCTGGGCAATTGCGCCTGCAGGACAAGGCGTAACCGTTTCCGGCGGAACGGTGTCGGTAGCTGCCGGCGCCAAGGCTGACAGCTATACCTTAACGGCATCTTATGCCGGTAAGGAAGGAGCTCTCACCATCACCGTGTCCAACAAGAAAGACGCCACCGTTACGCTGGCCGACAGCGAAATCACTTATGGCGAAACCTACACGCCTGCACCTGAGGCGGATGTTGCCGGCGGCTCGTGGACGTATTCCTATATCGGCATTGACGGCACCGACTACGGCCCCAGCAGCACTGCTCCCACCCAGGCAGGCAAGTATACCGTAACCGCTGTTTATGAGAGTGACACCCACTACGGCAGCGAAAACGCCTCTCTGACCATCAAGCAGAAAGAGCTGACCATCTCCAACGTTTCGGCTGACGACAGAGCATATGACGGCACGTTTGTGGTCACCCTTACCGGCGGAGAGCTTGTCGGCAATCTCGATGGCGCAGATGTGGGCTTCACACTGGGTACCGGTACGATTGAGAAAAAAAATGCCGGAGACGGAAAAGCGGTTACTACCGCTATCACGCTGACCGGCGCCAAGAAAGACAACTACACGCTGAAACAGCCGACCGATATTACGGTGAATATTTCCCAAAAGGCTTTGCAGGTCACTTATACCGGTTCGACTCTGACCAAGGTGTACGATGGAACTAAGAATTACGCCGGTGAGGTCTCCCTGACTTTGGACGGACTGGTTGATTCCGAAGCCAGCGGAACCCTGAAAGCCGCAGGAGGCGTTTATAACAGCCCGAATGTAGCGGAGGCCGCGGAACTGACCTCCCTCGGTTCGCTGACTGCTACCGGCTTCAGCCTGAGCAACTATAGCTACACCCTGCCGAAACCGGCCGCCGAAATTACCGCCAAGCCGGTAGATGTCACGGTAGGCGGGGATGCTTCCCCCTTCTCCTATAAGCCGTCCGGCCCTGTGCTTTCCGGCAGCTATACCAATATCAGCGGCCAGATGAAAACCGATGTCACTTTTGAAAAGACCGGCGATAACGGGAAGACCTGGCCCTATGTGGACAGCTACACGCTCACTGCGACGATTGCGGACAGCAACTATACCGCCAATGCAATCAGCAGCAAATATGTAATCAAAAAAGCGGATCTGTCCATTATTGCAGCGGTAACCAAGCAGGTGCGGTATAACGATACTGAACTGAAGACCTTGACGCCGGCTGACTTCGGAATCGAAATTCCCGGCGAATGGCAGGTAAGCCCTGTTGGCACCCAGGAAATTGTTCAGACCTTCACCAATACTAACGGCGTTTTGGGCTATCAGCTGAAACCCGGCCTGTCGGCTTCGGATAAAGGAAAAACAGCGGTTTACAACCTGACCTTTATTCCTGAAGATTCAGACGCTTACCGCCCCAACTACAACAATGGGGCTTCTGTCCTGACCATTGAGGTCATCGAGAAAGAACCCATTACGGACATCACCGTTTCTCTGCCCGGCATTGCCTACGGAGAAACGCTGTCCGACCCGGTGGGCAAAACGGCGCAGACCGGCGGCAGTTGGTCTTATATCTATAAGGGAACGCTCAGCGATGGAGCCAACACCGTTTATGCTGCTTCTTCCGTCAAACCCACACAGCCCGGCAGCTATACGGTAACCGCCACCTATGAAAGCGAGACGCACAAAGGCAGCGGCAGCGCCAGCTTTACCATCGGCAAAAAGCAGCTGTCTTTCACTGGCCTGACGGTAGAAGACAAGACCTACAACGGAACGGCAAAAGCCACTGTGACCGGAACGATGGCCTATCTGGGCATTATCAACGGCGATGCCATTGATCCGCCTGCGGCAATTACCGGCGCAGTCTTCACCTTTGCGGATCCCGAGGTAGGAAACGGCAAGGCTGTCCGTATGTCGGGCTACACCAACACCCTGAGCGGCGCTGATGCGTGGAAGTATAATAGCCCGGCTGCCTTGACGCTTTCCGGAAATATTATCAAGGCGAACGCTCCTGTGGCGATCGGAGACGATGCCAAGCGTTTGGCGGTAGATACCATTGAAAACAAATATGCTTCTTACAGCGCGGGAATTACCGGTGTTTATGCGGATGCTCCTGCCGTGCAGGCGGCTTTGGCCGAAGAGGCAAAGAAGACGATTCCCAGCATCGGCAGCAACATTGCGTATTACGACATACAGCTTCAGATTCTGGAAGGCAGCGCCTGGAGCGATAAGGATGACGAGAGTGTTACGATTCTCTTCCCGTATCCCTCCGGAACCAGCAAATCCACCACTTTCGTTGTTGTTCACATGAAAGATGACGGTACGCTGGGAACTCCCGCCGTCACGAAGAACAGCTATGGCGTTTTCGTCACGGTGGATTCGACCAGTCCTTTCGCCATTGCATGGCGCGTAAGAGGCAGCTCGCTCAACGGCTCCGATGATTCTTCCGAAGATTCCAACTATGATTTCTGGAGCACCGTGGAGAAAAACATCAAGAAAGCCGACAGCGGCGACGTCATTCGGGTGGATGCCGGAGAATACGATAAAATGCCCTGGACCGTTATGAAAGCGCTGCGTGACAACAAGGTTACGCTGGTCATCAACTGGAACGGCGGCAAAACCATCACCATCCCGGCAGGCCAGGCCCTCGCGGATGAGGCAGGACGCATCTACTATCCGCTGTCCTATTTGGAGCAGAAGTATCAAATCGTCTCCGCTTCCGCGCCGGATAAGATGAATCCCGGAACAGGTGTCTTTGCTGAGCTTATTGCTTGTGCACCGGCGGAAAATAAAGATACGGTCATAACCCCCGCGGAACAGGGAATTGACGAGGCACAGGCCAAACTGGAAACAACCCCGATCACCCCCATCACAGAGACTTCTTCCGCACAGAATGTCTCGGCGGCAAGCGGTGGCCATGTGGGCGTATTTGCGGCAATCTTCGCAGCTCTGGCTGCTTTGGTAGCCGGCGGATGGGTATTCTGGAAGAAAAAGCAAAAAGAAATGTAATTTTATGGCGCTTTTCCGGTGATATCCGATGAAAACCAATCAATAAAACAGGCGGGCATCCGTTGGGATGCCCGCCTGTTTTGCATCAAAGAGCGGAGTGAAAAGCGCCGTGCGGCGACGAGACCAGAAACAGCAAAATGTCCGCAGAAAGACCGAAAAACGCATCCGTACAGCGCCTGAAACCCTTTTTCGTTCCCAAATGATCGGGCATATTCGCGGCAGATACATTGCTTTTAGGAGCGAGATATGGCATTTTCGTCTCCTGTACCTAAAAAAGGCTATGAAAAAGCACCGCCTTGCGGGGAAGGGGTGCTTTTCATAACCTTTTATTTTTGCCACTTACTGATATCATAGCAGGTGAGAAGCGACGCGCTTTGTTCCTCCCATTCCACCGGGGCGGCGCTGATTTCATAAGAGCCACCGGCCGGCAGGGAGATGACTTGTCGCCCTCCGGATCGGACAGGACAGCCGCTGCAGGGAGAGGTCCTGTCAAAAAATGCCTTGTAGCAATGCTGGCCAACGGCGGCCTGCGGATACTGCTGCTGCATTTTTTGGTTCAGGTAAAAAAGCCGGAAGTTCTTTTGATCCACAACATATAAAAACGCGTTTTGGCCATCCAGCAGCTGACGCATCTGGTTTTGCGCCTTTTTTGCACGGCATAGGGCACGGCTTTGCAAAAGAAAAGTGCCGAACAGTTCCGAAAGCTGCGCTAAGGTGCGGATTTCTTCCTCGGACCAAAAACGTTTGCCGGTGCATTCATCGACCCCCACAAACCCAACGATTTGACCGTTGTGGCGAATCGCGCATTGTAGCAGGGAACAGATCCCCTGTTTTTGCAGCAGCTTTCGCTGTGCTTCCGGCGTACTGTCCCGATCCTGGCAGAAAAAGATGCCGTCCTCATTAAAATTGTCAAGATAGTGATCCAAAGAGGCATAGGATAGATTCTGCAGATTTTCTTTTTCGGAGGAAATTCCATCGTTGCACCACTCAAATGTATTGCTGCAGGAAGAATTATCCTCGGAATTTTCGAAAATATAGACCCTGCTGACATCAAACTGGCGGCCCACCATTTCCAGCATCAACGGAATGGCTTTTTCAATGTCTTTGGCCGTATACAAGATCCGGAAAAGAGATTCGGACAATAAAGAGGATTTGGAAGCCGCCGTTTGGTCGAAATCGATGGGAGAATCGGGCCGGTATACCTCCAGGGCAGGCTGCCGCATCTGGTCGGAATATAAGCAGCTTGTGTTCTTGCCTTTCCCTTTTGCCTGATACAAAGCGATATCCGCACATTGGTACAGGCTGCGGAAATCGTGCCCGTGGGAAGGAAACAGAGAAATGCCGATACTGCAGGAAATGGAAATGTCATTTTTCTTTTCCTGGAACAGGTTTTGAATTGCCGACAAAAACCGCTGCGCTTTTTGCAAAGCGGTCCGTTCGGAAGGTATGGCTTTGAGGAAAACCAAAAACTCATCCCCGCCAACCCGTCCGACCAGGTCAGTGGAGCGGGTAACCTTACAGATAGACGCGGAAAAATCCGCCAGAACTGCGTCTCCAAACAGATGGCCCATGGTATCGTTGACCGCTTTGAAGTCATCAATATCAATCATGAAAAGCGCGCATTGTTCGCCTGCCGGCGCAGCACTCAAATACTTCTCAATCAGGCTTTGAATGGCCGCTTTGTCATACAGGCCGGTCAGCGGATCCCGTTCTGCTTTTTGGCGGAGCGAATCAATGATTCGCTTTTCCGTATCCACATTAACAATCACGCCGATCGCTTTTATTAAATTCCCGTTCAGGTCCAGCTGGCTGGTGACCTGAATCCGGCACCAGATCGAAACGCCCTTCCCCGTTTTGATTTGGCACTCCCGAGACAAAAAAGACGCGCCCTGAACGATCTCATCCAGCATTTGATGCAAAATATCAATATCGTCCGACGCGATATGTCCGCGCTGCGCCATCTGGTCAAAGTCCAGCGCGGAAAGAGGGGAATAGCCGAACACTTCTGCCCAGTTGGCGGAAAACAAAAGAGAATTGGTCTTTTTATCCCATTCAAAAACAATGTTTTTGGACTGCCGCATAATGATATCATGCCGGTCCAGGCTCAAACGGAGATTTTCCCGAGTTTCATACAAATCCGTAATATCGGTCAGCGTACAGAAAAAAACAGGGCCATCCTCTTCCTGCATGCAATATCCGATTTCCGTGATCCGGCGGGAAGCGCCGTTTTTGCACAAAACCCGATATTCATTGGAAATAGGGCCGCCTGATGCCAACTGCTGCCGGGTTGAATCGAGAACCTGCTGTTGGTCGTCCGGATGGATCAGATTCAGATAGCAGTCAGAAAAAAGAAAGGATAGCTCCTGCCTTGTATATCCGATCCATTTGAGGAAACCATCGTTGATACGCAAAATCGTAAACTTTTCGTCGTTTTTGCATTTGAGAACGCCGGTGGGGACATTATTGATAAAAGCCATCATGGCTGTTGTCTGGAAATGCTGCTGTTCGGGGGAAAGATGCGGATCCGGGAGCCACATACTGCCGGGTTCCATTTCGTACCGATCGTTTTTTGCCATCGTAGGCTCCCTCCTTTTTTGTTGGAATCGATGAAACCAAAAGTATACTTTTATTATAGCAATTGAAAGCTTGTTTGGCTAGAGAATTTGTGCCTAAAATCAGGACGAAGTTCTTCAATTATCTGGAAAATCCGCTGATAATCGATTGCGATACCCAAAGGTTTATGATATGATGAAAAAAATCCTGCATCTGTGGGCAAGAGGGAGGAATACCGATGCATTTGGAAGAGTGGATGAATTATCGGATTGGTCAATTTTCTGTGGGGAGCATTCTTTCCGCGTTGCTGCTGCTCTGCATCTGCTTGGCGGTTGCCAAGCTTTTGATGAAGGTGGCGGACCGGATGATCCTGCGGCTGAAAGTGGAAAAGAGCCTGCACCATTTCATTCGTTCCGCCGTCAAGTTCGGCCTTTTGTTTTTAACGGTTCTGATCGTGGCCGACAGCATCGGAATACCGGTTACTTCTTTGGTAACGCTGTTGGGCGTTGTGGGGCTGGCTTTTTCCCTGGCGGTGCAGGACGCGCTGTCGAAGCTGGCCGGCGGGCTGATGGTACTCGCAGCCAAACCGTTTGTGGTGGGCGATTTTATCGATGCGGGCTCCGTCAGCGGTACCGTTCAGGAAATCGGCCTGATTTATACCTGCCTGACGACGCCGGACAACAAAAAGGTTTATCTGCCCAACAATGATATCGCCGGCGCGCGTATCACCAATTATTCGACCCAGGATACCCGCAGGGTGGATATAGCGGTCTGTGCCTCTTATGACGATGATACCGAAAAGGTCAAAAAAGCGCTGCGGCAGGCAATAGAGTCGGTGCCCGGCCCGCTGGATGATCCGGCGCCGTTTATCGGAATCACCGATTATCTGGACAGCAGCATTCAGTATACCATGCGGGTATGGGTGAAAAATGCCGATTATTGGGATGTTTACTTTGCGCTGACGGAAAAAGTTCGCCAGTCATTTGCGCAAAACGGTGTGGAGATGACCTATCAGCATTTGAATGTCCATCTGGTCGATGCGGAAAAGAAATCCTGACGTTGGTCGGTAACAGAAGGAGGAAACAGCTTTGAAATACAGTGAGCTGGAGACCCCGCGGCTGATTCTGCGCGGCTGGCGGGATTCGGATCTGGAGGATCTGTTTGCCTATTGCAAGGACCCTGAGGTAGGGCCTGCCGCCGGATGGCAGCCGCATGCGGACAAAAGCGTTTCCCGCGGGGTGCTGCATCAGTTTATGGAAGCTGGGGATGTCTGGGCGATGGTAGACCGCCGTTCCCGCCGGGTGATTGGTTCCGTGGGATTGCATGAGGAGAAGCGCCGGGACAATGCCAACTGCCGGATGCTGGGCTATGCGTTGGGCAAAGAGCACTGGGGAAAAGGCCTGATGACCGAGGCGGTACAGGCAGTTTTGCGCTATGCGTTTGAGACGCTGTGCCTGGAAATGGTAACGGTCTATCACTATCCGTCCAACACCCGCTCCAAGCGCGTCATCGAAAAGTGCGGGTTCCGATACGAAGGAACGCTGCGCCGGGGCACGGCACGGTTTGACGGGCAGGTTTTGGACAATGTCAGCTATTCTCTCCTGCGGGAAGAATATGAGGCTTTGCGAAAGAAAAAAGCGTTTTAAAAAGGCGCCGCAGATATCTGCGGCGCCTTTGATTCTTATTTTTCAGCTTCCTCTTCCGGCTTGGGCAAAAGCTCTGCCTTGACCCGGCCGATCCGCCGTTCATCCATTTCCATAACGGTGAAGCGAATGCCGGACAGGATGATTTCCGGATGCTCTCCCTGCTCCGGAATTCGTCCCAGCGCGTCGGTCAAAAGACCGCTGAGCGTGTCGTAATCCGCCTCTTCCGGAACCTCCAGGGGCAAAAAGCGCTGTACTTCCTCCAGATCGGCGGAACCGTCGATGGTGTAAGTCGATTCCGAAACCTGGATGATCGCGTCTTCTTCCTCGTCGTATTCATCCTGAATTTCGCCTACGATGGATTCCAGCAGGTCTTCCATCGTGACCATGCCGGAGGTGCCGCCGTATTCGTCCACAACAATGGCGATCTGCACTTTTTTCTGCTGGAACTGGCGAAACAGATCCCGGCAGCGGGTGCTTTCCGGCACATATAAAGCGGAGCGCATCAGCGACCGTATGGTGTGGGACTGGTTCGCGCCCTGGCCAATGAGCATCAAAAGATCCTTGGCGTACAAAACGCCCACCACATTGTCCAGCGTGTCCTCATATACCGGGATGCGGGAAAATCCTTTTTCAATCGCAATTTTCAGCGCGTCGTCAATATCGTCGTCCACTTCAACCGCCTCAATTTCGGTGCGGTGGGTCATCACATCCTCCGCTGTGCGGTCATCGAACTCAAAAACATTGTAGATCATCTCCCGCTCGCTTTGCGGGATCAGGCCTTTTTCATTTCCCACATCTACCATTTCCCGGATATCCTCTTCGGTGCCTTCCTCCGGGTCGGCGTTGGGGTCGATCCCCATCATACGAAGCAGACCGTTGGAAATCAGGCTGCACAACGCGCTCAGCGGCGTGACCAGCGCGGCGAAAAACTGCAGTACCGCAGCGGCGCCGCAGGCGGCCCGGTTCGGATCACGCCAAGCCAGATGCCGCGGAATCAGGTAGCCGGCAATCAAAACCAGCGCGGAACCAATCAGGATGGTCAGTATCAAAGATAAGGCGTCTGCACACGGGCGCATCCAGGTGTTGGCCAGAGCGGCGGACAGGTTCCCTGCCGGACCGAACACCAGCAGACCCTCGCAGGCCATAACCGAAAGAACAAAACCGGTGCGGACTTTGGTGGTCAGCGAAGAATATTGCTCCGCCATATGCAGAAAAAGCGCGGCGCGCCGGTCCGAATCCTCTGCTTGCTTTTCCAGCCTGCTTTCCGAATATTCCGCCAATGCGGTCTCACACAGGGCAAAAAAAGCGCATAGGGCCAAAAACAAAAGAAATAAGCCGATACTAACCGCCAAAGCAGCCGGCGAGGCGGCTTGCACCGCCAAAATACTGTGGGTAAATAAACTACCGTCCGGGTCCATTGTCAAATTGTCCTCCTTAATATCAATCAGATTGCCGCTCGTCTGCGGCCAGGCAATGCCCATAATTACAAATTAGTATACTACATATCCCGATGTTCGTCAAATATTGTGTGTTCTGTTGTTGAAAAACAGGGGACAGGCGGTGTACAATAGAAAAAACGAAAGGAAAGGAGAAAAATATGATTGAATTTCGGTATGACACCCAGCTTTTAATCGAAGGAGAAAATCTGGACGAAGACGCCATCAACGATTATTTTATCGAGCATTTGAAAGGGGATTGTTTGCTGGCGGTAGGCGATGAGGATTTGATCAAGATTCACTTTCACACCAATGAACCCTGGAAGGTGCTGGAATACTGCGCTTCCCTGGGCGAGATCCACGATATTGTGGTGGAAGATATGGACAGGCAGGCCCGGGGCCTTAAGGGATAA
>JBJEQT010000112.1:0-11039 GCA_051881895.1 Oscillospiraceae bacterium
GTACTTTTTTCCTCGCCGCAGCCCCTCGGGACAGCTCCATTAATATATCACACCCCTTCCCCTAAAGTCAATACCTTTTTGCAAAAAATTTTCAAAAATGCGCTTTTTCATCTTTTTTCATACTTTTTTATAAAACAGGAAAAAAAGCCTTGACTTTCCTTTTGAATTTTGCTATATTAATTGGGCTGAATAAAGTTATGCGCCTGTAGCTCAGCTGGATAGAGTGACTGGCTACGAACCAGTAGGTCAGGGGTTCGAGTCCCTTCAGGCGCGCCAGGAAAAGCCGATCGGAATTATCCGGTCGGCTTTTTATTGTCAAGCGCCGGAAATCGACTTTCCCGATTCTTTGTGCTATAATAAAAAACAAACAAATGGAAAAGGAACGATTATATGGAACCCTTTCTTCTCAAGCCTGCGTGCAAAACCTCTATTTGGGGCGGCACAAAGTTAAAAAAGCTTTTTCATAAAGACTACCCAGGTGATATCATTTCCGAATCCTGGGAACTTTCCGTGCATCCGGCCGGACTGAGTCTGGCGGACAGCGGCTCTTTCTGCGGGACCTCTCTTGCCGAATTGATCAAAATGCCTTCTGTACTGGGGAGATTTGCAGAAGAATATTCTGTTTTTCCGCTGATGATCAAATGGATTGATTCCCAACGTCCCCTGTCCATTCAGGTCCATCCGGACAACGACTATGCCCTGGAACATGAAAACGACATGGGCAAAACTGAGATGTGGTACATTATCGACTGCGACCCGGGCGCCTATTTATATTATGGATTTTCCCACGAAATCACCCGGGAGGAATTTGCCCGCCGCATCCGGGATAACAGTCTTTTGGAAGTTGTAAAAAAAGTACCGGTGAAAAAGGGAGACGTCTTTTTCATCCCCTCCGGCACCCTCCATGCCATTGGGCCGGGTATTCTTCTGGCGGAAGTACAGCAAAGTTCCAATGTCACCTACCGTATTTATGATTACGGCAGACTGGATACTGACGGGAAGCCCCGGCAGCTGCATGTTGAGAAAGCGATCGAGGTAACGCGCCTGGCTGCTGCCGATGATGTGATTCCTGTACCTGTTCCGCTGGCAAATCCGCATGACACCCTGCTGGCCTCCTGCCCGTACTTTGCAGTCGTGCGCCAGAGGATCGACGCTCCGCGTCACAATTCCGGCGATTGTTCTTCTTTTCACGCCCTGATGTGCGTGGAAGGGAGCGGAACGCTTGAAACCGAAACACAAAAGATTTCTTTCCCTGCGGGAGCCACTATTTTTGTCCCGGCGGACAGCCCTGATTTCATCCTTTCCGGTTCCATGACGCTGCTGGATGTGTTTGTTCCCGATCCCGCTCTTTTTTAAGAGATTGCTTTGCACCTTTTCTATGGAAATTTCTGCAGCAAAAAGCCGTGACGCGGAGAGCCGTCACGGCTTTTTCTTTGATTCGGCAAAGAAATTTTGTACCGAATTTTATTTTGCTTTTTTCATGACAACCGCGCCAGCCGCCGCCAGAGACACAACAGACAAAGCCACTGCAACATTTACGAAATCGACAGAGCCGGTAGCAGGGTTCTCCGTCTTATCCGAGGTGGAATCTCCGGAGCCGTTGTCAGACGCCGCAACCGCCTTCAGCTCTTTGTCGGAAATGACATAGGAGCCCAGGGTTTTGGTCTTCAGCGTCAGGGTGCCTTCCTCTTTGTCATACTCTGCTTTGGTTTTCACCAGTTTCTCCTCGGAATTCACCTCATACAGGTACCAGGTTTTGTCCATATCGCTAACGTTATAAACCAAAGTACCGTTGAAGTCAAAAGTGGGATTGCCGTTAAACTGCAGGAAAGACAGGTCCGCGTCCTCATTGGCCTGGACGATGGATTTGATTGCCTTGGTGGTGTAGTGCATGTTTACATCGACCTGATCTTCCAGACGGACATTGTAATATGCATCTACATCGGAAAAGCTGAACGTTACATTTTTGTTGGAAGAAGCAAAATCATATACCGGAGCCTCGTTGTTCAAAACGATTTCCAGTTCCGCATCCGCGCCGATCTCAGCCTTTTTCCACTGAACGGTAAAGTCGAAAGAATAGGTTTTCACCAGCGCGTTGGTGTTCTTATGTTTCAGTTGAATATCACCGGCAACATTTACCGCCTTGGTGCCATAATTCTCTTTCAGCTGCAGGATCAGAGCGTCTTTGCCCTCGTCGTTTTTACCGACGGTAACGGACTCTACCGCATCTTTGCCGGAAGTCAGCTTGTTGGTCACTTTCAGGACAGAAGCGTCCATCTCCTCATCCAACAGAATTTCTACAGACTGGCCGGGGGTATTTTCCTGTGTATATTTGTCATTTTGATTTTCTGTCTCTTCCGCAAACGCTGTCAAACTGGTCACTGCAACAGCAGCGGCCATCATCAGGACCGCTAAGGTCTTTTTCATGGTTTTTCCTCCTTGAAATTGTTTGGCGGCGCGCTCTCCAACAGGCCGTTCCCTTTGGGATAAGAAGTTTTCTCCCCTGGGACAGCCTTATTATAAAAAAGCGCGAAGGCCGTTTCAACCGGTGGATTTTTCCCCTTTGGGGATTTCCTTCCTCGGTTGGGAAAAGTTCTTGCCCACAGCCGCAAAAGTTTGGAAGAAAACCAAATCAATGGCAAAAAGTCAAAAATCTGTTTGCCAAGTCTTTCACCGTTCTTTTTATGGAGAAATGGATATCCGCTTTTTCTTCATCAAAAAAATCCAAAGCAACAGCCGGTACACGCAAACGTGTACCGGCTGTCTTTCTCTATAGAGAATCCCGTTTGATATGTCAGCGCTTTCCAACAGCCATCCCAATCTTTCGTCTGCCGGGATCGCAAAAATTCTGGAAGCTTTGCCGGCCGCGCCATATCATTTTACACGGGCCGCATATTGCTCAAATAACTTTTTCACCTCGCCCTGATCCAGGCGGTCTATCGGAATCGGCGGTGCCGGATGATTGGAAGCCGGCGCAATTTGTTTTGCAAACCACTGTACATCATACCATTTCCCCAGTTTATATCCTGCGTTCTCCCACTTTGCGAGAACAGAAAAGCCCATCGCCAGGTGAAGCGCCTCGCTTTTCGGATTGGGATGGGTCACGATACCAATGGCCTTTAAATACCCCTGCATCGCCAAAATATCCAAAAGGCAGCCGTATAAAAGCCGGCCAATGCCCTTTCCCCTGGTGTCTTCCCGCAAGTAGATGGTCAAGTCCGCATTCCATTGATACGCCTTCCTCACATTTTGCGGTGAAGCATAGGCGTACCCGATGATCTGCCCGTCCGCTTCCGCCACAATCCACGGAAAAACAGGCAGGTACGTTTTCATTCTGCGCGCGATTTCGCTTGCGTCCGGAGGGATATATTCAAAAGTGATGCTGGTTTTTTCCACATAGGGACGATAAATTTCAGCACAGGAAGGCGCATCTTCCGCATTGGCAAAACGAAACGTCAATGACACAGGCCATCATCCTCTCTTTTTTGAAAAAAAGACGCTGCGTTTTTACACAGCGTCTTTGCTTTACAGCGTTAACATTAGCATGTTCCAAAATGATTGTCAAGCTTTGTGCTTTTTGTTCAGGCAAAGTCTGTCCGGCAGGCCAGGCAGACCGCTCACGCAAAGGGGAAATAACAACATCTGCACGCTGCAGTCACTGCCGTTTGCGATATCCCACGCCTTCTCCCTGACAGACGATTTGCCATGCTGCCCGCGTAAGCTCCGTCAGATCGCGCGGGTATACTCTTTCAGCCAATCCCGCTCCTCATCGGTGAGATAGTCAAACAGCTTGCCGTATACCATTGCGTGATAATCATTCAAAGTTTGGCGTTCTTTTGCGGTCATATACTGCGGATCGATGCCGTCCAGGTCGATAGGAGCATAGGTTACCGGCTCGAAATACATAAACTGCCCGTCCGCATTTTTCACACCCTTGCGGCAAATCAGTTCATTCTCGGTGCGGATACCGTGGCTGCCTTCGATATAGATTCCCGGCTCATCGGTAGTTACCATTCCTTCTTCCAGAATGGCGCTGTCCCGGCGCTCCGGTACAATTTTCCACCGGAACCCATTGGGCGCTTCATGGACGTTGAGCAAATAGCCGATTCCATGTCCGGTGCCGCATTTATAATCCAGGCCCAAATCCCAAATCGGTCCCCGGGCCAGGATATCCAGGTTCATTCCGATACAGCCGTACAAAAACCGCGCATTTGCCAAATTCAGGCAGCTGCGCAATACGGTGGTAAAGTGCAGCTTCTGCTCATCGGTAATGGGGCCCAGTACCATGGTACGGGTGATATCGGTAGTTCCTTCATAATACTGGCCGCCGGAATCCACCAACAACATTCCCTCCGGCTCCAATACCGCGTTGGACTCCTCTGTTGCAGAATAATGCATCATCGCCGCGTTTGCCTTGTAGGCGGAAATGGTCTCAAAGCTGGGTTCGATAAAGCCTTCCTGCTCTGCCCGGCGCGCCAGCAGGTAATCCGACGCACTGATTTCCGTCATGGGGATTTTCCCCACGTTGGTTTTCAGCCAATACATAAACTTGGTAAAAGCAACGCCGTCTTTCACGTGGGCATTCCGGATATTTTCCAATTCCACCGGGTTTTTTATTGCTTTCGCCAGCTGCGTAGGATTAGCCTTTTCCACTTTTCTGCCCTGGATGGAAGAGTCAATCTCATAGTTGACCTTCTGCGGATCCATCAGTACGACTTCCTCGGCCGCCATCGCCTTGACAAATGGGATCATCTCGTCATACCCATGGATCTCCACCCCATCGGCAGCCATTTTAGCCCGGATTTCCTCGTTCAGGCACACAGGATTGACAAAAAGGTGGGCTTTCTCCATCTCAACCACTGCGTAAGACAGGACCACCGGGTTGCATGCTACATCATTGCCGCGAATGTTAAACAGCCAGGCAATGTCATCCAGGGTAGTGATCACATGCGCGGTGCAGCCGTTGGCTTTCATTTTCTCCCGCAGCTCAGACAATTTTTGCGCCACGGATTTCCCCGCGTATTTTTCATCCAGCAGGAATGCCGGCTCCGCAGACAAAGCGGGACGATCTTCCCAGATCATCCCCACCAGATCTTCACCGGTGGAGAGCGCCACTTTTTTATCAGCCAGCTTTTCGGTAAACGCGCGGCCCAAAGCCGCAGTGATGACCCGTCCGTCAAATCCCAGCTTGCCGCCGGTGGGGATCACGTCATACAAATAATCCTCAATTTCCGGCGTGCCCTCTTCGCCCATTTTCATCAGGGTGACAGTGGTGTCCTTCAGCTGGTTCGCAGCCTGAATAAAGTAGCGGCCATCCGTCCACAGGCATGCCTCTTTGGGTGTGACTACCAGCGTTCCGGCGGAGCCAGTAAAGCCGGACATGTACTTTCTCGCTTTAAAATAATCGCCCACATATTCTGATTCATGGAAATCAGAAGTAGGAATCACATAAGCATCTATACCGCGCTGAGCCATCAGGCCGCGCAATTTTTCCAATCTTTGCGGTATCATCGTCATTCCTCCTTATTCTTTGCCCTTATCATAGCACAACCGATTGTTAAATGCCAGCGGATTTTGGGAATATTTTGCTTGTCAATGCATGTGTGGGGCGGGTATTGCGGAACAAAAAATCTTCAACAGCGCTCTCAAGGCACGTTGTCCTTTTTGCCGTACCATCCTATTGATAGCCCCTTTTTTCTTTTCTTGCAAACGTCTTGGTCAAAATCTTCTGACAGCCCGGACAGGCACGCTTTTGGCGATGCTGCAAAACAAAAAGCAC
Source organism: Oscillospiraceae bacterium (assembly GCA_051881895.1). GTDB lineage: Bacteria > Bacillota > Clostridia > Oscillospirales > Ruminococcaceae > UBA3818. The sequence continues at coordinate 5,780 of JBJEQT010000112.1, forward strand.
GGCAGTTTTTTAGCCGCCGTGCTTTCCCCTCATTTTTCGTTCGTCCTATGCCAGTTTTCTGGAAAGATTGATTGCCTTTTTTAACTCCGGAACTAAAATAGCCGCTGAAATGATTTTTACCGCGTCGCCGGGCAAAAACGGTACCACGCAGGCTCCCAGCGCTGCGACCAATCCCTTGCCGGTGAGCAAAACGAACCAGACCGTACCAAACAGATAGCACAATGCCAAACCGCCTGTCATTCCAATCGCCAATTTCCAGAACGAATCGCCCCAGTAGGTCGATACCATACCCACTGTCAGCGCCGCAAAAATATACCCTAAAATATAGCCGCCTGTAGGACCTGCCAAAACAGATAGGCCGCCCCGGAAGTTGGAAAACACCGGAATTCCTACCGCGCCCATCATCACATAAACCACCATGCTGACTGCGCCTTTGTAGCTGCCCAACAGACCGCCGGCCAGATAAACCGAAAACAATGCCAGATTAATCGGTATTTCCCCGATCGGAATGCCGATTTGGGAAAGGATACCGGTCGTTGCCGCCAGTAACGCGCACAACACCATGTCTTTTACCGTGAATTTTTTTGTCATGTCCACAACCCCAATCTGTTTTGAATTATCCCAGCTTTTGCTTCTCCTAAAAAAGCCGAAATCAAAATAAATATAGCAGTTTTTCTCTCAAAAAGCAATTCTTTTCCCTTATTTTTCTCGATTGACTTTCCCCCATATCCGGGATAACATAATGATAAAGAAACATTCGTTTCTTTATCCAGACGTTTTGGAAATGGCAAATCCGAAAAATTTTGTCAGATGAAAAGGAGGCCCATCATGGCGACCCTTTCCACCAACATCCAGTACCTCAAAGGCGTAGGGGAAAAACGCGCGCGGCTTTACGCGCGTTTAGGCGTTGCCACCATTGGGGATCTGTTAGAGTACTACCCGCGGGATTATATTGATTTTTCCCACCCCTGCTCCATCATCGCGGCTCCGTATGATAAACCATGTGCCATCCGCGCTCGGGTAGCATCCAAATCTTCGGAACAGCGCATTCGAAAAGGGCTTTCCTTGTTCAAAGTTCTGGTCACCGATGGGCAAAATGACATGCTCATCACTTTTTTCAATGCCAAATACACGGTAAGCTCTTTGAAGGAAGAGGAAACTTACCTGTTTTATGGAAGGGTCGCCGGTCGGATCGGGCGGCGGGGAATGGCTTCTCCCCTGGTTTTTCAGGACGATCCAGGCCTGGCCTTTTCCCCTGTTTATCCGCTGACTGAGGGACTTTCGTCCAAAATGATCGCCGCCAATGTCTGGCAAGCGTTGACCCTGGCGGATGGGTTGGAGCAGGACCCGCTCCCCACCGCTGTCCGAACGGCTTATGAACTGTGCGGGCGCCGGGAGGCGCTGGAGTCCATCCATTTTCCCGCCGACGAAAAAGCGCTGGCCAAAGCGCGCCGTCGGCTGATGTTCGAAGAGCTTTTTCAGCTAAACCTGGCGCTGGGGCAGACCAAACGAGCCTCTCAAAAAAAGGCCGCTGCTCCGATGAAGCCGGTTGTCATGGACGATTTTTACCATCTTTTTCCCTTTGAACTGACCGGAGCGCAAAAGCGGGCCATCAGCGAGTGTCTAGATAATCTGTGCGGTACCGTCCCCATGAACCGGCTGCTGCAGGGGGACGTCGGTTCCGGCAAAACGATGGTCGCCGCCGCTTGCTCCTATTTTGCGGCACAAAACGGCTATCAGACTGCCATGATGGCCCCAACGGAAATTTTGGCGGTTCAGCATTATCAGACCTGGTCGAAGCTGTTCGCCGGCACGGAGATTTCCGTCGGCCTACTGACAGGTTCTATGGGTGCGGCGGCAAAACGGGAGGTCAAAGAACGCCTGGCAGACGGCCGCCTCTCCATTGTGATTGGGACCCACGCACTTTTGCAGGATAGTGTTATTTTCGACCGGATGGGACTGGTCATCACCGATGAACAGCATCGGTTCGGCGTATCCCAAAGGATGGCACTGGCCCAAAAAGCGCAGGCCGGACGGTACCCGCATGTTCTGGTCATGTCTGCCACCCCCATTCCCCGGACGCTGGCCTTCATCATTTACGGCGATTTGGACCTTTCCATTCTGGATGAAATGCCCAAAGGCCGCCAACCGGTCAAAACCTACCTCATTGACCCGCCGAAGCGGGAGCGGGCCTACGGTTTTATCCGCAGGCATTTGGACGCGGGGGAGCAGGCGTATATTGTCTGCCCGCTGGTCGAGCAGGGTGAAAAATCTCCGGAGGGACTGGAATCGGCGGTAGAAGAAGCGGAGCGCCTGGCAAGGGAGTCTTTCGCCGGGTACGCGGTCGGCATGTTGCACGGCCGGATGAAAGCGGCAGAAAAAGAACGGGTCATGGCGGATTTTCAAAGCGGGAAACTGCAGCTTCTGGTCTCTACCACCGTTATTGAGGTGGGAGTGGACGTACCGAATGCCACAGTGATGCTCATTCAAAATGCCGAACGGTTCGGCTTATCCCAGCTGCATCAGCTGCGCGGCCGGGTAGGACGCGGCAAAGCGGAATCTTTTTGCATCCTGGTCTCTTCTCAGACCGATTCGCCCCGCCTGCGGGCCATCTGCAAAACCAACGATGGGTTCCGGGTAGCTGAAGAAGATTTGAAGCTGCGCGGCCCTGGCGACTTTTTCGGTCTTCGGCAGCATGGGCTTCCGACGATGAAGATCGCAGGTCTTTTGGAGGACATGGAATTGGTGGAAAAAACCCGGGCGGCAGCCATCGAGATATTGAAAACCGACCCGGAGCTGCTTTTGCCGGAACACGCCGCATTAAAAGAGCGCACCAGGCAGATGTTGGAAACCGCCGGCGCATAAAGAGGTTTTCGATTCTTTCGTTGTGGTTTCACAAGAATTTGTCAGAATATAAAAAACCCCGTTTGCGGAATCAATAACCATCCGCAAACGGGGTTCTCTTTTAATTATTCCACGCTGATGATAAAGTAATAAACCGGTTGGCCGCCGTCTAAAACGGTCAGTTCCACATCCTCCGGCAAACGCTGGCGGATTGCCTCCTCCGCCTGGGCCGCCATTTCAGGCGTTACGTCCTCACCGTAATATACGGTAACGAAAGAACTGTCGCGCTCGAGCATCTGTTTGACCAGTTTGGAACAGGTTCTGGCCAAATCCGTATCGGTAAAGGAAAGCTTGCCATTGTCCAAAGCCAGCAGCTCCCCTTCATGGATCTCGTGGCCGTCATAATCCGAATTCCGGGCCGCAAAGGTGATAGAACCGGTAGAAACGGTTTCCAGTGCGTTGGACATATTCACCTGGTTCTCCCCCAGGTCCGCGTCCGGGTCAAAAGCCAGCATCGACGCGATGCCCTGCGGAACCGTACGGGACGGCAGTACGCAGACATTGCGGTCGGCCAGTTTAATAGCCTGTTCCGCCGCCATAATAATATTTTTATTATTGGGAAGAACAAAAACGTTCTGCGCCGGCGTTGCATGGATCGCCTTAAGGATATCCTCCGTGGAAGGATTCATCGTCTGGCCGCCGCTGACGATCTGGCTGGCTCCCAAATCGCGGAACAGGCCCTGCAGGCCCTCGCCCGCCGCAACCGCTACGATACCATAAGGAACTTCCGGATCCACCGGTACATAGGCGAGCGGCTCCTCCTTGGGATTTTCCTTGGCCGCCTGAGATTTGCGGGCCGCGAACTGCTCTTCCATATTTTCAATCTTCATTTTGCAAAGCATCCCGTACTTGATTGCCTCTTCCAGCGCCAGACCGGGATTGTTGGTATGCACGTGGCACTTGATGATGTCCTCGTCCTCTACCACCACAACGCTGTCGCCAATCGACTCCAGGTATGCGCGCAATTTCAGCGAGTCGGCGTCCGGTTCTTTTTTCTGCACAATAAACTCTGTGCAATAAGTAAAAGTGATATCCGCATCGTATTGCGCGATGGCATCCTGAAACTCATCTGCTTCCGGCTGATTTTGGTTCTGCGGCTGCGCGTCCTCTATCATAACGCCATCTCTTAAAACGCTGAGCATTCCCTCAAAAACGACCAAAAGGCCTTTGCCGCCAGCATCGACCACGCCGGCTTTTTTTAAGACAGGGAGCATCTCCGGCGTCTGCTCCAGAGCAGAACCCGCTTCTTTCACGATTTCCTCCCATACGGCGATCGCATCGGGATTGGTTTTGGCTACAACCCGCGCCCGCTCCGCCGCCATGCGGGAAACGGTCAGAATCGTTCCTTCTGTTGGCTTCATTACCGCTTTATAGGCAGCTTCTACGCCCATGGTCAATGCCTGGGCAAAATCGGCGCCGTCCGCCTCTTTCTTTCCTGCCAAACCTTTGGAAAAACCGCGGAACAGCAAAGACAAAATGACGCCTGAATTTCCGCGAGCGCCCCGCAGCAGGGCAGATGCCGCTGTTTTGGCCACTTCAGCCACCGTGGGATTTTCCATCAATTTCAGCTCCGGCACCGCAGCGCTGATGGTCATGGACATATTGGTACCCGTGTCACCGTCCGGCACCGGGAAAACATTCAGCGCGTCCACTTCCTGCCGGCGGGCCACAATATGATTGGCCGCTGAGATATATGCGTCACGCAGTTGACTACCGTTTATCACTTTCTTACAACCTCCCGTAATCGCTGTCTGAAAAGCGCAGCTTCAAGGACTCCCCCAAAACGGGAAGCTATTCCGCCCGCATACCGTCCACATACACGTTGACCTTTGCCACCTCCATACCGGTAGCGTCTTCCACCGTGTAGCGAACCTTATGAATGATACTCTGTACAATGGCGGAAATATTGACGCCATAAGTTACCACAATATGAAGGTCCAGAACAAGCCTTCCCCCGGTAATGTGAACTTTAACGCCTTTATCCGGCACATCACTTTTTGCGATCATCGTGCGCAGGCCCTGATAAGGAGTGGTGCTGACAAGACCGGCAACGCCAAAGCATTCCGACGCGGCACGCCCTACCAGATTGGCAAAATATTCTTCCGAAATATGAGTGGCCCCCAAATGATTCTCCAATTTAATCACGCAAGTCCCTCCTAACTGATGCCGCCGCTGGCATAACGCCGCATTGGCTGCTGTATCTATTGCCCCTGCCGGAGCAGTGTATTTATTTTTACGCTACCACTCGTGGATATTGTAAAAGACATCCTGGGCGGTTGCGCGCAAATCATAATAAATCTCCCGGTTGTAATAAATCGTGCCATTGCGGGTCCCGAGAGGAATCAACGGAGTTGCC
>JBJEQT010000113.1:0-2472 GCA_051881895.1 Oscillospiraceae bacterium
CAGGTTCTTTGAAAGATAATCTGACCCTCACGCTGTATAAAGTCCGCTCCACCATGTGTAACTGCGGCGCCCTCACCATTCCGGAACTGCAGAAAAAAGCAAAAATCACTTTGGTTTCCGCAACCAGCATCGTGGAAGGCGGCGCGCATGACGTTGTACTCAAGGACAACAACAAAATCACAAAATAAAGCTGCTTTTCCGGCAGTTGTTTGACGGTCGAAAAAACGCACGAAATTCTGAATCCCCCGCTTTGCCGGGGGATTTTCTGCTCTATACAATGTCCCGTTTTTTGTTGGGGCATTTTTATGTCACTGCATTGGGAAGAGGAATGAGTATGGCATCCTGCATGATTCATTTATACACCGGCTGGCTGTATGCGCAAAAAAATGCCCGGCTTTTACGCAATCCCTCATTTTATCTGGGCTGTGTTACGCCTGACTGCGTAAATGTAGACGGATTTGCTGACAAAGAAACCCGCTGGCGTGCCCATGTGCGGGCGAAGGATCTGTCTTTGTGGGAGAAAAACGCAGCTGATTTTTACCACAAAAACCGGGGCGCCACCTCCGACGCTCTTTTGACCGGATATACCATACATATTTTAACGGATATCCTTTGGGACCGCTATTTTCATGATTCTATCTGGTCCCGCGCCCAGGAAATGGAACCGCAGCCGCAAAATGGATTTGCTCCCGGCTGGGTCGAGTGCTTCCGCTTTGATGGGGAAAGAATGCGCTCTTTATGGTGGCAGGACACCATCCGTCCTCTCCTGGAGCAGGCCCAGCCGGAGTCTATCAACGGACTGCCGACTTCATTGGTGGAAGCGTATCGCCGGTACCTTTTATACACATACGAAAGCACGCTGCCTTCGGAGCCGCCCCGTATTCTTACACTGGACCATATTCGGGCGCTTGGAGAATATTTGGGTCAGGCGGCTGAAAAAATATTCTGACAATAAAAAACAGCCATCCGGAATAGATGGCTGTTTTTTATTGTCCTTTTAAAACCGTTCAATCGTTTTTCGCGGATCTCATGTCCCGCGGCCCGAAAAAACTTTATTTGTTGGCAGGCTCCCATTTGCAGCGTACGGGAGAAACGATTGCTTCTTCTTTTTTCAGTTCTTTAAACGCTTTATCGATTTCTTTCCGATCCAATCCGGACAGTTTTTCCACCTCGCCGGCAGAAACCGGTTTTCCCGCTTCACGCATGACTTCCAACACTTTTTCTTTTACTTCCATGACAGAACCTCCTCTGCAATTGCTTTTCGCGGCACCGCCGCGACCTGTTGCAAAATACGATGATTATGCGCGTCCATTATAACATAGCCCATCTGTAAATGCAAATAATTCCCATCACTCTTTTTGGGATTTCTGCCAACAATAATCTCAAGGCATTTTTACGCAAAAAAATTGGAGGCAAACCAAAATGGACTATATGCAGTATTCCCAGGATTTTCAGATCAATGCTTATTTTAATGCTCTTCCGCCCTATGTCCGGCAAATTATTTTGCAGGCTTTCGGCGAAATCACTACTTTAGGCGAATTGAAAGAATGCGCTGACCACATTATGAACAGCGGACTGTACTGAAAATCATTCGACTACCGCGCGCTTTCTGGTCAGCAGATAAACAGCAATCAAAATCAGCGAGCAGCCTAATAATTTTGTTCCGGACAAGCTTTCCCGCAGGATCAGGATGCCGCACACCACACTGGTAATCGGTTCGAACATGCTCAAAATCGCGGCGGTAGAAGCGCCGGTATACCGGATGCCGACCTGCAGGAATGCGTTTGCCCCGATGGATACGGACACTGCCACAAGGAACGTAAACACCCACGACAGCGGTGTTAATCCAAAAGTGACCTGATTTGTCACAAGGCCGTACAGGAAAGTATAAACCGAAACGAAAAGGCAGGTATACAGGGAAAACACCATGGGATGCAGGTCCTTAATCCCCCATTTGTCCACCGCCACCATATAAAACGCATAGGTCATACCGGACCCCAGCGCCAGCAAAATGCCGATTAAACTGCCGCTGGCGCCGCCCTGGAAAAAGCAGAGGATTCCCGCGCCGGAAATAATCAGCGCGAGAACCTTCGCACGGTCGATATGTTCCTTATAGAATAAGAAGCACAAAATCGAAACAAAAGTCGGATAAACGAAATGCAGCGTCGTGGACATGCCGACCGGGATGTAGTTATAAGACATATTGAGCATTACGGAGGTGACTGTCGACCCGACCAAAGCAATCACGCTGATTTTGCCAAAGGTTTTTACCGGAATTTTAATTGAAATTTTCTTTGCCAGCAAAATCACCAGTATAATCGGGATTGGCAGCAAAGAACGAAACATTGTCATCATCACCGGATTGGAACCATGCGTATATGTATATTTAGCCATCGTAGGCGTAATTCCATAGATGACAGCGGACAAAATCACCAGGGCAATTCCTTTTGCTCTGTTCATCTGAATATCCAT
>JBJEQT010000114.1:0-2467 GCA_051881895.1 Oscillospiraceae bacterium
ACCGTTTGCTGACCTTTGACAACAGGCAGCTGATAGGAGCCATCTTTCAGATAAGCCGCGTCAAATGCGGTTTTGCTCATTTCAACGCCGTTTACTTTTACGCTTTTCAGTTCATAGCCCGCGGGCGCCGCAATCGGTGCGGAAACAGCATAAGGCGTCTGGGGGAATGCAGCGCTGCCTACCAGTGTGTTTCCAACCGACTGGGTCGTACCGGATACACCCTGCGGAAGGCCGCTGGATGTTACTTCCAACGTACCGATTTCGATTACCGCAGTAGGTACCGGGAAAGAGAGACGCTGGTTTTCAGCGCTGCTGTTTTGATAAGTCAAAACAGCGGAATCGTTCAGCGGAACATTAACAGAATCGCTGGTAGCGCCGGACACGGCGGTAGGATCCAGTTTGACCTTGTAGGTCATTGTTGCACTGCCGGATACATACGAGCCGGTGTTCCAGTTGATGGAATCGCCGCTGACACTGACCGACGGCTGCGTCGGCGTCGGCAGAGAATCGGTAGGATTCAGAGAAGTGGGGCTGTAGGCAATATCCGATTGCTCGGTGATCAGGTCCACCATGCCGCCCATCACGTCAGCAACCACGCCGTTGTTGATGACCCACAGGATGGATTCCAGGATGTTATTGAAAATACTGCCAAGATCAGCGCCTACCGCATAATAGTATTTGTCGCTGCTGGAAGCGATGTTGGACAGACATTCAACGTCGGTAGTGAAACCAAGCGTATACAGTTCAAAATTGGACGGATGGCTGGTTTTAATAGCGGTTGCACGGTTTTCCGCTGCAGTAGCGGCATATCCGCCGTCCCGGCTGGAATCGGAACCGTCTTCGCTGTATACGTTCGGCTGACCATCGGACAGCAAAATCATAAATTTCTGATTGGCAGAGCCGCTGTCACCGGTGGGATAGAGGGTTTTATTGCCTTGAATCAGGCCTGCCTCGATGTTGGTGCCGCCGGAGTGACCATCATAGTAACCGCTGTCGATGCTGTTACTGTCAAGCCCGCTTATTTTGCCGGCTTGGATGGCAGCTTTAATGGCTGCAACATTGGCGGTGTTGGTTGAGCCGTCTTCATTGAGAATCGCGGTCAAGGCCAGCTTTTCTTTGCTGAGACCACCGAATTGAACCACACCGATTCTTGCGTTAATACCTTTGGCGACAAGAGAATCGATCAGTGCGGTCTGCGATTTCTGGGCGATCTCCCGGCGGGAGCCGAGATCCTCGCCAGTCAGATTCTGCGTGCAGGATTCGGGGTGAGATTCTCCTTTATAGTAATGTCCGCAATCTGCACAGTACCAACCGTCAATAATGGTTTTGGTCGTGATATTTCTGGATTTGCAGTCGTCACAGTAATAATAACCGGGACTGCCTTTTTTACCTTTTTTCCACTCGATATCATTGCTGCCGCAGTCTGCGCAGACGCGGTCGGTATGAGAATCTTCGTAAAAACTGGTGCTGCCGCAGACGCTGCTTCCGTAAACATGTTTATCCATGCTGTCGGAATAGTCGGTGACCAGTACGATATCGATCTGCGGTTTTACCGAAGTAGAATTACCGCCGGAAATCTGCAGTGTGACTTCCCATTCGTCGATGGCCGTCTGTACCGCGGTTTTGGATAAGGTAACGTTATCCGCCGGGTTGACAACCGGATCAGGGGTTAGGGTAGGGGTTTCTGTCGCTTCGGCTGTTTTGAGTACGCCGCCGGGGATCAAAGTGACAACCAGCAGAACTGCCAACAGGCAAGAAGCAAGTCGTTTTAGATGTGCCATAATGTTCCTCCTTTAGTTTCGCTCTATCAAATTGCCTCAATCAATTATTCCCAATTCACATCGTCGCCGCTGCCGGATTCGGATAAAGCGCTGTCCATCAGCTTTATCATTTCCAGCGCGCTGCGGAATTGCTGGATCTTTTTGCTTTCCATCCAGGCGATGGTTCCCTGCCAAGTGGCGTTCTGGCGGAATTGAACCTGGATGGTAAAGGTAGCTTTTTCGCCGTTCTTTGAATGGATTACATCTTCTGCCATAAATTGCGTTACCTCCTTTTCCAGGAGCTTCCGATTGTTTTTTTCTGTCTGCCAAACACGGTATTGGTGATAAGCTTGAGGACACTGCATTCGATCAAAAAAATCATCCAGGATATTGATGAGGGAAAGGTATCCGAAAAAAGCAATTCGGTCGGCCATATATGGGTTGTATAAGAATCCAATTGGCTCTCCGTCCTGTATGGAATCCACACAGATTCGGGTTTTGGTAAGATTGACTGATCGCTGAACCGTGCCGAGTTCTTTCAAATAGCAGTCCCCCCTTTGTTGTTTTCTGTGCTCTCAGTATGCCACAAACCGGTCATAAACTAGTCACAAATTTAAAAAAGCCCGCAAAAGCAGGCTTAAAAATATCGACCGCTTTTTGGCTAACAAAAAAAGAGGGAGAATTTTTCTCCCTCTTTTTTATTGTTT
>JBJEQT010000115.1:0-2462 GCA_051881895.1 Oscillospiraceae bacterium
GAGAACCGCTGAGAGCCACGTTCATCACCATCCCCACATCCCAGCCGATGGAGGTGTGGGTAAAAGAAACGATGGAAAGCTGTATGATGAAAATCAGAAAGAAAAGGAAAAACAATCCCGCTTTTTCGTGACGGAGGTACCAATCCAGATACAAGGATTTTTGCTTTTGCAGGCGGTGAATCAGCCAGGCGGCGAAGAACAGAATCGCCGCGATAAAAAGAAGCGCCGCCAGAGAGGGGAGGGTCCGGTACGAAAAAGTGCTGTTGTTCCAAAACAACGCGCTAAAAGACAATCCGGAAAACAGGAGGAAAAACAGTGCATTCATGCTCCCGATTGCGAATTTAGAGAAGGATTCCCATGTTTTGAAAAATGATTTGAAAACTTGCATGATTCTTTTTCCTCTGCGGCAATGCCTTTTTCTGCCGTATCTGACACGGGTTCCGGAACGAGTTTTACATGGAGTCAGATGACAAAATGGTTTTATTTTCGGCATTATTATAGCATAAGACAACGCAAAAAAAAAGAAAGAAGACTTTTGGGACGGAATGTGTTATGCTGAACGAGCAGGGCGGTACCCAAAAGGTAGTTCGTCTGTTTTGCGAAGGACGGGAAAGGAGCGCCTGATGAATAAAGTAATACTGGTTCCAGATTCCTTTAAGGGAACAATGAGCTCCCGGGAAATCTGTGAAATTATGAAACAAGAGATCCTGGCTTTTTATCCGAAAGCGCAGGTACTGCCAATACCGGTCGCCGACGGAGGAGAGGGAACGGTGGATTCTTTTCTGGCGGCAGCAGGCGGTGAAAAAGTGACTGTACCGGTAACGGGACCGCATTTTGCGCCGGTTGAAGGATTTTACGGCGTTCTGCCGGATGGAACAGCGGTAATTGAGATGGCGGCAGCGGCGGGACTTCCTCTGGCCGGAAGCCGCAATCGGCCGGATTTGGCAACGACCTACGGCGTTGGTCAGCTGATGGCTCACGCCGTTTTATCCGGCTGCCGGAAAATGATCGTGGGACTGGGCGGTTCCGCTACCAACGACGGAGGGGCCGGCGCCGCTGCGGCGCTGGGGGTGGTATTCCGAAACGAAAAGGGCGAGTCGTTCTTCCCACCGGCGGTACGCTGGAGCAAATTGCCGCCATCGATACCGACGGCATGCTTCCCGCGATGCGCGAGACAAATCTTGTGGTCATGTGTGATATTGACAACCCCTTGTGCGGCCCGGGAGGCGCGGCAGCCGTATTCGGCCCGCAAAAAGGCGCTGATCCCGATATGGTGCGGCAGTTGGATCGGAATTTGGCCCATCTAGCGGGTGTGGTCAAGCGGGATCTCGGAAAAGAAATCAGCCGGATTCCCGGTTCCGGCGCTGCCGGCGGCATGGGTGGCGGCATGGCGGCTTTTTTTGACGCGCAGCTCCAAATGGGGATCGATGCGGTGCTGGACACGGTTCGTTTTGAAGAATTGGCATGTGGAGCCGATTTGATTTTCAGCGGAGAAGGGAAGCTGGACCAGCAGTCCCTGCGGGGGAAAGTTGTGATTGGCGCGGCACGCCGGGCCCAAAAACTGGGTGTGCCGTTGATCGCGGTTGTGGGGGATATCGCAGACGATATTGAGGCAGTTTACAGCGAAGGGGTCAGCGTGGTCTTCAGCATCAACCGTGCGGCAGTGCCTTATGAGCAGGCGAAAGAGCGGGCCAGAAGCGATCTGGCATTGACGATGAATAATCTGATGCGCTGGTTTTCTCATTTTGGAAGAATTTAGAAACCATAAAATCAGGCCCGGAAGGAAGTTCCTTCCGGGCCTTTATCATGACAAATTAAAAACGGGAAAGCTAGTTGCCGCTGGAACACTTGGCTGCGTCGATTGCCAAAACGATCATCAAAGATAAAAGAGCGTCTTCCGGGCGGACAACGTCGATCACATAGGTGTCGGTCCAGTTAAAAAGCTCTTTGGAGGCCTGCATGATCAGCTCTCCGGCGCTGGTTCGGACCTGATAATCCCATTGCATCCAGTCGCCCTCCACCGTCCAGTCGTTACAGTTCAGCGTAAAAACAGGCTTAAAAAAGGTGAATTCTTTTTTGATTTCTCCAATGTAATTGCCAAACGCGTACAATGCGAAACGGGGCAGAAAAGTCAGCACCTCTTCTTTCACCGTTCCCACATGGGCGCCTTGACTATCGAAAATTTCCAGACAGTGCCCCCAGGAGAGGCGGCCTTTTACGGTAAAGGCAGTATTTCCACCCTCGTCATAGATGTCATAACTATCAAACCAAGAGAACATGCGCTGTTTAAATAAAAGCTTCACAAAATCATCCTCGCTTTTTATAGGCCTAATATGTTGTAATAGGATTTTGCTGTCACTATTCTACCACAAAATTGTAGTGGTAAAATACGGCTTTTTGCATTTATCGAAAAAGTGCCAGCCTGGTGAAATTGACCTTTCAGGAGCTAGCGACCTACGGAG
>JBJEQT010000116.1:0-10856 GCA_051881895.1 Oscillospiraceae bacterium
CGCCCGCCATAGCGGCAATGGCGTAAACAAAAGAAATGTTCAGATACTTTTTCATGATGGATCCTCCTTTTTCATCGCATATCGTCCAATCAGCACCGTCCATACATAGGCGCAGGTCTTCGGGATCATCAACATTCCCATAACGGGGATCTGATCCGCAAACAGCACCACGGGGATATAGCAGGCAAAGCTCAGCACAACCGTAAGCCTCAAATGCCGAAACGGTCTGTTCTGCCTTTCCCTGGCTCTTTGGAAGAACAACACAACAATCAACGCACCGAGGATGGCAAAGGGAATATTGCGGTAAATGGCCAGGACAGCGGCGGCGCCGCGCTGGTCCACGCATTTTGCGGCATCAGGCACAGGGCCACAGCCCGGGGCACCAGATGGAAAGCATCTCCGCAGCCCAGCGACAAGCTGTAAATGTAATGGGGAATTTACTCTCCAATGCTTTCTAAGCCTCTCCTGACCTTTCCCGACGTTTCATGGTTTGGGTCAAAATCTGAGTCAAGCCCAGTTTCAGACAAAAGAAGAAGCCGATGAAATCGCGATTTCATCGGCTTTCTTTGGTTGCGGAGGCAGGATTTGAACCTACGACCTTCGGGTTATGAGCCCGACGAGCTACCGAACTGCTCCACTCCGCGATATGAAAGCATTTTGACTGCTCAATTACTATACAATATTTTATGTGTTTTGTCAAGCACTATTCTTCTTTCTGGAAAAAGTCTTTCATTTTACGGAAATTTTTGATAAAATTCACAGAAACATGCTGTTCAAACCTTTTTCGCCGGCGTATACTAAAAACAGAAACAGGAAATGAGGCGCATGATGGCTTATATTACTTTTGAACAAATTAAAAATGATCCTACCGTCGCCACCTATATTCGGCAGGCAGACGCGGCCTTAAAGGCTTACGGGTATACCGAGCACTCCTTTCCCCATGTCACCCGCGCCGCCAAAGTGGCAGCGCAGATTCTGGAGGATTTCGGATACAGCAAGCGGGAAATGGAATTGGCCCAGATTGCCGGCTTTTTACACGATATCGGCAACTGCATCAACCGGGTGGACCACGCGCAAAGCGGCGCGATGATGGCTTTCCAGATTCTGACTTCTATGGAAATGCCGCCGGAAGAGATCGCCGTTATTATCGCCGCCATCGGCAATCACGACGAATCGTCCGCTGTTCCGGTCAGCGCCGTAGCCGCTGCGCTGATTCTGGCGGACAAGACCGACGTTCGCCGTTCCCGTGTCCGCAACCGGAACATCGCTTCGTTTGATATCCACGACCGGGTCAATTATTCTGTGGAGCATTCTTCTTTCTCTCTGGATGCTGCCGGAAAAACCATGACGCTGGATTTGACCATTGATACGGAACTTTGTCCGGTGATGGATTATTTTGAAATCTTTTTGGGGCGGATGATTTTATGCAAGCGGGCCGCAGATTTTTTCCAATCTCGTTTTCGGCTGCTGATCAACGGATTAAAAGTAATGTAAAACAGGCGGACCTGCCCGGTCCGCCTGTTTTTTGTAGACTGCTTTTATCAAGTGCCGTTTTCTCCTATTTGGGGATTCATTGCGCTTTTTCTTCTTTCGATTGATGAAACAGTGCCCGGAATTTTTGAGCCGCCTTTTGCCGCCGCCGGCAGGTCTCTTCTTCGTCGATCTGCCAATTGCCCTCTGCGTCCAAAAACAGACAGTCGCCCTCCCGGATCTTCTCCGGAAGCGCTGTCCTATCCAGACGGGCTATGCCGTCCTCCTTTTCGCAGACAACCCAGTTTCCCTCCATACGGTCAATGATCCAATGGCTCATTGAGCGGCCTCCTTTTCTGTATGCACCGTGATGTCCGCTCCGTCTGTGGAAAAGACCACCGTTCCCTGCAAATCTGTCCGGCAGACCGTTACACCCCGCTGGGAGAAGCTCGCCAGCACTTCTTTATGCGGATGGCCGTAATCATTGTTCTGTCCGCAGGAAATCGCCGCTATTTTGGGGCGAACCGCATCCAAAAACGCATCGCCCGATGAGGTGCTGCTGCCGTGATGCCCGGCTTTGAGCAGGTCGGCTCGCAAATTTGCTCCGGCGTCGAGCAGGTCCTGCTCCACCTGCTTTTCCGCATCGCCGGTGAACAAAAAGGATGTTTGGCCGCAATCCAGCCGGCATACGACCGAGTAGTTATTCAGGTTATCATAATCTTTCACCGGCGCCAGCACAGTCAGAGAAACGCCGCCGCCCAAATCATAAACGAGGCCCGGCTCGGCAGCGACAGCACGGACATTCTCTTTTTCTACCGCGGTAAGCAGCCGCTGAAAAGACGATGTTGTGGGTACCATTTCGTCACTGAGTTCCGGCATCAGGATTTCTTCGGTGCGAATTTGCGTCAACACATCCGCAAGGCCGCCGATGTGGTCCGAATGCGGGTGGGTGGCAATAACCAAATCCAGCTTGTTTACGCCGGCGCTTTTGAGATAGTCGCAGACGGTTTGCCCCTGATCCCGCTCGCCTGCGTCAATCAGCACCGCCTTTTCCTTCGTCTGGATCAGGATGCTGTCACCCTGTCCCACATCAATCATATGGACCGCCGCCATTTTTTCATCTGTCAGCTGTTGCGCCGGCTCATAAGGTTCTTCCATTCCGAGCAGATCGCTCCAGCTTGGCATATCAAACGGGAGCCATCCCATCTCGCTCATGGTCATCAGCGTAAAAAACACCATGACCAACACCGCTACCGTCAAAAACAGCCAGGTAGGCGTCCGGTCGATCAGCTTCTGGATCATACGTGCACCGTTTTTTCTTTGATTCATCTAGACTTTCTCCCTTTTCTTTTCTGGGCCGCGCCATTTTTTTCTTTTGGGCCCGGCGCCGATGGCCGCCCGCTTCTTCCCCGGCCGTGCTGGGTTCCTTTGCCGCTTTGCAAGCCGGCATTTCGGGCAGGCTGATCCGGTGGGACCAGGCAGTCCGGCCCGGTGCCGATCAAATCGCTTCGGCCCGCCAGCTTCAACGCCTCTATGACCTGCGGGCGTACCTGCGGCCGGTAATATTGCAGCAGCGCCCGCTGCATCGCTTTTTCTTTCGGGTCTTTGGGGACAAAAACCGGTTTTCCGCTGAGCGGGTCGATGCCCGTGTAAAACATGCAGGTGGATACGGTTCCCGGCGTGGGATAGAAATCCTGCACCTGCTCGGGGCGTATCCGGTTTTTCTTGAGATATACCGCCAGCTGAACCGCATCGCGCAGCGTGGAGCCGGGGTGGGAAGACATCAAATAGGGGATCAGGTACTGCTCTTTGCCCGCCTGCTCGGTGAGTTGATAAAAGCGCTTGGCAAACCGGTTGAAGGTTTCAATATGCGGTTTGCCCATCCTGTCCAGCACCGCTGCGGAACAGTGCTCCGGCGCCACCTTCAGCTGGCCGCTGACATGGTGCTCCACCAATTCCCGGAAGAAGGATTCGTCCTTATCTTCCAGCAAATAGTCAAACCGGATGCCGGAGCGGATAAATACCCTTTTGACCCCCGGCAGCGCCCGCAGACGGCGCAGAAGCGCCAGATATTCGCTGTGGTCCGCCTGCAGATTTTTACAGGGAGATGGCGCCAGGCACTTGCGGCCGCGGCACAGCCCGTGTTCCAGCTGCTGGGCGCAGGACGGCTGTCTGAAATTCGCCGTAGGGCCGCCCACATCGTGGATATAGCCTTTGAAGCGGGGGTTTTTCGTCATGGCTTGGGCCTCTGCCAGCACCGATTCTTCGCTGCGGCAGGTCACCCGCCGCCCCTGGTGGGTTGCGATGGAGCAGAAATTGCATGCGCCAAAGCATCCTCGGTTGTGCATGATGGAAAATTCCACCTCGCGGATGGCGGGGACTCCGCCCTTGGACTCATAAGAAGGATGGTAATAACGGGCAAAAGGCAGCGACCACACCCAATCCAATTCCTGCTGGGTCAGGGGAGGCATGGGCGGATTCTGCACCAGATAGCGCTCCCCGTGCTTTTGGAGGATGGTCTTACCGTATACCGCGTCGTGCTCCTCGTATTGAATCTTAAACGCGCGGGCATAGGCTTCTTTGTCCTGAGAAACTTTTTCAAAAGACGCGCAGGAAACGGCGCCCGGGATGACCGGCGCTGTTTCGGACAAATAGCAGGTTCCCCGAATATCGGTCAGAGCCGAAACCGGCTCACCGGCCGCCAGGCGGCGGGCAATCTGGATGGTCTGGTTCTCTCCCATGCCGTAGGACAGAAGGTCGGCTCCTGCATCCACCAGCACCGATGGGCGTACCGCGTCGTCCCAATAATCGTAATGGGCAAATCGCCGCAAAGAAGCCTCCAACCCGCCGATGATCACCGGGATCTCGGGGAAAAGTTTTTTCAGCTGCCGGGTATAGACGATGGTTGGCCTGTCCGGCCGGTATCCCGCTTTGCCGCCGGGGCTGTACTCATCCTCGCTACGGCGGCGCTTGGCAACCGTGTAGTGGGCGACCATCGAGTCAATGTTTCCGCCGGACACCATGAAAGCCAGCTTCGGCCTGCCCAATGCAAGGAAGCTCTCCTCCCGCCGCCAATCCGGCTGGGCCAGCACGCCCACCCGAAATCCCTGGGATTCCAGCACCCGGGCGATGATCGCCGCGCCGAAGCTGGGATGATCTACATAAGCGTCGGCCGAGACCAGCACAAAATCCAGCTGATCCCAGCCCCTTTTTTCCATATCTTCTTTGCTGATGGGTAAAAACGGATTCATAGCTTTTCCTTCCTGCCGGCATTTGCCGGAATAAAGCGCCGCCTTTGGCTTTGCCCGGTCAAAAGCGGCGCTTTGTAACGATATCAAAATATTTCAGGCGATTTTTCTCATACAGCCCCGGTGTTTATTCTTCTGCCTGCGGGGCCGTGCCATCCGCCTGCATTTTCATTTCAATCCACTGCTGGCGGGAAATCAGCACCTGGCGGGGTTTGCTTCCCTCAAAGGGCCCCACAATCCCGCGGGACTCCATCTCGTCAATGATCCGCGCCGCCCTGGCATAACCCAATTTGAGCTTGCGCTGTAAAAGGGAGGTGGAGGCCTGCCCGGTTTCCACCACACATTCGATGGCCGCCGGGAGCATCTCGTCCTGCGCGTCGAACCCGCCTCCGCCGGAGCCGCCGCCGGAGGACTTGCCCGCCGCTTCCGCCTGCCGTTCGATCTCCTCCAAAATCTGGTCGTCATACTCGGCAGTCTGGGAGCCTTTGATAAAGGCTACCACCTTTTCCACCTCTTTATCGCTGACGAAACAGCCCTGAATACGGGTAGGCTTGGCCGCTCCCACCGGGAAAAACAGCATATCGCCTTTACCCAGCAGCTTTTCCGCGCCGCCGGAATCCAAAATCGTCCGGGAGTCCACCTGAGAAGAAACCGCAAAAGCGATGCGGCTGGGGATATTTGCCTTGATGACGCCGGTGATGACGTCCACCGACGGCCGCTGGGTCGCAATGACCAGGTGCATACCCGCCGCGCGCGCCATCTGAGCCAAACGGCAAATGGCGTCTTCCACCTCGTTTTGAGCGGCGATCATCAAATCGGCCAGCTCGTCGATGATGATGACAATCTGCGGCATTTTCGCCAGATTGCGCTCCGGCTGCTCTTCTGCCAGACGGTTGTACCCGTTAATATCCCGAACGCTGTTGTCCGCAAACAGCTTATAGCGCCCCAGCATTTCGCTGACCGCCCAGTTTAAGGCGCCGGCCGCCTTGCGCGGGTCGGTAACCACCGGAACCAGCAGATGGGGAATGCCGTTGTAAACGCCCAGCTCCACCACCTTGGGGTCTACCATCAAAAGGCGGACCTCTTCCGGCGAGGCTTTATAAAGAATACTCATAATAATCGAGTTGATGCAGACCGATTTACCGGAACCGGTGGCGCCGGCAATGAGCATATGGGGCATCTTGGCAATATCCGCTACGCAAACGCTGCCGCCGATGTCCTTGCCCAGGCACATGGTCACTTTGCTTTTGGCCTCACGGAATGTTTGCGAATCAATGATATCCCGGATGGGCACCACACTGGTCTGCCGGTTGGGCACCTCAATGCCGACCGCCGCCTTATTGGGGATCGGCGCCTCGATACGCACGCCGCTGGTGGCCAGATTCAAAGCGATATCGTCAGCCAGGTTGGTGATTTTACTGATCTTAACACCGGCCGACGGCTGCAGTTCATACCGGGTGACCGCAGGCCCTCTTGCAATATCGATAATGCGCGTCTGCACGCCGAAGCTGGCCAGCGCATCCACCAAAAGCTGCGCGTTGGCCTTCAGCTCCTCGCTCAGATCCTGCCCATCAGGCTTTTCGCCCTCCTGAAGCAGATACACCGGCGGGAATATGTAGCTTTCGGTTGCCTGCAGCTGTTTTGCCGCTTCCAATTCCCCGGCGATTTTTTCATCCGCGCCGGTTTCCCCATCCGAATTTTCTTCACACTCATGCGGCTGCAGCGGCGCCTCCGCCGTCGGCGCAGGGGCCGCCGTGCTTTCCGCGGCCTCATTGTCCGATGGCGACGGAGTCAGAATACTTTTCGCAATTTTCCCCACCAGATCATCCAGCAGGGGCGTCTCTTTTGCCGCAGCTTTTTCCGGCCGCGGTCCGGTTTCCAAAACAGGCGCCGGCGCTTCCTGCCCCGCGGCTTTCATCAGTTTTTCTTTTGCTTTTTTCACCGTTTCCCTGGCCTCCGGCGACTGTTCCTCCACCCGCACCGGATGAGCGGGCATCGGTTCCTCGTCCAGCGGCACATCGATGTTAAACTGGGGCCGGCGGCGCTCTTCCACCCGCTCCACGTAAGTTTCCCCGATTTTTTTCACCGGCTTATAAGCGGAGCGGATCAAATCCAGCAGCGTAGCGCCGGTAATCAACATGATAAAAGTAAAAATCAAAATCAAAATCGTCAATGCCGCCGGGGTTTTGCCAAAGGATAAAAGCGGAATGCCGATCAGCCCAGCGGCTAGTCCGCCGCCTTTCAGCTGGATACCGCTTTCGTACAGATAGGCGGCTTTTTCCACGAAATTTTCGCCTTCCACCGGCGTTTTGGAAAAGATCTGAGCCGCACCGCAGATCAGCGCCACCAGCACGAAAGTCTGCCAAACTTTGTGCCCCAGCGCCCCCACCGGCTTGTCCATAGCGGCCATAACCGCGATATAAATCAGCGCCGGCGCAATCAAATAGGCGCACCAGCCAAACAGGCCGAAGCAAACGGTGTGCAGCCAGTTCCAAAAGCCCTGTCCGGGGATCACCGACACCGCCAAAAAGAAAATCCCCACGGCAAACAGGATCACTGCCCAAAGCTGTCTGCGGGAACGGGCCTGCTCCTGCGCGCGGCGTTTCTCTTCCGCCGTTTGCCGGCTGGCCGTCTTTTTTGCGGCAGTGGATTTCTTTTTTGCCGCCGTTGTTTTTTTCTTCTCCGCCACGGATGCAGCCCCCTCAATTTTCGTTTTTTTCACTTAGTGGATAAACTTCTCCACCACGCCGATGATCACTGTTGCGGTACCCAAAATCGCCGTATACCAGGTGAACACCTTAAAATTACCCGACCGGGCCAGCCAACGGACCAATTTGATGGCCAAAAAACCAACGACCGCCGCTGTTACCATGCCTGCCAGCATCGGCAGCATCTCCATTTCGGTTCCGGCCTCCAAAGCGTCTTTTACTTCAAAAATATTTGCTCCCACCACCGCGGGGATCCCCAGGATGAACGAAAAGGCCACCGCGAATTCGCGGTTGAGCCCGGCGAAAATGCCCGCCGAAATGGTAGAACCGGAACGGGACAATCCCGGAAGCGGCGCGATGCCCTGCATCGTCCCCACCAAAAGAGCGTCCCTCACCCGCATATTGGACGCTGTCTTTTTGCCGGGTACCAGGTGATCCGCCAGATACAAAAGGCCCGCTGTGGCCAAAAAACACAACCCTTCCACAATAATGTCATTGTCGGTGGAAAGGGACGTATACCAATCCCGCAGGAAAAAGAATACCAAAAGCGGGACCAGCGCCACCACGATCATAAAAATCATCCGGCGGTTGGGATCAGTGGTGTGAAAGGTAAATTTTCCTTTCAAAAGATCCCCGATCATGCGGAAAACCTCTACGATCATTCCCCAAATGGTATCCCAAAACGCAATGCAAACCGCCACCAGCGTTCCCAAATGCAGCAGAATGGAAAATAAACCCGCCGCTTCGCCGGACTGGCCGGAAAAATGCTGATACAAGGACAGATGGCCGGAACTGGATACCGGCAGAAACTCTGTCAACCCCTGGATAATCCCCTGCAAAATCGCGTTCCAAAAACTCATGGTGTCTCCTCCCTATTCCGCACGTTTTTATGCGGCACGCTGCTTTAAATCTTCTCTTTTGTATGTAAAGGCCGGCATTTTCCGGCCAGAAGCCTTACGATTTTCCCTTTTGAGGCACCCGGCAGACCGCGCCGGGCTGGTACAACGGGTTCAGATACATGGCTGGGTCGGTGGAAACAAGACGGGTCACCGTCATGCCCTTTTCTCCCAAAACACCCTGTATCAGGCCGCCCGGGACCTCTTGCCAAACGCCGGGATCTTCTTTGCGCTCCATGATTTCCATCGGGTCAATAATCGAATGGATCACCAAGCAGACCCCTCCTTTTTCGCCGGGTGGCGCGCTTCGATCAGCTCAGTCAGCTTTCCGACCGCTTGGGCAAGCCCGCCCAATTCATCGATCAGCCCTTCCTCGACCGCCTGTTCGCCGTCCAGCACCGTTCCCACATCCATCACCAGTTCGCCGGTATTCATCATCAGCTGCCGAAAGCGCCGGGCGTCCACGCCGGAATTATCCGTTACAAAACGGACGATCCGCTCCTGCATTTTGTCGAAATACGACAGGGTCTGAGGCACTCCCAGCACCAGCCCGCTCATCCGCACCGGATGGATGGTCATGGTAGCCGACGGGGCGATAAAAGAATATCTGGCGCTGCAGGCCAGCGGTACACCAATGGAATGGCCGCCGCCCAAAACCAGGGATACCACCGGGGTCTCCATGGTGGAAATCAGCTCCGCGATGGCAAGTCCCGCCTCTACGTCGCCGCCCACGGTGTTAAGGATCACGATCAGCCCCTCGATCTCCGGATCCTGCTCAATGGCGACCAACTGGGGAATGACGTGTTCGTACTTTGTGGTTTTATTCTGCGCCGGCAGGATATAATGCCCCTCCACCTGGCCGATAATCGTCAGGCAATGAATCACATGTTTGCCATGGGTCTCGGTGGTCACCGAACCGCTCTGCATGATCTGCCGCTGTTGTTCTTCCTGCTGCTTTGGCTCTTTTTCTTCCGGCATAGCTTCTCCTTTCAGGCACTTTTTTCTTATTATGCCCTTCAGAAGATCCGCCTATCCTGCAGATAGATTTATTATATCAAAAACCAAAGCATTTCACAACCGAAAAAAGTCAAAAAAGCGAACTTGTGTTCCTTTTAAAAACAGCGCCGCTTTCCCTTATGCAATCAGCAAAAAGTTCTTTGAAAAGCACTCGGCTCTTTGCTTTTTTGCATGGAACCGCTTTTGCAAGGGCAGACTCTGGTGTAGGCAAAAAAGAGGAGTGGTAATTTGGACAAACGGCAGCGCGTGTGGTTTTTAGATGAGGCAAGGGGGCTTTCCATTTTATTGATGGTGCTGCATCACGGGGCATACGACGCGGCTTTTCTTCTGGGCTGCCCGCTGGATTTTCTTTTTGAGGGATGGTTCGGCGTGATTCGAAACTTTTTTGCCGGCGCTTTCGTAGTGATTTCCGGCTGTGCCTGCCGGTTTTCCCGCAGCAATCTTCGCCGCGGGACTCGGTGCCTTTTGTTGGCGGCGGGACTGTCCGCCGTCACCACTTTTTTGATTCCCGCCCAGCGGATCCGTTTTGGCATTTTGCATTTGCTGGGGTGCGGTATACTTCTTTTCGCCTGCCTGCAGCCGCTGCTGGACCGGATCCCTCCGGCCGCCGGCGCCTTTGCCGGGATTGTTCTTTTTTTCTTTTGTTTTGGGGTGCCCGGCGGCCGGCTGGGCTTTCGCCCGGTTCCAATGGATCTTCCTGCCTTTCTGTATCAAAACGCTTTTACCGCCGCACTGGGATTTCCCGGTGAAGGATATTATTCCGCCGACTATTTTCCGCTGGTTCCATGGCTGTTTCTCTTCTGGGCAGGGACCTGTTTGGGCGTCTGGATACGCCTTGGGAAAGGCCCCGGCTGGCTGTACCGGCTGCACAGTCCTTTTCTGGCGGCGGCCGGGCAAAAGTCCCTTTGGATCTATCTTCTCCATCAGCCGATCCTTTATTTTATGTTTCTTCTGATCCGCCTGTGGTTTTAGCTTTACAAATCAACCTGCGGGGAGTATTGTAAAAAAAGCACGATACGCTTTTGGAAACGAGCTGTCCTGCATTTTATCCAAAGGGGGATCTTTATGGCTGTCCCTGCCGCCGATACCGTTTCGAAAACCGCAAAGCGCTATCCTTTTTTAGACGAGCTGCGCGGCTGCGCCATCCTCATGATGATCGCCTATCATTTTTTATACGACGGCGTTGTATTTGCCGGATGGGACATCCCGCTGTTTTCCCCGCCTCTTTCGGTCTGGCAGGACAGCATCGGAGCCTTGTTTATCCTTTTATCCGGCTGCATGTGCCGGCTGACCCGCAGCAACTGGCGGCGCGGACTTCGCTGCCTGGCGGCCGCTTTCGTCATCACAGCCGTCACGTTCTTTCTGATACCGACTGTAGCCGATTGGTTTGGCGTGCTTCACTTTCTGGGATGCGCCATGCTGTTGTATCCGCTTTTCCGTCCTCTTTTGGACCGGGTTTCTCCTCTGCCCGGCGCCGTCGTCTGCTTTTTGCTGTTTTGGATCACCTATCCTGTCTG
>JBJEQT010000117.1:0-10799 GCA_051881895.1 Oscillospiraceae bacterium
AAGGGGTTTTTCAAAAAGAAGGGAAATTTTCAAAGCGAAAAAGTAAATAATTTATGAAGGGTCTTGACATACTGGGAAAGAAGTGATAAATTATCTTTAGCACTCAGGAAGCAAGAGTGCTAAAACCTGAAAAGAAAGAAGGAACCGGATATGGATTTGGATCGACGGAAAATGAAGATCCTCGGCGCTATCGTAAGCGAATATATCCGGACCGGAGAGCCGGTAGGCTCCAAACGGGTGGCGCAGCTTCTGGATACACAGGTGTCCCCCGCGACCTGCCGCAACGAAATGTCTTTGCTGTTCGACCTTGGGCTGCTGGAGCAGCCGCACACGTCGGCGGGGAGGATCCCGTCTCATTTGGGATTTCGGGTCTATCTCGATAAGCTTTTGACCTGCGATCCGCTGACAGAGGCAGAAAAAGATGAGATCGACGCGCTGTTTAACATTCATAACCCCGATCCGGACCGCCTGCTGGCCGACGCTGCGGAAGCGCTGGCCCGGTTTACCGGATGCGCGACCGTTTCGGCGACCCGCCCCCCACGGCATGTAACGGTGCGGCGGATCGAATTGATTCCGCTGGGCCCCCATGTGGTGATGATTGTGGTGGTAGCCTCCAACGGGGTGATCAAGAACAAGGCTTACCGGTTGGATATGATCTGTTCGCCGGAGATTCTGGACTTTTTCAACAAATTTGCCAACGACCGGTTTGCGGGCCGTTCCATTGACGAAATTTCCACTGGGTATCTCAATTCGGTGGCGGTGGCGCTGGGAGAATATTCCCGGGTGTTCACGCCGCTTTTAGCAGGCGTATTTGAGCTTTGCCGCCAAATCCGGGACGGACAGTTTTACACCCAGGGAAGCACCAATTTGCTGGGATATCCGGAATTTCACAATTCGGCCTATGACCTGTTGAGCCTGCTGGAAAACAGAACCCTTTTGCAGGACGCTCTGGCAGGTCCGGAGAATCAGGAACTGAATATTAAGATCGGGAAAGAAAATCATTTGGCGCAGTTGGAAAATTCAACGGTGCTGGTGGCCAGATACAATGTGGGGCAAGACAATACCGGCGTGATCGGCGTGATCGGCCCGGTGCGGATGGACTATTCCAAACTGATTCCCCACTTGGAATATTTTGCGAAGACCTTGGGCAGTCTGCTGTCTGATACCATGAATCCCCAAGAAGAGTAAACAAGGAAAAGAGGGACATCGAAATTGAGCGATAAGAAACAAGAAACGCAGCAGGAGGAACAGCTGCAGGAAAAGGAAAACACCGCGGCGCAGGAAGAAACACCGCAGGAAGATCCGGTGGAAGAAAAGCTGCGGCAGGCGGAAGAACAAGTCCTGGCCCTGAACGATAAACTGCTGCGGACGCTGGCGGAGTACGATAATTTCCGCAAGCGCTCTGTCAAGGAAAAAGAGGCCATCTACCCGGAGGCCGCGGCAGATGCGGTTTCCAAATTCCTGCCGGTTCTGGACAGTATGGAACGGGCCGCTGGTTTTAGCTGCAGCGATGAGGAATATAAAAAGGGGGTAGACATGATCATCCATTCTTTTTACGACGCGCTTTCTGCAGCCGGGGTGGAGGAAATTCCCGCCGAAGTGGGAAGTCCTTTTGATCCGGCGGTGCACAACGCGGTGATGCATATAGAAGATGAAAATTTGGGTGCAGGCGTTATCGCGCAGGTGTTCCAAAAAGGCTATCGGCTCGGCGAGCGGATTATCCGCCACACCATGGTGCAGGTGGCAAACTGAATTTGTCAAACTGAAATCACATAGATGAGGGAGAGGCGTGTGAAAAGCGCCGCATTTTAAGGAGGAATTTATTATGGGAAAAATCATTGGCATTGACTTAGGTACAACAAACTCCTGCGTAGCCGTTATGGAAGGCGGCGAGGCGGTCGTAATCGCCAACGCAGAGGGCGCGAGAACGACCCCGTCGGTTGTTGCGTTTTCCAAAACCGGCGAGAGAATGGTAGGACAGGTCGCAAAACGCCAGGCCATTACCAACCCGGAGCGGACCATTTCTTCCATCAAAAGAGAAATGGGTACTGCCCATACCGTTGAGATCGACGGCAAACGCTACACACCGCAGGAAATCTCCGCGATGATCCTGACCAAACTGAAAGAGGATGCGGAAAGCTATCTGGGCGAGAAGGTTACCGAAGCGGTCATCACGGTGCCGGCTTACTTCACCGACGCGCAGCGCCAGGCGACGAAAGACGCAGGTAAAATCGCGGGCCTGGATGTGAAACGTATCATCAACGAGCCGACCGCTGCGGCGCTGGCCTACGGCGTGGATAAAGAACAGGATCAGAAAGTGATGGTTTACGACCTGGGCGGCGGCACCTTCGATGTGTCCATTATTGAGATGGGCGACGGCGTACAGGAAGTATTGGCCACCAACGGCAACAACCGCCTGGGCGGCGATGATTTCGACCAGCGGATCATCAATTGGCTGGTAGATGGCTTTAAAGCGGAATCCGGCATCGATTTGTCCGGCGACAAAATGGCAATGCAGCGTTTGAAAGAGGCTGCCGAGAAAGCAAAGATCGAGCTGTCCGGCATGACCACCGCTTCCATCAATCTGCCGTTCATCACCGCCGACGCCACCGGCCCGAAGCATCTGGACATGACGCTGACCCGCGCAAAATTCAACGAATTGACCCACGACCTGGTAGAGGCTACCATGGGCCCGGTTCGTCAGGCGCTGGCCGACTCGGGACTGAAAGCGTCGGAGTTGGACAAAATCCTGCTGGTAGGCGGTTCTTCCAGAATTCCCGCCGTGCAGGAAGCAGTCAAGAATTTTACCGGCAAAGAGCCGTTTAAAGGGATTAACCCCGATGAGTGTGTTGCCATCGGCGCGGCCATCCAGGGCGGCGTGCTGGGCGGCGAGGTCAAAGGCCTGCTGCTTTTGGATGTAACGCCTCTGTCTTTGGGCCTGGAAACGCTGGGCGGCGTATTCACCAAGATCATCGACCGCAATACCACCATCCCGACGAAGAAATCTCAAATCTTCTCCACCGCCGCCGACGGTCAGACCTCGGTTGAGATCCATGTTCTGCAGGGCGAGCGTGAGATGGCAAAAGACAATAAGACGCTGGGAATGTTCCATCTGGACGGTATCCCCGCAGCACCCCGCGGCGTACCGCAGATCGAAGTAACCTTCGATATCGACGCCAATGGTATCGTCCATGTTTCCGCTCAGGATAAAGGCACCGGCAAAGAGCAGAACATCACCATCACTTCTTCCACCAGCATGAGCAAAGAGGATGTGGAGAAAGCGGTCAAAGAGGCGGAGAAGTACGCGGCGGAAGACAAAAAACGCCGTGAGGAGATCGATATCCGCAACAACGCCGATCAGATGGTATATCAGTCTGAGAAAACCATCACCGATCTGGGCGACAAGCTGGATGCCGCTGACAAAGGCGAGCTGGAAAACAAGATCAACGCGTTGAAAGAAGCGCTTAAAGGCTCTAACGTCGATGACATCAAAGCAAAACAGGAAGACCTGCAGAAAAAATTCTATGAGGTTTCTTCCAAGGTATACGGCGCTGCAGGCGCTCAGGGAGCCGCGCAGGGCGAGCCGCAGCAGGGCCCGCAGAATAACGGTGCCGCCGGCGACGACGGATATGTGGACGCTGACTACAAAGATGTGGACGACACGCAGAAATAAGTTAAAATGTGCAGCAAGCTGCCGCAGGGACGGGGAAGGCGCCTTTGCGGCAGCCTTTGCGGTCAAAGACGAAATAGAGACAAAGGGTGATATTTTTGGCCGATAAAAGAGATTACTATGAAGTCCTCGGCGTTCAAAAGGGATGTTCCGACGATGAATTGAAAAAAGCATACCGACAGCTGGCAAAGAAGTATCACCCGGACTTAAATCCTGGTGATAAAGAGGCGGAGGCCAAGTTCAAAGAGGTCAATGAGGCTTACGAGGTGCTGTCCGATAAAGAGAAGCGCGCCCGGTACGATCAGTTCGGCCACGCGGGCGTCGACCCGTCCTACGGGGCCGGCGGCGCGGGAGCCGGCGGTTTTGGCGGCATGGGCGGCTTTGACGTGGGAGATATTTTTGACACCTTCTTTGGCGGCGGGGGCGGCTTCGGCGGCTTCGGCGGTTCCACCCGTACCCGAAATCCCAATGCGCCGATTCGCGGCAACGATGTCAACATCAACCTGAACCTGTCCTTTATGGAGGCTGCCCACGGCTGCACCAAAGAAGTTACCATCCAGCGGTTGGAGCAGTGCGAGGATTGCGGCGGCACCGGCGCGGCGAAAGGCACCAGTGCCGATACCTGTCCGGACTGTAAGGGAACCGGTCAGGTAAGAGTCCAGAGCAGAACGCCTTTCGGTGTGATTCAGTCCACCCGGCCCTGCCAGCGATGCGGCGGTACCGGCAGGGTGATCAACACCCCCTGCACCGGCTGTAACGGAAAGGGCCGCGTGCGCCATACCCGCAAGATGACCGTCAATGTGCCGGCAGGTATCGACGACGGGCAGACGTTCGCGCTGCAGGGACAGGGCGACCATGGCCGCAACGCCGGTCCGGCGGGCGATTTGAATGTGACAGTCTCGGTGCGCCCGGATCCGTTGTTCGAGCGGGATGGCTACAATGTGCTCTGCGAAGTGCCGCTGACGTTTGCGCAGGCGGCATTGGGCGATGAAGTGGTGGTTCCCACCATCGACGGCAAGGTCAAGTATACGGTACCGGAGGGAACGCAGCCGGGGACGGTATTCCGTCTGCGCAACAAGGGCATTCCCTACGTCAATGGTCGTGGGCGAGGCGACCAGTATGTGACTGTCGTTTTGGAGGTGCCGAAAAATCTGAGTCTGAAACAGAAACAGGCGCTGAAAGATTTTGAAAAGGTCACCACTGAAAAAAATTATGAAAAACGCAAAGGCTTTTTTGAAAAGCTCAAAGACGCCTTGGGCGGCGAAGAAAAATAAGAAAAAGAGCCCTTTCCTTGGGGAGGGGCTCTTTTGCCATGTATAAAAGGAGCGTGTGCAGATGGCGGAGATAAAAACCAACGTCATGCGGATTTTGGAGCAAAAAAAGATTCCCTATCAGGCCCACAGCTACCCCCACGGGGAAGAGCCGGTGGATGGGGCGACAGTCGCGCGTCTGCTGGGACAGGACCCGCGGCAGGTGTATAAAACGCTGGTCGCCAGGGGGCACAGCAAAAATTATTACGTCTTCGTCATACCGGTGGAAAGCACGCTGGATTTGAAAAAAGCGGCCAAGGCTGCCGCAGAGAAATCCGTGGAAATGATCCATGTCAGTGAAATCAACGGGTTGACCGGATATGTGCGGGGCGGCTGTTCGCCAATCGGCATGAAAAAACGGTTTTCCACCTTCTTTGACAGTGCGATAAAAAAACTGGATACGGTAATGGTCAGTGCCGGCAAAATCGGCTGCCAGGTGGAATTGGCGCCCGGCGCGCTGCTGGAGCTGACCGGTGGAGCAACCGCCGATTTGACGGCTGATGCATAAAGCCGCTTTGCCGGCAAAAAGAAGGATTGCAAATGCTCTTTTGTTTTTGGCACGACTGTGATAAAATAATCCAAAAGGGCGCAGCTGCGCTTGGGGAAAAGAGGGAACTTTGTGAAAGACGTTCTTGTGGTTTATAAATCCCGATACGGCGCCGTTGAGCGGTATGCCAAATGGATTGCCGAAGCGCTGGGATGCGAGGCGCTTCCGATGGATCAGGTGAAAACGGCCACATTGCTGGAATACCGCATGCTGATTTTCGGCGGCGGGCTTTATATGGGCAGGATTAATGGTATCGCGGCGCTGACCAGGCGGTTCCAGGAGCTGAAAGACAAAACGCTGTTGGTCTTTACCGCGGGATTGACAGAGCCGACGGACGACGGCTATTATACCTTTTTGTACACCCGCAATTTTACGGAAAAAATGAGAAAGCAGATCCACTTCTTCGCGTTTCCCGGCGCGGTGGACGGCCAAAAGCTGGGACGCTTCCATCGTTGGGTAATGGGCATGGCTATGAAAGAGCGGGCGCAAAAAGACCCGGCCAACGCCCAGACATATCTGGAAATGAAGATGGATTTTGTGGATCCGAAGTATATCGAGCCGCTGGTGGAAAAAGCGCGCGGTATTTTGCAGGAGTGGGATGAGAAAAAACGCCGGCAGGAGCAGATTCGCCAGCAGGCGGCGGAGCAGCCGGAAGAAGAGGAATAAAGGAAAGGACTGTTCCGGTTGGCCGGCGAGGGGGTATGCGCCTCGCTGGGCGGAGCAGCCCTCTTTTTTCGGAGGCAGACAGCGCCCCGGGCCTGTCCGAGAAGGAGGAGGACGATGGATTCTTTTCGTAGGAAATATGGAAAATGTTTGATATGGGCGGCCTGCGCACTGACAGCGGCCTGCGGTTTGATCTGGCTGTCCCGCAGCGAAACCGGATTTGCCCAATGGCACGCGGAGTACTTGTTTCCCGTTTTCCCGAACACGATCGGACGGGTTTTGTCCGTTCTGCCTTTTTCGGTTTATGAGTTTGTGCTGTATGCGCTGATTTTGGGATTTCTGGGCTTTTTGGCTGTGCTGATGTGGAACCTGTTTCGCTGCCGAACCCGGGCAAAACGACTGGCATCCGGTTTTTTCCGTCTGCTTTTGTGGGCGGCGCCCGCGGTATTCCTGATGCTGACCTTGACCTGTACCATCAATTATGGGAGAACCTCTTTCGGCGAGGCGGCAGGCTATGAGATGCGGGATTCCTCTGCGGATGAACTGGAACAGCTATGCGAGGAACTGGCGGCGCAGGCCAACGAATACGCTTCCCAAATTCCGGTGAATGGGGAGGGCGGGCTCTCGCTGGAGTCCATAGACCTGAACGGAAAAACCAAAGCGGCGATGCGGCGATTGGGCGAGCAGTACCCTTCTTTGGCAGGGTATTATCCGAATCCCAAAGGAGTGGCCTTTTCCTGGGGCATGTCCCATTTGCGGCTGACCGGCATGTTTTCGCCTTTTACCATTGAGGCAAACTATAACCGGGATATCCCTGATTATGAGATCCCCTATACGGTCTGCCATGAACTGGCCCACCTGAAAGGGTGGATTCGGGAGGACGAGGCAGGGTTCATCGCTTATCTGGCGTGCCGGGAGTCGCAGGAACCGGCGCTGCAGTATAGCGGAACGCTCAACGCGTTGTCCTACGCCATGAACGCCCTGTACAGCGCCGGCCGGCGGGAAAGTTATGCGCGGATTTACGATTCGCTGCCTCCGCAGGCCAAAATCGATTACCGGGCGTCCAACCGGTACTGGAAACAGTTTGAGACAAAGGTGGCGGAAGTTTCCAACACGCTGAATGACAGCTATTTAAAAGCCAACGCCCAGTCCGACGGGGTGCAAAGCTATGGGCGGATGGTCGATCTGATGCTGGCCGAGCGGCGCAGCCGTTGATTTTTCCAATAAAAAAAGGCACGTTTTTAACGTGCCTTTTTTATTGGACTTCAAAATGCTGCAAGACGGCGAAAGCCGTTATTTTTCTTTTTTTGCATCCAGGTCCTGCAGCGGACGGTCCTCCATTTTATTGACGATTTGGATAATTGTGCGCGCGGCCTTTTCCAGCTGGAGCATTTCCTCATCGGAAAACGATGCAAAGTTTTTGACCAACAATCCGTCGTTGGCGTCGCAGGAGCTGCGGATATACTCCTGGGCCTGCTCGGTCAGCGAGACCCACACCTGCCGCCGGTTCGCCTTGTCGATGTAGCGGCGCACAAAGCCCATATCTTCCAGCGCGTTGACGGTTTTGGTAATCTGCTGCAGGGAAACATTGGCCTCCACCGCCAGCTGGCCCATATTCATGGCGGGATACAGGTTCAAAGACATGACGACATCGCGTTGGGATTTGGACAGGCCGTCGAAAGGACGGTCAAGCCGGTTGAGAAATTTTTTCCGAAAAAGAGGATGTATGGACATCAGTTCCCGTATAACCGCTTTCCGATTGACCTTTTCCACCTGTCAGCACTTCCTTTCCGGTATTAATATGATTATAGCCTATGATTTTGAAAAAGTCAATAATATTACGCTTTTATTAAATATAAGATTATATTAAAATTAATCATTGACACAATATGAAATAAGTACTAGAATAAGGAGGAAATGAATAAACGAGGTGATGAAATGTCCTCCAAGCAGACAAAAAAGAAAGGGACCGGCGATATCGGCAAACTGCTTTCCTGTGTGGGCGAGTATAAAAAAGCCGCGCTTTTGTCCCCGGTGTGTATGGTGGGAGAGGTAGTGATGGAAATCCTCATCCCTTTTCTCATGGCAAAGATTATTGACGTGGGGATTGCAAACGGCGACCTGCCTTATGTGGCAAAGGTGGGGCTGCTGATGATCCTGATGGCGGCTGTTTCGCTGTGCTTCGGCGCCGGCGGCGGCCATTTTGCGGCGGTGGCAAGTTCCGGTTTTGCCAAGAACATCCGCAAAAAGCTCTTTGATAAAATACAGGATTTTTCTTTTGCCAACGTGGACCGTTTTTCCACTGCATCTTTGGTCACCCGTTTGACCACCGATGTGACAAACACGCAGAACTCCTTTGCAAACATCATCCGCGGCATGATCCGCGGACCGCTGATGCTTGTCTGCGCAGTTGTGATGGCGGTGAGCATCAATGCCGAACTTTCGCTGATTTTCTTGGTAGCGGTTCCGATTCTGGGCGGTACGCTGGCGGTGATCGCAGTAAAAGCGTATCCGCGCTTTCAGCGGATGCTGGAACAGTATGACAGCATGAACGCGTCGGTACAGGAAAACCTGGTGGGAATCCGCGTCGTCAAAGCGTTTGTGAGAAGCGACCACGAAAGTGAAAAATTCCGCGAGGCGGCCACCAAGCTGCAGCAGGCGCAGAAAAAAGCGGAAAATCTTCTGATCGTCAACATGCCGCTGATGAACTTTGTGGTCTATGCCTGCATGATTGCCGTATCCTGGTTCGGTGGGCGGCAAATCATTGCCGGAAGCATGATGACAGGCCAATTTTTCAGCTTTTTGAGTTATTTAACGCAGACGCTGACCTCCCTGATGATGATCTCCATGAACTTTGTGGGCCTGGTAATGGCGAGAGCCTCGGTCCGCCGTATTATTGAAGTAATGGATGAGCCGCTGGATATTACCGACGAGGGCAGCGCCGACCTTCAGGTAGCGGACGGATCGGTGGATTTTGAAAACGTATCGTTCAGCTATGCGAAAAAGGGCGATAACCTGACGCTGGAAAACATCAATTTGCATATCCGTTCCGGAGAAACCATCGGCATCATCGGCGGAACCGGCTCGGCAAAGACAACGCTGGTGCAGCTAATCCCGCGCCTGTATGACGTATACAGCGGCAGTTTAAAAGTCGGCGGCCGGGACGTGCGGGAATATCCGCTGGATCATCTTCGCAACGCTGTGGCGATGGTGCTGCAGAAAAATGTGCTTTTTTCCGGTACCATCAAGGAAAATCTGCGCTGGGGCAACGCCGATGCTACCGACGAGCAGATCGAGGAGGCCTGCCGCGCGGCGCAGGCGCATGATTTTGTCATGTCTTTCCCGGACGGGTACGACACCGACCTGGGACAGGGCGGCGTTAACGTGTCCGGCGGACAGAAGCAGCGTCTTTGCATTGCCAGAGCGCTGTTAAAAAAGCCAAAGATCATTATTCTCGACGACAGCACTAGCGCGGTGGACACCGCTACCGACAGCAAGATCCGACAGGCGCTGCGTGAAAAATTATCGGGTACGACGACCTTTATCATTGCCCAGCGGGTAACTTCTGTGCAGGATGCAGACCGGATCATCGTTTTGAATGATGGCCGGGTCGACGCGGTGGGGACCCATGAAGAATTGCTGGCCACCAATGGAATTTACCGGGAAGTATATGAGTCCCAGCAGAAAGGGGTGGCTTAGTATGGCACAGGCACGAGTAGTCAATATGGGCCGCGGACCTGGAAGAGGTCCGGCGCTGGAAAAACCCAAAAATCCAAAAGAAACAATCAAACGTCTGGCAAAATATTTGATGGAATATAAAGTCCAAATGCTTCTGGTGATCGTTGGCATTGTCGGAAGCTCCGGCGCCAGCGTGGCCAGCACCTATTTTTTAAAACCAATCATCAACGATTACATTGTCCCGTTCATCGGCCGGGAAAACCCCGACCTGTCGGCCTTTGTTTCGATGCTTTGCCTGATAGCGGTGGTCTATCTGATCGGCGTAGGCTGCGGCTATCTGTATAAGCGGCTGATGGTCAATATCTCCACCGGTACCATGAGAAGGATCCGGACCGACCTGTTTACCCATATGCAGTCGCTGCCGATCAAATATTTCGACACCCATACCCATGGCGAGCTGATGAGCCGTTATACCAACGACACCGATACGCTGCGGGAAATGATCAGCGAAGGCGTTCCGCAGCTCATCTCCTCGGCTATTACAATCGTCGGCGTCTTTTCCATGATGCTGGTGCTCAGTTGGCAGCTGACCATCTTAGCCGTATTGCTGCTGCTGGTATTGCTCAAGCTGGTAAAAGTGATCGGCGGGAAATCCGCTAACTTCTTCATCAAACAGCAGCGGGCCCTGGGGCAGGTAAACGGCTATATCGAAGAGATGATCGAAGGACAGAAGGTCGTCAAGGTTTTCTGCCACGAGGATGCGGTCAAAGAGCATTTTACCCAGTTGAATGAAACGTTGTGTTATGCGGCCAGCAACGCGGGGACCTTTTCCAATATTATGGGCCCGGTTTCCAATAATGTAAGCCATATCAGCTATGCCATTACCGCGACGATCGGGTCGGCCATGGCAATCGTCGGTTTGCTGGATCTG
>JBJEQT010000118.1:0-10750 GCA_051881895.1 Oscillospiraceae bacterium
ACGGTGTTGCCTCTCATGGCTTTACCGGTCAGACGTCCTCTGTGGACTCTGCGGTATTTTACTCTTTTCGGCAGAAGCATTAGTTTTTGCCTCCTTCCTTACGAGGCTGCTTTTTGCTATCGGCCAGAACGTCGCCGGTGTAGATCCATACCTTTACGCCGATCTTGCCGTAGGTGGTATCCGCCTCTGCAAAGCCGTAATCGATATCGGCACGCAGGGTCTGCAGCGGAATGGTGCCCTCGTGATAATGTTCGCTACGCGCGATCTCCGCTCCGCCCAAACGACCGGAAACGTTGACCTTGATGCCCTTGGCGCCCAGCTTCATCGCACGGCCGATAGCCTGCTTCATCGCACGGCGGAAGGACACGCGGCGCTCCAGCTGAGTGGCGATGCTCTCGGCAACCAGCTGCGCGTTTTTGTCCGCTTGCTTTACTTCAACGATGTTGATGAGAACCGCAACGGGGGTCTCTTTTCCTTCGTTGATCATTTTTTCACACTGCTGGCGCAGTTTCTCGATATCCGCACCGCCGCGGCCAATTACCATGCCGGGACGCGCGCAATGGATATGGATTCTGACTTTGGCGGCGTCACGCTCGATCTCGATGCGGGGAACGCCGGCGCCATACAGGGTCTTCTTCAGAAATTTGCGAAGTTTGTAGTCCTCGACGAGGATATCGCCGAAAGCATCATCCTTAGCAAACCAGCGGGAATCCCAATCTTTGATAACGCCCACGCGAAGACCGTGGGGATTTACTTTCTGTCCCATAGTTTACCTCCTTCTTTCAGCTTATTCCTTTTCCTTCAGGACCATGGTGACGTGAGAAGTTCTTTTCAGCACACGGAATGCGCGGCCCTGCGCTCTGGGTCTGATCCGTTTGAGGATGGGACCGGGGCAGACATAACACTCTGCAACATACAGGTTGTTTTTATCCATGTTGAAGTTGTTCTCGGCGTTGGCGATGGCCGAATTCAGGAGCTTCTCCAACGGCTCGCAAGCAGCCTTCGGGGTGTGCTTGAGTATCGCGCGGGCCAGCTGTGCGTCTTTGCCGCGGATCAGATCCAGGACAACCTGCACTTTTCTGGGCGCAATACGGGCGTATTTCAAATAAGCCCTTGCTTCCATGTTAATCCTCCTTTCGGCCTACTTTCCGTTATTCGATTTCTTGGAACCGGCGTGGCCTTTGTACGTTCTGGTGGGGGCAAACTCGCCGAGTTTGTGTCCGACCATATCTTCCGTTACATAAACCGGAACGTGTTTGCGTCCGTCATGCACGGCAAATGTGTGACCCACGAAATCCGGGAAGATGGTGGATGCACGGCTCCAGGTTTTCAGAACCTTTTTCTCGCCTGTTTTGTTCATTTCCTCAACGCGTTTGAGAAGCACCGGCAAAACGTAAGGTCCTTTTTTCAGACTTCTGCTCATGACTTTTTGCCTCCTTTACTTCGCGTTGCGACGTTTCACGATAAACTTATCGGAACGGTTGTGGTGTTTTCTGGTCTTGTAGCCCAGCGCGGGTTTGCCCCACGGGGTTACAGGGCCCGGGCGGCCTACGGGAGACTTGCCCTCACCACCGCCGTGCGGATGGTCATTGGGGTTCATAACAGAACCGCGAACGGTGGGTCTCCAGCCCATGTGACGTTTCCGGCCGGCTTTGCCGTAGGATACGTTTTCATGGTCGATGTTGCCTACCTGGCCGATGGTGGCCATGCAGTTCGCCGGAACGTTGCGCAGCTCGCCGGAAGGCAGACGGATCAGCGCGTAAGCGCCCTCTTTCGCCATCAGCTGAGCCTGGATGCCGGCGGCGCGGGCCAGCTGAGCGCCTTTACCGGGATACAGTTCCACGTTGTGGATGAAAGTACCAACCGGGATGTTGGCCAGCGGCAGCGCATTGCCTGCGATGATGTCCGCCTCAGGTCCGGAAACGATGGTGTCTCCGACTTTCAGACCGTTGGGGGCGATGATATAGCGTTTTTCGCCGTCCTCATACTGCACCAGGGCGATATGGGCGGAGCGGTTGGGGTCGTATTCCAAGGTCAGGACCTGGGCGGGAACCCCAGCTTTTTCTCTCTTGAAGTCGATGATACGGTATTTTCTTCTGTTGCCGCCACCGCGATGACGAACAGTGATTCTACCGTAGCTGTTGCGGCCGGAGTTGGTCTTCAGAGACTCGACAAGGCTCTTCTCCGGAGCAACCTTAGACAACTGAGAGTAATCGGTAACGGTCATCTGACGACGAGCCGCTGTTGTCGGTTTATAGCTTTTGATAGCCATTCGGTTTCACTCTCCTTGTTCAATGAGCTTTGCGGGATGATCTTTCGCTATCCCAGAAGCTTACATCATGCTCTCAAAGAATTCGATTCCCTTGGAGTCATCTTTCAGCGTTACGATAGCTTTTTTCCAATCCGGCTGATAGCCGCCATGCATGCCCTGGCGACGGAACTGGCCGGGGACGTTCATGGTGTTTACCTTTTTGACCTTTACGCCGAACAGCTCTTCCACCGCTTTGGCGATCTCGATCTTATTGGCATCGTTCGCAACCTTGAAGGTATACTTTTTGTTCGCAATACCGGACATGGAAGCCTCGGTAATAATCGGGCGAAGGATGATGTCCTGTGCCTTTTTCATTATGCGTACACCTCCTCGAGTTTTTCAACGGCGCTCTTGACGATGATGAATTTATCATGGTTCAAGATGTCGTACACATTGATGGTGTTGACCAGCGCGGTCTGAACGCCCGGAATATTGCTGGCGCTCTGGATCAGCTTGTCGTCTACAGAAGGCATAACGATCATGGCTTTTTTGTCAGCGCCCAAAGCTTTGAGCATGTTGACAATCGTCTTGGTCTTGTACTCTTCCACGCTGATGTTGTCCAGAACGATCATATCGCCGTCTTTCACTTTGGAAGACAGGGCGGACAGCATGGCCAGTTTCTTCACCTTTTTGTTCAGAGAATATCTGTAATCACGGGGTTTCGGGCCCAAAGCAACGCCGCCGTGTCTCCACTGGGGAGCTCTGATGGAGCCCTGTCTCGCATGGCCGGTGCCCTTCTGTCTCCAGGGTTTGCGGCCGCCGCCTCTGACTTCGGTTCTGGTCAGGGTGGACTGGGTGCCCTGGCGCTGGTTGGCCAGATAGTTGACCACTGCGGCATGCATTACCACGCCGTTGGGTTCGATTCCGAATACGGCATCGGAAAGGGCGATATCGCCGACCACTTTGCCGGACATATCATATACGTTTACATTTGGCATCGTGCTTCCTCCTTCCCTTATGCCTTTTTGACGCTGTCGGTCAGATAAACGATTCCGCCCTTGGGGCCGGGAATCGCGCCCTTCAGCGCAATCAGGTTGTTTTCTGCGTCTACCTTAACTACAGTCAGGTTCTGAACGGTAACCCGCTCAACGCCCATGTGGCCAGGCAGCTTTTTGCCCTTCATAACTCTGGAAGGGTCGGAACACGCGCCCATGGAGCCTGCATGTCTGGCAACAGGACCGGAACCGTGTGTCTCTTTCAGTCTGGAAAAGTTGAAGCGCTTGATGGTACCGGCGTATCCTTTACCTTTGGAAGTGCCGCAAGCGTCTACTCTGTCCCCTACTGCGAAGGTGTCCGCTTTGATGATCTCGCCAACGTTCACGCCAGAGCAGTCGTCAAGTCTGAACTCTCTGAGTACGCGTTTGCAGGCGACATCCGCTTTCGCGAAGTGACCCTGCAGGGGTTTGGAAACCTTTTTCTGCGCGATATCGCCAAAGCCCACCTGAATGGACTCATAACCGTCGTTCTCGACAGTCTTTTTCTGGACGACAACGCAGGGACCGGCTTCCACGACGGTAACGGGAACGAATTTGCCCGCTTCGTCAAAAATCTGGGTCATGCCGATTTTTTTGCCTACGATGCATTTTTGCATTCTTTTCTCCTCCTTTGGTTATTGGTTGACGGGGCATCCCGCCAACTTGACCTGGCAGCGCATGAAACTGAGAAATTAAAGTTTAATTTCGATTTCTACGCCAGCCGGGAGCTCAAGACCCTGCAGCGCCTCAACGGTTTTGTTGGAAGGCCGCAGAATGTCAATGAGTCTTTTGTGGGTTCTCATCTCAAACTGCTCACGGCTGTCTTTGTACTTGTGCACCGCGCGCAGAATGGTTACAACTTCTTTTTCGGTGGGCAGCGGGATGGGGCCGGAAACCCGAGCGCCGGTGCGCTTTACGGTTTCAACGATCTTCTCCGCGGCGGTATCCACCAACTGATGGTCATAACCTTTGAGTCTGATTCTGATTTTTTCTTTGACTGCCACTACCATCGCCTCCTTGAGATAACTTTTTTCGGGTGGGACGACGACATTAGTTGAACACTGTTCCGTGTGTTTCGCGCTTCAACATTTAAAAACCGGCCAAATCAGTGCTCACGAAAGAGCGCAGTTTGTCCGGGACTTGACAGGGTAAATGTCAAAAAGCGACAGGGAGAATGTGCTTTTTCTACAAA
Source organism: Oscillospiraceae bacterium (assembly GCA_051881895.1). GTDB lineage: Bacteria > Bacillota > Clostridia > Oscillospirales > Ruminococcaceae > UBA3818. The sequence goes on from JBJEQT010000118.1 coordinate 4,478, forward strand.
AGCGCATCCAGCATGTCAACGGTATTCTTGTCCCCCGGTTTGAAATCGGACATACTCGGCAGAAATTACCCGCCTGCGGCGGCAACCTCCTGCTTCATCGCATATCTTAGTGCAGTCACGCTCAATTATAATAACATAGCCCCCAGATAAAAGCAAGTTTTTTTTCTTCAAAATCTTGTGATTTTTACAGAAATTTTCTCATAATCCTGTTGTCCATCCGTCCGGGTGTTTCCCGGGGGGATTTTGGGCATGAGAGCTTGCTTTTCCGGGGGCTTTTTCTTTTTACGACGCCTCAAAATCCTTCCTTTTGGAGCATCTTTCCCTTTGATATAAAATTCTGCGGTTTTATGCTTTCTTCATAATAGCCTTCATCCGCTGGGCATTGTCCAAAATCCGCTTGCGCAGCCGGATGCTTTTTGGGGTGACCTCCACCAGCTCATCGTCGCCGATAAACTCCAGCGCATCCTCCAGGCTCATGCGGCGGGGCGGCGTTAAGCGCAGCGCGTCGTCGCTGCCGGAAGAACGGGTGTTGGTCAGATGCTTTTTCTTACACACATTGACTGCAATATCCCCAGCTTTCGGCGACTGGCCAACGATCATTCCCTCGTAGACCTGCACGCCGGCGCCGATGAACAAAGAACCCCGCTCCTGAGCGTTATACAACCCGTAAACCACTGCTTCACCGGTTTCAAACGCGATCAGAGAACCGGTCACGCGGCGGGGAATGTCGCCTTTATACGGCTGATATCCGTCGAACACCGAGGTCATGATTCCCTCACCGCGGGTAGCGGTCATAAAATCGCTGCGGTAGCCAAACAGGCCGCGGGACGGAATGGAAAACTCCACCCGCATCCGGTTGCCCTGGGGCGCCATGTGGATCAGTTCACCCTTGCGGCGGCCCATCTCTTCCATGACCGAGCCGACCGATTCCTCCGGCACATCCACCACCAGATGCTCCATCGGCTCGTGCAGCTTGCCGCCGATCTCCTTAAACAGCACCCTTGGAGTGCTGACCTGGAACTCATACCCCTCCCGGCGCATGGTCTCGATCAGGATGGACAGATGCATTTCGCCGCGGCCGGAAACCTTAAACGCCTCGGTGGTATCGGTGTCCTCTACCCGCAGGGAAACGTCTTTCAATAACTCTTTGTATAAACGATCTCTTAAATGACGAGAAGTAACAAATTTTCCTTCCTTTCCGGCAAACGGGCTATCGTTTACCGAGAAGGTCATCTCCACCGTCGGCTCCGAAATCCGGACAAACGGAAGCGGCTCCGGGCAATTGACATCCGTCAAGGTATGACCGATGGTAATATTCTCCAACCCGGAAATACTGATGATGTCTCCGACTTTCGCCTCTTCCACCGGCACCCGCTTCAGCCCATCAAACTGGAACATGGTAGCGATTTTGCCGCGGGTGGTTTTGTCTTTCTGATAGTAGTCGGTGATAGCCACTTCCTGTCCCACTTTCATGGACCCGCGGTCAATGCGGCCAATGCAAATACGGCCCACATACTCATTGTAGTCCAAGGAGGAGACCAGCATCTGCAGCGGAGCGGTCTCGTCTCCCTGCGGCGCAGGGATATATTCCAAAATCGTCTCGAACAGCGGCTGCAGGTCTTTCCCCGGCTGATAGGGAGACAAGCTGGCCGTGCCGTCGCGGCCGGAACAATAGACCACCGGACTGTCCAGCTGTTCCTCGGAAGCGTCCAGATCCAAAAGAAGTTCCAGCACCTCGTCGGCAATCTCGTCTGTACGGGCGTCCGGCCGGTCGATTTTATTGACCACTACGATGACGCGATGGCCCAGATCCAGCGCTTTCTGCAGAACGAACCGCGTTTGGGGCATGGGGCCTTCGAACGCGTCGACCAAAAGGAGAACGCCATCCACCATTTTGAGGACTCGCTCTACCTCGCCGCCGAAATCGGCATGTCCCGGGGTGTCGATAATATTGATCTTTACATCTTTATAATAAGCGGCCGTATTTTTGGCCAGGATGGTGATGCCCCGTTCCCGCTCCAGGTCGTTGTTATCCATGACCCGGTCAGCAACTTCCTGATTCTCGCGGAAAACACCGCCCTGTTTCAGCATTTCGTCCACCAGCGTGGTTTTGCCGTGGTCGACGTGGGCGATGATCGCGATATTTCTCAAATCATTTCTAATCAAACCGGTTTCCTCTTTTCTCCAAGGATTTTGTCAGGGCCGCGCGCCCTCTTCCCGCCGTTTCAGCTATCAGCAGTGACAGTTTATTATAGACCTTTTTTCCCCTCTTTTCTACAGAAAAAAGAAAATTTCTTTGTTTTTTCTAAAGACTTTCGAAAGATTCCGTCCTTTTTTGGCCGGAGAATGCAAATTTAAAAAACACAAACAAAACATCCATCCTACTGATGTTTTGCATCAAGTCTCAAATTGATATTTTTCTTGCAGAAAGCTAAATTTTTTGTTATAATTGAATTGATTTTATCATCATTTATTTTTCATCATCCAAAAGGAGCATTCAAAATGAAACGGTTCAAACAAATTCTGTGTGCATTGTGTCTCATTATCAGCCTGGTTCCGGCAACCGCTTTTGCCCTGGATGAAACGCCGGTCGACGTCGGCACCAAAGACGCGTTTCTTGCCGCCGTAGCCGATACCACAATCAGCAGCATCCGGTTGACTGCCGATATGGATCTGACCGACGCCGGTGTATTGGATGTCAGCGGCCGCACCATCGATTTGGGCGGGAACACCATTTTCGCAAGCAACTTCACTCTGATTCTGGAAGGCACGGACTTTACGCTGCGCAACGGAACATTTGACGCCAAGGGCGGCAGCTATGCCCTGTTTATCGGGGACGAGGGAACAACCGACAACGTTCTGGTGGAAAACATTACCGCCAACGGCGGCATCAACGTATATAACGCAACCAACGTTACCCTGCGGAATGTCGATGTCACCGGAACAAACTATTATGCCGTCTGGTGCGATGAGGGCGGTTATGTGACCATCGAAAGCGGAAGTTTTCAGACAAACGGAAACGCTGTTTTCGGCCTTATGCTCACCGACAGCGCTTTGACAATTAAAGACGGAACCTTTACAACAAATGGAAAGCCGCTCGTATTGTCGGCCGTAGACGGCAGCGGCAATCCAAAATGGGGAAAGCCTGAAATCTCCGGCGGAACGTTTGACCTGCCGGTTCCCGAAGAATACTGTGCGGATGGGTTCGCACCGGCCATGGATGAAAACGGAAATTATACTGCGGTCTGTAAGCATCTCAGCACACAGGTGAAAGGCGAAAAAGACGCCACCATCGCCGAAGCAGGATATACCGGCGACAGATACTGCGTCAACTGCGGCGCGCTGATTGAAAAAGGCGCTTCCATTCCCGCTCTGGGGCATTCCGTGAGCGATACGGACAGCGCAAATGACGAAAGCGACACATCCGCCCCCTCCTCGCAGGAATCCAAGCCCGTCGATGAAAACCGTGTCAACCCCGCCACCGGAAGCGACTCCTCTCTGCTTTTCTGGAGCGTTTCTCTGCTGGTTGGAAGCGTCGGTGCAATGGCAATCTGCATCGGCAGGACGAAATTCGAGAAAACCGGAAAATAACTTTTTCGCTCTGGTCTGACAAAACGCAAAAAACAAAGACGCCTTTTAAAAGGCGTCTTTGTTTTTTGGAGCAAAACGAAACGCGCGAGGCGCAGCAGCATCCGCTCTGTAAAGCGCCGTCTTCGCAGTTTTTACTCATAAAAGCGCAGGCAGGAGATTACCTTTCCCAAAATCAAACAGGAATCCACTATGATCGGGTCCATCGTATCGTTTTCCGGCTGCAGGCGGTAATGCCCGTTTTCTTTGAAAAAGCGTTTTACCGTCGCCTCGTCTTCGATCAGCGCCACAACGATTTCCCCGTTGTAAGCCGTCGTCGTCCGGCGGGCTACAATCACATCCCCGTCCAAGATGCCTGCGTTAATCATACTCTCGCCCCGCACATGCAAAGCAAACAGGTCGCTGCCGTCGCCATATTTGGTCTGAAAAGGAATATATTCCTCGATCTCTTCCACTGCGAGGATGGGCTGTCCGGCGGTGACTGTTCCCAGCAGGGGAACCTTTACCGCGCTGCTGCCCGGCAGGCGTATGGCCCGGTTGAGGTTTTCCTCCCGCACAATATAGCCGCCCTCTTCCAATTCTTTCAGGTATTTGTGGACGGTAGAGGTGGATTTGATCTGTAAGGCGGCGCAAATTTCCCGCACAGATGGCGGAACCCCGTCGCCGATTTCTTTGGTAATGTAATCCAAAATTCTGCGGGCTTTATCATTCAGCTGGCTCATAATATGCTCCTTTCAGACAAATCCGCCGGCGCGGCGTCCTTTTTTTCTATCATAGCATATCTTTTTCCAAAATGCAAACATACGTTTTGTTACTGTTTCTTCACATGATTCGGTAAAAATGTTTATGTTTTGTTCACCGCAAAACAACACTTCACCAGGCCGTATGGGTATAATAAGATTGTACCCGATAAACGCAGCCGCAGCGTTTGGGTATAAACTCTACCTTCCTCAAAAAACACACCTCAAAACGCAAAAAGGAGCAGGTTTTACCTGCTCCTTTTTGCGTCTTCCAATCAATATTCGCTTTTTTATCCGGAGAGCCGGGCTCTCTCAGGCAGGCCTTTACTCTTCCGCGTTTTTATCATCCCGCAGATACTGGTCTACCAACCAGTCCGATTCGGTCAAAAGTTTCCGCAGTGGGTCCTCCCAATCGCCGGATGAGCCGATATACGCCCGGTTTGCACTGATCAGGAACTGAAGCCCTGCCCGCAGACGGCTGTATCCGGGAGAAGCTTCCCGCAAAAGGGACAGTGCGTTTTGATATCGTGTATACAACATTGCGTACAGACCATCCTCATAAAGCTGCTCAAAATCGCAATGCTCCTCCAAATACGCTGTGATTTCCTGCGTTTTTTCCAAAAGGCGGTTTAAAATCTCCTGCTTTTCCATATGCGCCTGCCGTTTCCCTTCCGTATTTTGCTGTTTTTTGTATTATAGCAAAAATACAAACAGCACGCATCCTTTTCGGGTAAATTACCCTGTGCCCGAAGGATATTTCCTCCACAATAGATGAAAAAAGCACCGGGGCCTTCCTTTTCGGATGGACCGCCGGTGCTTTTGGCTGATATAAAACGGTTTTTACCAGGTGCGGGAACCCATTTCCCGGAACTGGGCAACGGTGGGCGCATGAGAGTTCAAGCCGCCATCCACAGTGATGATCTGGCCGCTGACATACGCGCTTTCGTCCGAACCGAAATAGACGCAGGCATGTCCGATATCTTCCGGGCAGCCATAGCGGTTGACCATGATATTGCTCAGGAAGATATTCTTTAAAGCGTCCGGTACTTTCGCCTCGTTTTCAGGCGTGATAATCAGGCCGGGGCGGATACAGTTGCAGCGGATATTATCTTTGCCGTACTGCAAAGCCACCGCCTTGGTGAGCATATCCACGCCCGCTTTGGCGCAGGCATAGGCAGTGGAACCCAGGTCGCCGCCGCAGGAAGCCATAGAGCCGATATTGATGATCGAACCGCCGCGCGCATCTTTACGCATATGCGGCAGTACGCATTTGGTCACATAGAAAGTACCTCTCATGTCGCTTTGGAAGATGGCATCCCACATGTCAATGCTCAACTCATCCACGCGGCCGTCCTTCAACGCCACATTGGCGGCATTGTTGACCAGGATATCAATATGTCCGTAAGTTTCAACGGTGTCAGATACCAGTTTTTCAATGCTCGCGGGATCGGTGATATCCATCGCATGGAACGATGCTTTGCCGCCCGCCTCGGTGATGCTGTCCACAACAGCCTGCCCTTTTTCCACACGCCGGCCACAGACGATAACGTGTGCTCCTTCCTCTGCATAAAGCTTTGCAATACCGATACCGATACCGCTGGTAGAGCCAGTAACAATCGCAACTTTATTTTCCAGTCTATTCATATTCAAAACCTCTCATTCTGAAAAAATTTTTATTTTCCTGTTCCGTCCATCACCGGGAAAATCCCGTCGATTATTTTACAACGCTTTTCTCAGGCGTTGCGGATGGCTTCGTCGATGGCGCGGGCGGCCTGTTTGCCGGCGCCCATGGCCAGGATGACCGTCGCCGCTCCCGTCACCGCGTCGCCGCCGGCCCAAACGCCGTCCCGGCTGGTTTTGCCGCTTTCGCCCTCTGTTACCAGGCAGCCATGCCGGTTCGCTTCCAGGCCCGGCGTCGTCGACCGGATCAGCGGGTTCGGGCTCG
>JBJEQT010000119.1:0-10672 GCA_051881895.1 Oscillospiraceae bacterium
CGCAGCCATGTGCGTTGTTTTATCTGTCTGCCTGTTGACTGGCGGTATGGCCGGCTGTCAGGCCGATCCGGTACAGCCCGAATCGCAGCAAACAGAATCGGACGCTTCTTCTGTTTTTACGGGAAGCGAAAACGTGGACGTGGATGAAACGGCACTGGCACAGATGAATTGGATCGCACAGCTTTATGAATGGTACCGGTCCGGAATTAATCTGGCGGAATCTGAAACAGCGGAAGGGGTTTCTGACCTCGGATTCGGTTACCTGAAAGAAAAAGACATGCTAAAGCCGTATCTGGATGAAAGAGAAGAAGCTTACGGGATTCCAAAGAAGCAACTGGCCGAAATTCAGAATTTCTTTATGGCTTCATCTGATGTTCCGGATGACAGCGAGCAGATTGATTGGTATGTCTCTTTTTACGGTTTGGAAAACCGTGACGCCTTTACCTTGGAAGCGAGCGGGATACAAAAGCAAGACGATGGGGATATTGTCATTGATTATCGCCGGGCGGCGGGCGAAGAGTATCTTCGGCCGGTGCGTTATGTGTTCCGGCCGCACCAGATTGAATCTGTGCCGGAGGCGCTGGCAGCGGATTATTCCCAGGGGGATACCGTTTATCAGATTGTCAGCGTGACCAATCTGGATATGGAACAGCAGCCGCTGGGTCAAACCATAGAGATATCCAATGCCCAGGAACTTTTGGCGGCGGCAGAGCGGATAAATGCCGGCGGATGGCTGAACCAGTACGATACCTACCGGCTGACTGCGGATATTGATCTGTCCGGCATCGATTTTACCCCAATGGGGCAAAATGAGCGATATCTGGGACACTGGGATGATGACGATTCCAGAGATCCCACCTTGCGGGGCTTCAACGGTACTTTTGACGGACAGGGGCATACCATTTCCGGGCTGCGCCTGAACGCGGAAGAGCAGGATTATTTGAAAAGAACAGACTATGTTGGCGATGGCATTGGCCTGTTCAGCCTGATCGGCACAAATGGCATGGTGAAAAATCTGAATCTGAAAGACTGCGTAGTGACCTCCCCCTGCCGGTATGGCGCGGAATATGGCGCCGCGGGCCTTTTGGCGGGGACTTGCAACGGAATGTTGGAGTCTGTTTCCGTAGAGGGAACGGTAGATGGAGGCTATGAGGTAGGAGGCATTGCGGGACGGATCACCGGCACCGCCTATTCCTGCGATGCTGCGGTATCCGTCAGCGGATATGGCGAGGTCGGCGCTTTCGCGGGTTCTTTTTGCTACGGCGTTCTGGAGAATTGTACCGCTTCGGGCCAGGTTAGCGCTGTTCCGGCGCAGGGGGCGCCTGCATCTGAGGGGACGCCGACCTCGATCGGCGGTTTCGTCGGCTTCAGCATACAAGGTACGATGTACGGCTGCGAATCTTCCGTTTATATTTCGACGACGGTCAGCTCCAACTGGGTTGGTGCTTTTGCCGGATATGCCCAAAGCGTTTGGGTCGAAAATTGCGCTTATGACGCGCAGAAAGCGCCTGGATGGGAAGCAATCGATGTCGTATACGATACAAACGACGTAGAACAGAATGTGAAAGCCAAATAAAAATGCAAAACTGGCGAAAAAAGGAGACCGTTTGGTCTCCTTTTTTCGTCCGCGCCGGCGGATGCAGATGAAATTTTTACCGGCAGCCGGTAAAAACGATTCGTGAAAAAATGGATGCTGCTATGTAAAAAAATAGCTACTTTGAAATAAAATAATATCTTGCCCCGGCAAAGCAATAACGGTAAAATATAGAAAGTTGGTTTTTATGATACTGCCGTAACATGAATTGCATGAAAAAGGCCGTTTTCAAAAAGTGTGTCGATGCGGTAAGAAAATGAAAATGGATTGGTTTGGAGGTTTTGTATTTGGATGATTTTGCCTTGTTATCGGTTTGGGCGCAGTATGGCGACTTTATCAAATTGGCGCTTGTCTTCGCCGCAATTATCGTTCTGCTGAAATGTAAGATCCCGCTGTCCGGCTCCATCGGGATTGGCGCCGTACTGACAGTAGTCCTGTATGGGATACCGGTTCTGGACGCGCTTTTGATTGCCGGAAAATCCATGATCAGCGAAGCGACCATCATGGTAATCCTCAATTGTTATCTCATTACTTTTTTGCAGCGCATGATGGAATTGCGCGGCCACCTGGATCTGGCGCAGCGTTCGCTGTCCCGGCTGTTTAACAGCCGGCGGGTCAATGCGTCCATCGCACCGGTGTTTATCGGGCTGCTGCCGTCTCCGGGGGCTATTTTTATCGCGGGATCGATGGTGGACGCCGCCTGTGAAGATTCCATCAGCAAAGAGGACAAGACCTTTGTCGCGTCCTACTTTCGCCATATTCCGGAAAGCTTTCTGCCGACCTATTCCTCCATTATCCTGGCCTGTCAGCTGACCGGGGTAAAGATGGGGTCCTTTGTTTTGGGAATGGTTCCGATGGTGGTATGTCTGATGTTGCTCGGCTATCTGTTTTACCTGCGCAAGGTGCCCAAAGAAACAGGGGAAGCGGCTTCGACAGATAAGCTGGCGGATTTGCAGAGCCTGTGCCGCAGTTTGTGGACAATCGCGGTTATCATCCTTTTGATTGTCGTGTTTAACGTACCCGTATTCCTCGCGACGGTTGGTGTTATTCTTGTCTATTTCTTTACCAGCCGTTTTACCTGGCGGGAGATCAAGCCCTTTTTCCTGTCCGCGCTGGAATCCCGTATTGTCATCAATACCTTTGTGGTTATGATTTTCAAAGATCTTTTAACGCATACCAATGTCATCACAAAGCTGCCGAATTTGTTTGCGTCGCTGCCCATCCCCAGTTTTTTGATATTTGGCATCATCTTTTTTATCGGTTCTGTTGTAGCGGGTTCTACCGCGATTATTACGTTGTGTCTTCCTTTGGCTTTTGCTTCCATTCCCGGCGCGGGTGTGCCTTTGATGGTTTTTTTGATGAGCTGTACTTATACGGCGATGCAGATTTCGCCTACCCATCTGTGTCTGACCTTGGCCTGTGAGCATTTCAAAACGGATTTTGGCGCACTGGTCAAGCGGACTTTGCCGGTCATCGGGATTTTCTATGTGATTTTAACGGGGTACTATCTGCTTTTAAACCTGTTTTTTTAATGGTTGATTCTTTCGAAAATCAGAAAAGAAGCGCCCGGTTTCGCTTGCGAAACCGGGCGCTTTTGCTTTTGATCCTTTTCATGGGGGAAATCGGCGCTTATTTGCTCAGCAGCTCGATCCCTTTGCGAATCCGGGCGAGGGATTCCTCTTTTCCCAAAATGGAGCAGATTTCAATTCCGCCGCCGGGGGTAAACTGTTTTCCGCTTACCGCGACACGGACCGGCCAGAGCAAGTATCCGTTTTTCACGCCCAATTTGGCGATCAGATCAAACAAGGCAGTATGAATGGATTCCTCGGTAAAATCGTCCAACGCTTCCAGCACCGGCAGCACCGCTTTCAATGCTTCCAAGGAGGTTTCCTCATTGGTTTTCATCTTTTTGTGGACATACAGCGCCGTATCATATTCCGGCAGCTGGTCAATGAAATCCACCTGCTCCGGGATCTGGTTAAGAACTTCAGTCCGAGCCTGCAGTACCTTGGCGATGAGACGTGTGTCCACATCCTCGCGCTTTACCGTCTGACGGATCCAGGGCAGGGCGATTTCATGGAACTGATCCAGCGAAAGGCGGCGGATATATTCCGCGTTGATGTAATCCAGCTTTTGGTTATCGAAAATAGAAGGAGATTTGCTGATGCCGGAAACGGAGAATTCCTTTTTCAGCTCCTCCATCGTGAAAATCTCCTGTTCACCCTTGGGAGCCCAGCCAAGCAGCGCCAGATAGTTGACAATAGCAGCCGGCAGGTATCCCTTGGCAACCAGGTCCTGATAAGATGCATCGCCATTTCTCTTGGACAGCTTTTCGGTGGCGTTTTTCATGACCGGCGGGCAGTGAATATAAGTGGGGATCTCCCAGCCGAACGCCTCATACAACAGGTTGTATTTGGGGGTGGAAGACAGATATTCCGAGCCGCGGATAACATGGGTGATGCCCATGGTATGGTCATCCACCACGTTGGCAAAGTTGTAGGTGGGCATACCGTCCGCTTTGATCAGAATCTGATCGTCCAGCGTGTCGTTGTCCACGGTGATCAGTCCGTACACCTCGTCGTGGAAAGAAGTGGTGCCCTCGGTGGGCATTTTTTGCCGAATGACATAGGGAACGCCCGCCGCCAGTTTTTCGGCCACTTCCTCTTTGGAAAGATTGCGGCAATGCCCATCGTAGCGGGGGGCGATACCGGAAGCTTTCTGAAGCACCCGGACCTCTTCCAGGCGGTCTTTATCACAGAAGCAATAGTAAGCGTGTCCGCTTTCTACCAATTGCTCCGCGTATTTTTTAAACATGGACATGCGCTCGCTCTGGACATAGGGTCCGACCGGTCCGCCGATGTCCGGACCTTCATCCCAGTTAAGCCCCGCTTCTTTCAGCGTATTGTAGATGATATCCACAGCGCCTTCCACATAGCGTTCCTGGTCGGTATCTTCGATGCGGAGAATGAAAGTGCCGTTCTGAGATTTGGCCATCAGATAGGCATAAAGAGCGGTTCTAAGATTTCCCACATGCATATAACCAGTGGGACTGGGCGCAAAACGGGTACGCACGCCTTCCAATTTCATGTTGCTTCCTCCTGCTGCCGCAGCTGCGGCGATTCCTGATTGTATCATTTTTCCCGGGAAAAGCGATACAGATATATATTACCTTCGGCCTGTTTGCTTGTCAAGGGAGGTTTGGGGAGGAACTTTTCCTCTTTGTCCGGAGGGCGACGGGTTCCGACAGGCTGCGCCACAAAAACCGGCTATACTGAAAATGCCGGAACGTATATTTTATGCACAAATCGTGGGAAAATACCCAACAGTCCGGCCGGATGTCAAGAAATGAGGGATAATTGTGTTAAAAGCAAAAGAAAGACCGGTGTCTGCCGTTTCCCGGCTGACAGGATTTTTAAAAGGGCAGGCCGTACTGCTGGAATATTTGGCTTATGCTGTTTGCGGATTTATTTTATCCAACGCTTTTTTGTTGGGTCAGCTGGCGCCGTTCGGCGTGTCTTTCACCGCCGCAGGAAAAAAGGATCGGACCACCGCGGCCGGCGCAGGCGCACTGTTGGGCTATCTTTTTTCCTTTCATCCGGAAAACAATACCCGGTATATTGCGGCAGTGGCGTTGGCGATGGCTGTCAAATGGTTTTTGCCGCAGAAGATGATGCAGAAATATCATCGGTGGATGGCACCGGCTATTGCGTTTGGAGCGGTCTTTTTGCCGGGAGCCGCACTGGCTTCCTTGCGGGGATACCTTTTGTATGACGTGGTAATCTGCCTGTCCGAATCGGTTCTGGCGGCCGGCACCTGCTTTTTCTTTTATCGCGCGGCGGAAGCGCTGCAGCGTCGGGAAAAACTGGCGACATTAAACGGCAAGGACGTTTCCTGCCTGATTATTACTTATGCGCTGTTGGTTATGGCCCTGGGGTCCTTTGTGATCGGCGATGTATCGATCGGACGGGTTGTGGCGGTGGTGACGATTCTGCTGGCGGCGAAATGCGGGCGGGAATCGGGAGGCGCCATCGCCGGAGTAACGGCCGGCGTGACAATGGGAATTTTGGGTGGAGATTTTTCTTTTCTTGCTGCAGCTTACGGTTTTGGCGGCATGCTGGCGGGGATGTTCGCCGAGCTAGGGTCGGTGGTGCAGGCATTGGTATTCGTAATTGTAAACGGTCTGACGGCGTTAATTATGGGGAGCGAATATCAGGCCTACAGTGTTTTGTATGAGATCTTTCTCGGCGCGGTACTGTTTTTGCTTATCCCGCCCTCCGCGGTGAGAAGCTTGATTTTTTGGGGACGGCAGCGGTCGGACGCTTTTTCCAAAACTGCCCGGGAGGTTGTGCTTTCCAAGTTGAAATTCGCTTCGGCGGCTTTGTCGGATATCGGGGAGACAACCAGGCAAATCTATCAGAAAATCGGCGCCGCCAAGTCGGGCACAATGGCGGATGTTTTCGCAGCCGCCGCGGATATCGTATGCAAGTCCTGTCCGCAAAAATCGGTGTGCTGGGGAGAGCAGTATCATTCCGTGATGGACGGTTTTAATAACCTGACAGAAGTTTTGCGGCGAAACGGGAAGGTGACGGCAGAAGATTTTTCCGGTTATATGGGGGAACACTGTACCGGTAAATGGGAGTTGGCAAACGAAATCTGCACCGGGTATGAGCGCCTTTCTGGAAAACAGGCGGCGCGTGCGCAGGCGCAGACCCTAAGAGGCGTTGTAACCGATCAGTTTCAGGGGATGAGCGGTATGCTGGATTCGTTGGCCCAGGAATTGACCGGTATTGAGCAGGCGGAATTCCCCCTGGCGGATCGGATCAGCGCGCTGCTGGAGAGGGAAAATTTTTCTCCCATTTCGGTCAGCGCCTATACCGATCAAACCGGAAGACTGACGGTCGAGGCGGCCATTCCGTCTTTTAAGCTGGCTCGGATGAATCAAACTTCCATGACCCTGTGGCTTTCCGATCTGTGCCAGCGTAAGCTGCAGCTGCCGGCGGTGAGCGAGGTGGAAAATGTGTCCCACCTGCGATGGATTGAGCGGACCGCTTACGCGGTGGAAACGGCGAAAATCCAGCATTCCTGCGACGGACAGAGCGTTTGCGGGGACGCGCTGGACGAAATCTGGGACGGCAGAGGCCGGGTCCATCTGCTTTTGTCGGATGGAATGGGCAGTGGGAGCAGGGCGGCGTTGGATTCCGCGATGACCGTCTGCCTTTTGAAAAAGCTGGTGACAGCAGGCTTTTCCTTTGATTCTTCGCTGGAATTGGTCAATGCCGCGCTGCTGGTAAAATCGGAAGAGGAATCCCTTTCCACAGTGGATGTTGCTACCGTGGACCTGTATTCGGGTGAAACGCAGTTTTTAAAGGCGGGCGCGGCTCCAACCTTTGTTTACCGGGACGGTTCGGTGGTCAAAGTGGAAGCGGCTTCCATGCCCGCGGGCATTCTCAAAGGGGTAGACTTTGCCAAGAGCCGCCTAAAACTGCACGAAGGGGATTGGATTGTCATGCTGTCGGACGGGATGCTTTTGGGCGGCGGTGATTGGATTTTCGATCAGATGAAGCTGTCCGCGAAAAAAAGCGCCGAAGAATTGGCACAGGATCTCTGGCAGACTGCGCAGAAGAGAAAACCTGATGGGCATGATGACGATGCCAGCGTATTGGTTTGTAAAATTGTCGATAAGCAGTAAGGCATCGATAGAATAGGATTTTATCCTGTTGACATTTTTCTGCCGGTTCGCTATGCTGAGATTAGCAAGCAAACCGGTGAAAACGCCGGCGGGAGAAAAAGAAAAGGGCATCCTGCTGGCAGGATGCCCTTTTTAAGGAGAAAAAATGGAATTATTGAATTTTTGCAGCAGTCATATTTCCCAGGCAAAGCGTCTTGCTTGGGAAAATTACCAGGAACAGCGCCAAGCGGTTCCTGTGTTGCCCGAGATTTTCCGTTTGCCGGATATGGAAGAACTGGCCGAAAACGGCCTGGGATGCGCCGCGTTTGAAAAAGGAGAAATGGTGGGTTTTCTCTGTTGCCTGGCGCCATTTGAAAACGCTTTTACCACGACAGCCAAAGGGGTTTTTTCACCGATGTATGCCCATGGAGCCGTGCGCAAAGGGCGCGTTCGGATTTACCAAATGCTTTATCAGGCAGCGGCGCAAAAATGGGTCGACGCCGGTGTTTCCAGTCATTCCATCGGCTTATATGCCTCTGACCGGGAAGCGGAAAAGGCTTTTTTCCAGTATGGTTTTGGCCTGCGGTGCGTCGATGCTATCCGCCCTATGACTCCGGTACAGGCGCCGTCCTGTGAGGGATTTTCCTTTTTTGAAGTGCCCCAGGAATCCCGCGCGCAGCTGGAGCCGCTTCATCGGATGCTGAATGACCATTTTGAAAAAAGCCCCTGCTTTATGAAGCATACCGTTTCGGGCCGGTGGATGGAAAGAAAAAACCGGCTGTTTGCGGCGGCGGACGCATCGGGAATTGTCGCATACGTCGAAATAGCGGACACGGCGGAAAATTTTGTCACAGAATTGCCGCAGGTGCAGAATATCTGCGGCGCTTTCTGCCTGCCGGCATACCGGGGCAGAGGGCTGTATTCCAACCTTTTGAATTTCGTCATCAGAACACTGGCGGCAGAGGGATATACCCATCTGGGAGTGGATTATGAAAGCTTTAATCCTACTGCTGCCGGCTTTTGGCAAAAGCACTTTATTCCTTATACCAGCGGTGTGGTGCGGCGTATAGATGAAAACGTGCTGACCAAATAAAAAACACGGCCCGGCAGAGAAGCGGTATCCGTTTTCTCCGCCGGGCCGTTCCATGTTGAGGAAGGCTATGTGCTCGGTGACTTTTTACCAGATGTTTTGACTGTTCCAATCATCGTAAATTTCCTGTTTCTCCACTTTGCTTTTTCCTACGACTTTGACAGATATGGCGCAATCCAAAGCCGGCACTGTGCATTCCCGCACCGAACGTTTGACAGGATTGGTGAACAGAGCGCAGTTTATGCCTGCCCTGCCGGTTGACGAAAATCCGCAGCGTGACAGCGGGCGTAGTGAAACAAAAACTGCTGGGCGATTCCCATATACGGCGCAAATGGCTGGGGGAATCCATCCGGATACAGTGTGGACAGGACCCGCTTCATCCAGACGTCCATCGGGACAACTTCGGTTTTGTGAAAACCGTAAAGCAATACACAGTCGGCAACTTTGGGGCCTACGCCGCAAATGCCGGTCAAAACCCGGCGGGCGCTGTCTGCATCCATATATCCGACGCTTTTTAAATCGATAGCGCCGGAGGATGCTTTTTGGGCGGCATCCAGAAGATATTTGGCCCGAAAACCGCTGCGCAGCGGCGCAAGATCCTCTGTTGTGCAAAGGGCCAGCCGTTCCGCCGTGGGAAAAGACGGCGGGCTGTTTTCCAGCGGGGTGCCGAAGAGGCAGCAAAAGCGTTCGATGATACCGCGGATGCGCGGGATATTATTGTTTTGGCTGATGATGAAAGAACACAGCGTTTCCCACGGGTCCTGGCGCAGCAGACGGATTCCCGGGGCGAACCGAACCGCCCGGCGCAAGACAGGATCGGAGGAAAAATGGCGGCACAAAGCGGCGTAATCCTCATCCAGACCAAAATAGGGGATCCAGAATTCCCGGATGCACTGGCGGTTTGTGTGGGTAAAAATCAAAACGGTGCGCTCCTGCCTGACCCGGCAGAAATGTCCGGCTGCAACACCTTCCCAGAAGCCGTCGGAGCAGAGCTTCCAGCGAAAGCATTGTCCGCAATCCAACGTTCGGCCTAAATCAAAAAAGGATACACCCTGCAGTAAAATCTGATTGTTTTTTTCGATAATCCGCATAAAATCCTCACTTTTGATGATTTTCGGCAGACGACAATCGGCCAAAATCTATTATAGCACCTTTTCTAAAAATGTGATATACTACCCATAAATCCAGAAATGAATAAAAAATCCCGGAGCGGATCGACGCGGCCGGCACACACCGTTTGACGAAAGGGCGTTTTATCATGAAAGATTCCATTTATACCATCCCGCTTAGTGAGGTGCTGGAGCCGAAAGATGGCTGCCCGATCTGCCGCTTGCGCAATCTTTTAGAGGACCGATGTTTGGAATACATTATGGGAGCGGCCATGATGGAACCGGATATTCGTATGGAAACCAACCGGGAAGGGTTTTGCTTCGACCATTTCGAACGGATGCTGAAGGCAAAGAACCGTTTATCGTTGGCGCTGATGCTGGAAAGCCGGCTGGCGTATGTGGCGGAAAATGAATTGTCCGCGCAGCCCGTCAAGGCGGGGCTGTTTAAAAAGAAAACGGTTGAAGTCCCCAAAAAGAGCTGCTTTGTCTGCGGCGAAGTGGATCGGGTCATGGAGCGGATGCTTCAGACGCTGATGCATACATGGGAAAAGGAAGAAAGTTTCCGGGAGTTATACAGCCAGCAGCCGGTGATTTGCCTGGAGCATTGCCGGCAGCTGACGGCGATGGCACCTGGCGTGATGGGAAAACAGGCAGCGCCGTTTATTTCCCAAACGCAGCAGATGACACGAAAATACTTAGAGGAGCTCGGAAAAGACGTAACCCATTTCTGCCGGATGTACGATTATCGCAGCAAAGGGCAGGATTGGGGCAATAGCCGCGATTCCATTGAGCGGGCAATCTGGTTTTTGACTACCAGAAAGCCGGAAGATGAAAAATAAAGAGTATACAGCGCGCCGTATGGATCAGAATGCGGCGCGCTTTCTTTTGGCTGAAGGAATGGGTGAAATATGTCATAACCATTTGTAATTTGTAAAAACAGGAAAAAGCTTTTTCGATGCCACCAATCAGCCATACATGCGGATTTTTCGATTGTTTTTACAAAAATTCCTTTTTTTCAAGTATCTGGTACTTTTTTGTCAAGTGGAAAACATCGTTTTGAAAAAATAATTTTTAACAGCTTGTTTATCCAATTTGTTTTGCTTTTCTCCACGCTTTCCACAGACTTTTCCACGAAAACTGATGGAAAGGGGAGATTACTGTTAGTATATTTGTTGAAAGAGTGGAAAAATAGGCGGACAGGAAATTTATCT
>JBJEQT010000120.1:0-10418 GCA_051881895.1 Oscillospiraceae bacterium
TTTATTCTTTCCCGAAACAAAAGGAAATGTTTCGACACCTTCTTTCTCTTTTTCAGTATCACCAGTATAGCAAAAAGGAAAAACCCCTGCAATCCCATTTTGGCTGACCGGCCGCAGATGGAAAAAGCAGGGGTTCTTCCCCGGTTTGGGAAAGCTTTGTGATGGTGGGGCAGGGAAGCCCCCGTTATCTTTATCAAAAGCGGCGGAAAAGCCGCGATTGACCGCAATCAGGCAGGTTTGGCTGTTGGCCGCTGCCCCGGTTCTTTGGGAATACGGATGGTCAACTCGATGAATTCGCCCTGATCTTCCCGGGCGGACTGAACGGCAAGCCCGGCGTCGGCCATGGTTTTGACTGCCTTATCGATGGTGTTCATAAACAAGCGGATGTCCTTGCAGATAAACAGCCGGGTGGGTTTTTTCATTTTCTGATGAGCCAGCAGGGTTTCGATATACTGTTCCGCCTGGGAAACGGTCATGCTTTTTTTGCAGATGGTTTTGGCAGCCGTCAGCTGTGCAGCTTCATCCGGCAGCTTCAGCAAAGCGCGGCCATGGCGTTCGGTGAGACCGTTTTGGCGCATTAGCTCCTGTACGGAAGCCGGCAGGCGAAGCAAGCGCAGCTTGTTGGCTAAGGTGGATTGTGCAAGTCCCAGCTTAGCGGCGGCTTCTTCCTGCGTGACACCCCAGTAGCCAATCAGGCGGCTGATCCCCTCCGCCTGGTCAAAGACATCCAGGTCCTGCCGCTGCAGATTTTCAATCAGTGCCAACACGGCGGACTCCTGCATTGTGCAGCTTTTTACAATGGCGGGGATATGGGTGTGCCCCAGCAGCAGGCAGGCGCGGCAGCGCCGTTCTCCGGCTACCAGTTGGTACTTGCCCGGACCCGCTTCCCGCACGGTCACCGGCTGGAGCAGGCCGTTGGCGGCAATGCTCTGGGCCAGCTGCTGCAAAGAATCTTCTTCAAAGCGGGTGCGGGGCTGCGCCGGATTGACCATGATCTGATTCAAAGGGAGCGACCGTACACGGTCTTTCCCAAGATTTGCAAAAGCCATACCATTCCCTCCTTGTTTTGCGCTTGTCCGTTTCTCTATGACCAACATAACACAAATATACGAGGGATTCCACCGAAAAAAATCGCAAAAAAAGCCGGTATTCTGGGAATACCGGCAGGGTTCGACATCACTGCAGCGGGGATTTTGCCATTTTTGCGGCGTTGCGGGGATATTTTGTCGAGGTTTGCGATATTTTTTTGATACACACAAGCGTTCGGCCGCTGCCGTCGGGCAAAGAATAGACCGGACTTTTCTCCAACCGCCCGCCCAGCAGATGGATGGCTTTCTCCGCGCCTTCGATCTCCGCCGCGGCGTCGCCTCCCTTCAGAGCGTAAAACATGCCGCCGGGTTTCACGTAGGGCAGACAATATTCGGACAGCTCCCGCAGGTTAGCCACGGCCCGCGCGGTGGCCAGATCGAACTGTTCCCGCAGGGCGGGTTGACGGCCGCCGTCTTCCGCGCGGCTGTGGATGGTCTGTGCGGGAAGGCCGCATTCAGCCAGTACTGCCTCCAAAAAGGTCAGCCGTTTTTTCAGAGAGTCCAATAGGGTGATTCGAAGATCCGGCCGCCAGATCAGAAGCGGAATCGCCGGGAACCCGGCACCGGTCCCCACATCGATGAGCGAGGCGCCATGGGCCAACGGCACCATGGTAAAAGGGAGAATGCTGTCTAAAAAGTGTTTGATCAGAATACCCTCTGGATCGGTAATCGCGGTGAGATTCATTTTCTGATTCCATTCCGCCAGCAGCTCGGCATAGCGGTCCAGCTGGGCAAGCTGCCCGTCGGAAAGTTCAATTTGATATTGCGTGAATACGGATTTTGCCAAACTCCTGTCAATCATCCGCGCCGCCTCCTTTCTGCCGGTGCTCCAGCCAGATCAGCAGCACCGAAATATCTGCCGGGGAAACGCCGGAAATCCGGGACGCCTGCCCAACGCTGCGGGGGCGGATTTTGCCCAGCTTTTCCGCCGCTTCCAACCGCAGCCCGGTAATAGCGGCATAATCCGCGTTTTCCGGCAGCAGCTTGGATTCGAGCCGCCGCATCTGATCCACTTCCATCTGCTGCTTTTTAATATATCCCTCATATTTGAGCAGGATCTCCGCTTCCTCCGCGACGGCGGCAGGAAGCTCGGGCCGCTCCGGATCAAAGGGGGCCAGATCCTGATAAGAAATCTGCGGCCGCCGGATCAGCTCTCCCAGCTTAAAACCGGTAGAGATCGGAGATGTTTCACGTGAAACAAGCAGGTCGTTGAGCGCGGGAGAAGGGGGAACGGTGGTGGATTCCAGCCGGGCAACTTCTCCTTCGATCAGCTGCTGTTTGTGCAAATAGCTTTGATACCGCTCTTCTGAGATCAGGCCGATTTCATGCCCTAACGGCGTCAGCCGGGCGTCGGCATTGTCCTGCCGCAGCAGCAGCCGGTATTCGGAGCGGGAAGTCATCATTCGATACGGGTCGGAGCATCCTTTGGTCACCAGATCGTCAATCAGCGTACCGATGTAGGAGGAGGACCGGTCTAAAATCACCGCCTCCAGCCCTTTGCAGGCGCGGGCCGCATTGATGCCGGCCACCAGTCCCTGGGCCGCAGCCTCCTCGTAGCCGGAGGTGCCGTTAAACTGCCCGGCGCCATACAATCCCGCCACCGCTTTAAATTCCAGCGATGGCTTTAACGCCAGCGGATCCACCGAATCGTATTCGATGGCATAGGCGTTTCTCATGACCTTCACTTTTTCAAATCCCCTGATGGTGCGGTAAAAAGCCAGCTGTACATCTTCCGGTAAAGAAGAACTCATGCCCTGCAGGTAAATTTCCTCGGTATCCAGCCCCATGGGTTCCACGAAGATCTGGTGCCGGGGCTTGTCGGCAAAGCGTACCACCTTATCCTCGATGCTGGGACAATAGCGGGGACCAATGCCTTCAATTTTGCCGCCGTACAGGGGGGAACGGTGGATGTTCTGCCGAATGACCTGGTGCGTTTGCTCGTTGGTATAGGCAATGTGGCAAATGGCCTGATTCTGCAATTTCTCTTTTGTTTCAAAAGAGAAAGGGGTGATAGGATCGTCGCCCTCCTGCGGTTCCAGCTGGGAAAAATCAATGCTGGAACGGTGGACCCGCGCAGGCGTGCCGGTTTTAAAGCGCCGCAGCGGGATACCGAGCGCCAGCAGCGATTCGCTCAAGCGGCTGGCGGCATGCAGCCCGTCGGGCCCGCTTTCATAGGATACATCCCCCACAAAGATGCGGCCCCGCAAAAAAGTGCCGGTGCAGAGAATCGCCGCTTTCACTTTGTGCACCGCACCCAGATGGGTGACCACCGATTCGATTCTGCCGTCTTTTGCGCGTATTTCGATAATTTCGGCCTGCTTCAGGTCGAGATTTTCCCGCTGTTCGACGATACGCTTCATATAAACATGATAGCGCTGCCTGTCCGCCTGCACCCGCAAGGAGTGAACGGCGGGACCTTTGCCGCGGTTGAGCATCCGGCTTTGGATAAAGGTGGCGTCCGCCGCCTTGCCCATTTGTCCGCCCAATGCGTCGATCTCCCGCACCAGATGTCCCTTGGCTGTACCGCCGATAGACGGGTTGCAGGGCATGTTGGCAAGACCGTCCAGAGAAATGGTAAACAGTGCGGTCGACACACCCAGCCGGGCGGCAGCCAGCGCCGCCTCCACTCCGGCATGCCCCGCGCCGATGACTGCCAGATCATAGCTTTGGGCCTCATAGGTTTCCAAATAAAATCCCTCCTGTCAGAGATTTGCATTTTCTTATTTTCCCACGCAGAACTGGGCGAACACCGCGTCTACCACTGCGTCGGAGGCCTTTCGGCCGGTAAGCTCCAACAGCGGCCCGATGGCTTCATCCAGACAGACGGTCACCGCGTCCAGCGTAACGCCCGATTCCACTGCCCGCAGCGCTTCTTCCAATGCCGCTGCCGTTTTCTGCAGGCAGCCCCGCTGCCGTTCGTTGGCCAAAACGGGCGCCGCCGGGTCCACGTCAGACAAATGCAGCAGATCGGCGATCGCCTGGACCAGAGATTCAGCCCCTTCGCCGGTGCGGGCAGAGATTTCCACTGTGCGGCTGACAAGGCCGCGAAGTCTGTTTTCATCCAATTGCGCAGGCAGGTCGGACTTGTTGAGTACCGCAATGGCCGGACGTCCGTCCAGCTCGGACAGAAGCGACAAATCCCCTTCGCCCAAAGGCTCGGAACGATCCAGCACAGCCAGCACCAGCTGTGCGGATTCCAGACGGCGGCGGGCCAGAGCAACGCCGGCCTGCTCCACCGGATCATCGGTGTCCCGGATGCCGGCGGTATCCGCCAGCCGCAAAACGATTTCGCCGGCCCGTACCGTTTCCTCCACCACATCCCGGGTCGTGCCGGGAATGGCGGTGACGATGCTTTTCTGCGTGCCGGCCAGCAGGTTCATCAGGGTGGATTTGCCCACGTTGGGCCGCCCGATGATGGCGGTGTCCACCCCTTCGCGCAGGACGCGCCCGGCGTCATAGCTGTCCAGCAGCGCCCGGCATTCCGACAGGCTGCGGCGCAAGGCTGCCGCCAAAGACGCCGGTTCTACCGATTCCATGTCCTCATCCGGATAATCATTCCACGCGGCCAAATGCGCGGCCAGATCAATGAGCGCCTCGGCAATACCGTCGATTTTCCGGGAAAGCACCCCGTCCCGCCCGGCCAGCGCCGCCCGGGCCGCCTGGCGGCCGGAAGCACCGATCAGATCCATGACGGACTCAGCCTGGGCAAGGGAAACTTTACCGTTTAGATAGGCGCGCTTGGTAAATTCTCCCGGCTGCGCGAGTACGGCGCCGTGATCCAGCGCCGCCCGCAGCGCCCGCTGCACCAGATACATTCCGCCATGGCAGGATAACTCCACTACGTCCTCGCCGGTATAGCTGCGGGGCGCGCGGAACACCGTTGCCACCACTTCGTCAAAATCGCCGTCCTGGTCATGCAGACGGCCATAATGAGCAGTGTAGCCGCGGGAGGAGGACAGCGCCTTTCCGCCGGCGGGAATGAAAATTGCTTCGGCGGTTTGGACGGCGTCCGGACCCGAGATGCGGATCACGCCGATGCCTCCGACGCCCAGCGGCGTGGCGATGGCGGCGATAGTAGATGGCTGCCAGTTCATGGAATCGCTCCTTTGTAAAAAACGGGCTGCCCCCGGCTCCTTGGCAGAAAGGGAGAAGCTCTTTGATTTTTGCTTTATTATAGCAGGGTTTTGCCCCTGCCGCAACGCTGTTTTGCACCGGCTTACCCTTTTAGGAAAAAGAAACCGAACGCTTTGCCATCTTTTGAAAAAAAGGCGGACCAAGCAAAAAAAGCAGGACACGGACGCAAAGAGAGAATCCCCCTCGGGCAGGGTAAGATGGGATCGGTTCGGTTGCACTGGGGTGAAAATTATGCTATGATGCGGGTGGAAAATGACATAAAAAAGGAGGAAGCGGCATGCCGCAGAAAAGCGTTACCTGGACCATTGGAAAACAGAAAAATATCGCGCTGATTGCCCACGATAGTCAAAAGCCGGTTATTATCCAATGGTGTGAGGAGCACAAGGATATTTTAAAGGAGCATTTCCTTTACGGTACCGGGACGACCGCCCGGATGATCACCGATCGCACCGGCCTGCCGGTACGGGGATATAACAGCGGCCCTTTGGGAGGAGACCTGCAGATCGGCGCTAAAATCGTGGAGGGAAAGATTGATTTCGTCATCTTTTTTTCCGATCCGCTGACAGCACAGCCCCACGATCCGGATGTCAAGGCGCTGCTGCGTATCGCGCAGGTTTATGACATCCCCATTGCCAACAACAAAGCGACGGCGGATTTTCTGATTACGTCCGCATTGATGAAAGTGGAATACGACCATGAGGTGGTCGATTTTAAAAGTGCGGTGGCGCAGCGGGCGCAGACGCTGTAAAATTTTATCGGAATCCTTGCCAGGCAGGCTTTTTGTCCCACAAGACAGGAGCCTGCTTTTCTTTTTGCAGGCCAAATTAACATAAAACAGGCGTAAAAAATTGCAAATTTTTACGACAAAAAATTCCGAAAAAGATTGTCCGATGCCAGCCGGATGGATATAATAAAAAATGGTTATTTTGGAAAAAAGGGGGAGCAGCATGAACCTGCAGCATTTAAAATACGCGGTAGAAGTGGAAAAAACCGGTTCAATTACCCAAGCGGCTGAAAATCTTTATATGGGCCAGCCGAATTTGAGTAAAGCAATCAAAGAACTGGAAGGAACGCTGGGTGTGGTTATTTTTAAACGAACCTCTAAAGGCGTGCTGCCCACCGAACAGGGGAAAGAATTTCTGCGCTATGCCAAAAGCATCCTGGACCAGGTGGAACGAATGGAAGATCTTTACCGGTCCGGCGGGGAAGGGAGGCTGCACTTTTCTGCGGCGGTTCCCCGCGCCAGCTATATTACGCATGCGTTTGCCAAGTTCCTCGCAGAATTGGATCAGTCCCAGCAGCTGGATGTCAATTTCAAAGAAACCAACGCGACAGAAGCCATCCATAGCGTGGCTGAGCGGGAGAGCAAACTGGGCGTGATCCGTTACCAGGCCATTCACGAAGGGTATTTTCAGAATCTGCTGGAAGATAAGGCGATTGGTTCCCGGCCCTTGTGGGATTTTACCTATCAGCTGCTGTTTTCCAAAAACCATCCTCTGGCCGGCGCAGAATCGATCACGCCGGACGATTTGCAAAAATACGTGGAGATTCTTCACGGCGACGTAACGGTCCCCAGCCTCTCGGTAATGGGAAAAGCTCACCCGCAGGAGGACCGGCATGCCAAAAAGAAAATCCGGATTTACGAGCGCGGCAGCCAGTTTGATCTTTTATGCCAGGTGCCGGATACTTTCATGTGGGTGTCCCCCATGCCGCAGGCCGTGCTGGACCGGCATGGCCTGGTGCAGCGCAGATGCGATGTGATCGATTTGCGCATGCGGGATGTTTTGATTTATCCAAAGGGATATCAGCTGAGCGCACTGGATGAATCTTTTGTCCAAAAAATAGGGCAGGTAAGGGATGAAATCGTTCAAAACCAGGGAAAAGCATAACGCCATGCAATTTTTATATTTGCCTTTCCCAAAAATCGGGTTAGAATAAAAGCATGAGCCAGCCCCTTGGCTCCGAAAAGGAATCCGGCCCGGCAGTTTGGTTGCCGGCGCACAGGAAAAAGCCTCCGTAAGCAATAAAAAAGCACGCTTTTAAGAGCGTGCTTTTTTATTTTGTAAAAGTTTCCGCCGAACCGGCGGTAAAAAGGAAAATCGGAGTCATGTAAAAAATAGCATAGGACTATATAAATTATAGATTACACAGGAAAAAAACTATTTGTTAAAATAATAACAAAGAAAGAGGAACCCACATGCCAAGGGGAAAAATCCTCTTTTCAAGGGGCTTTGCCTAACGAAAAGGCAGGGGCTGAGCGAGTTTGGCACAAATCTTAATCCGCTGCAGGCAACAAAGGACAGAACAAACGCGAAGGAGGATTTTTTACATGCAAAAGAAAGAGGGAAAAATGGAGAAAAAAGAAGAAAAAGTCGTTCCGATGGATACTTTTGAAATGGTAGACCGGCTGGTGGAAAATGCACAGCAGGCCTTGAAAGAGTACATGGAACTGAATCAGGAGCAGGTGGATAAGATCGTCCACGCCATGACCCTGGCCGGCCTGGATAAACATATGGTGCTGGCAAAAATGGCCTATGAAGAGACCGGACGCGGCGTGATGGAAGATAAGGTCATCAAAAATATTTTCTCCACAGAATATATCTGGCACAGCATCAAAAAGCAGAAAACCGTCGGCGTCATCGACGAAAACGAGATGGAAGGCTATGTGGAAGTGGCCGAGCCGGTGGGCGTGGTTGCCGGCGTTACGCCGGTGACCAATCCGACCTCCACTACCATGTTCAAATCCCTGATCTGCGCAAAAACCCGCAACCCCATCATCTTCGGGTTCCACCCGTCGGCGCAGAAATGTTCGGCAGAAGCAGCGCGCGTTCTGCGCGACGCAGCCATCAAGGCTGGCGCGCCGGAACACTGTATTCAGTGGATCGAGACCCCCTCGCTGGAAGCGACTTCCGCTTTGATGAACCATCGGGGCGTGTCGCTGATTCTGGCCACCGGCGGCTCCGGCATGGTCAAAGCGGCGTATAGCGCCGGCAAACCTGCGCTGGGCGTAGGTCCTGGCAACGTGCCCTGCTACATCAATAAAAACGTGGATCTGGAGCGGGCCTGCACCGACTTGATCATCTCCAAAACCTTTGATAACGGCATGATCTGCGCTTCTGAGCAGGCGGTCATCGTGGACAAGGAGATCAAGGACCGCTTTGAGAAGATCATGAAGGAGAATAACTGCTACTTCCTCGATCCCAAAGAAACGGAACTGGTTACAAAATACGTCATCAATCTGGATAAGATGGCGGTCAACCCGGCAATTGTCGGACATCCGGCGGAGGAAATTGCCAAAAACGCCGGGGTGGAAGTACCTGCCGGCACCAAAATTCTGCTGGCCCCTCTGCCGGAGCCTTCCCGCGAATACCCACTGAGCCTGGAAAAGCTGTCTCCGGTGCTGGCTTACTTTGTCTGCGAGGATGAAAAACAAGGCTTCCAGTACGCCAAAGCCATGCTGGAACTGGGCGGCCTGGGCCACTCGGCCGTCATTCATTCCGACGACCATGACCTGTGCGTCAAATACGGAGAGGAAATGAAAGTCGGCCGCGTAATCGCAAACTCTCCCTCTTCGCAGGGCGCCATCGGCGATATTTACAACACCAATACCCCGTCTCTGACCCTGGGATGCGGATCCTTCGGCCGCAACTCCACCACCTCTAACGTGTCTTCGGTCAACCTGATCAACAAAAAGCGTATCGCGCAGAGGAGGGTCAATATGCAGTGGTTCAAAATTCCGCCGAAAATTTATTTTGAAAGAGATTCGGTTCAGTATCTGCAGGTGATGCCCAACATTTCCCGGGCGTTTATCGTCTCCGACCCCATGATGGTCAAACTGGGCTATGTGGATAAAGTCCTTTACTACCTGAGAAAGCGCGAGAGCTACTGCCATTGTGAGATTTTCTCCGAAGTAGAGCCCGATCCGTCGGTCGAAACCATCCAGAACGGCGTGCGCGCCATGAATGCCTTCCAGCCGGACGTGATCATCGCCCTGGGCGGCGGCTCTGCCATCGACGCGGCCAAAGGCATGTGGCTGTTCTATGAGAATCCCGAAACCAGCTTTGACGGACTGCGCTTAAAATTCATGGATATCCGCAAACGCGCGTTCCACTTCCCGAACCTGGGCAAAAAGACGCAGATGGTCGCCATTCCCACCACTTCCGGTACCGGCAGTGAGGTGACCTCTTTCTCGGTCATCACCGACAAGAAAAACGGCAACATCAAATATCCGCTGGCGGATTACGAGCTGACCCCGGACGTTGCCATCATCGACCCGCAGTTTGTTTCCACCATGCCCAAATCCATCACGGCGGATACCGGTATGGACGTACTGACCCACGCCATTGAAGCGTATGTCTCGGTTATGGCTACCGATTATACCGACGGCCTTGCCATCAAAGCCATCGAGTTGATTTTCGACTATCTGCCCCGCAGCTGGCGTGACGCCAACGATACCGAGGCCCGGGAGAAAGTCCACAATGCTTCCTGTATCGCCGGTATGGCATTTTCCAACGCGTTTTTGGGCATCAACCACTCGCTGGCGCATAAACTGGGCGGCGAATTCCATATCCCGCATGGCCGCGCCAATGCAGTTTTGCTGCCTTATGTCATCGCCTATAACGCCAAGAAGCCTTCGAAGTTTACAATTTTCCCGAAATATGATAAATTTGTAGCAGATAAACGCTATGCGCAGATCGCCCGGTATCTGGGCTTGGGCGGCAAAACCCAGGAGGAGCAGATTGCGAACCTGATCGCCGCTATCCGCAGCCTCATGAAAGAGCTGAATGTTCCTATGAGCATCCGCGAATGCGGCGTGGACGAAAAGACTTTCCTGGAGGCGCTTCCCGGTCTGTCCGAGCGGGCGTTCGAAGACCAGTGCACCACCGCCAATCCCCGGTACCCGCTGGTCAGCGAGCTGGCGGAGATCTATCGTCAAGCATACTACGGAGAATAAGGAGACGTTGCAATGAACATCTATGTCTGTGTAGGCAGTTCCTGCCATCTGAAAGGTTCCTATCAGATCATTGAGTTGATGAAAAAGGCGCTGGAAGACAATGGGCTTACCGATCAGGTGAATCTGAGTGCCGCTTTCTGCCTGGGCAAATGCACCCATGGCGTGAGCATCAAAGTGGACGATGAGATCATCACCGGCGTTTCGCCGGAGACTTTCCCGGAGATTTTCCAAAAATATGTACT
>JBJEQT010000121.1:0-2362 GCA_051881895.1 Oscillospiraceae bacterium
TTGCTTTTCTCCTTCTGCCCTGATATACTGTTTGTGAAAAGCCGGAGAAATATTGGGAGACAGCGACCCAGCGACAGTCCGCAGCAGAAAGGAAGATGGAAAGTGGAGGATTTTATAACCGCATTGAAGCAGCGGGATCTCAAGAAAATCAGGTCATTCCCCAAAGCTGACTTACACAATCATTTCGTGCTGGGAGGAAGCCGGCAATATTTGCGGCAGACCACCGGGACAAAGATCCAAGCGATCAAAAGTCCTTTGTCATCCATGGACGAGATGCACGCATGGAATCAGTCCAATCTGGGAGAGGCTTTTGAAACGACTCAGATGCGGAAGACCCTAATCCGGGCCACCTTTCAGCAGGCAAAGGAAGACGGCATCACTTTATTAGAGATTGGAGAGGACGTTTGGGGGCTTGGTGCGTATTTTCATAATGATATTGACCAACTGATTGAAGCGTTTTTGACAGCACAAAAAGAAATTGCCCCAAATACCGAACTGCGGCTGCAGATCGGTTTGTCAAGGCACTGCTCCATTGGCTATCTGGAAGACTGCTTATCCCACTTCTGGGGCAGCAAAGCGTTCTACTCCATTGATTTGTACGGAGACGAGCTTGCCCAGCCCATTGAAAACTTCAAGGGTATTTACCGCAGGGCAAAAAGCGAGGGACTTCGTCTGAAAGCGCATGTTGGCGAATGGGGAACGGCAGAGGATGTGAGAAGGGCGGTAGAAGAGCTGGAACTGGATGAGGTCCAGCATGGAATTGCCGCGGTCAAGGACGAAAGCGTTGTTCGTTTCCTTGCGGACAATCACATCCGCCTTAACATAACCCCAACAAGCAACGTGCTGTTGGGAAGAGTGCCCGCCATGGCGAGCCATCCAATCGGCCGGCTTTACCGCAGCGGCGTCGATGTTACCATCAACTCAGATGACATCCTGATTTTTGATTCGGATGTATCCAAAGAATACCTGCGCCTGTATGAAGCGGGATGCTTAACGGCAGAGGAACTGGACGCCATTCGATGCGGCGGCTTAGAACCAAGATAGGCCCCATAAAAATCTATTGATTGATGAAATAAGCCTCCGTATGGTCACAGCCAGACGGAGGCTTATTTGTTTTGTGGAAACCCGACTATAAATTCCTATCCGTATAAAACAATTATTTTATACGATTTTCCCGTTTTTGCGGTAAAAAATCAGACCCGCTATGTCCGCAAGAAGCCAGCCGATGGGGATGGAACACCAAATCGCGACAACTCCCAACGGTGTGTGCGGCGCCAGCGCATAGGACAGCGCCACACGCGTTCCAAGGGAAACCACCGTAAGGATCAGCGAAATGTGCGGTTTTCCGATTCCTCTGAAATATCCGTACCAAAGGAACAAAATGCCGATTCCCACATACGCAGCGCCTTCGATCCGCAGGTATCTTGCGCCTTCTGCGATAATTTCCACCTCACTGGCATCTATGAAGAACCGCATCAGATCGCCGGCAAAGGCAAAAATCAAAGCGGAAATCATCAGGCAGAATCCGGCCGCTGTCCGGAAAGCAATGCGTGTACCTTTTTGGATCCGCTCAGACTTCTTCGCACCATGATTTTGGGAGACAAACAATGAATACGCGTTTCCAAACTCCTGTGCCGGCATATAAGCGATGGTATCAATTTTCACAGCAGCGGCAAAGGAGGCCATAACAGTTGCGCCGAAGCTGTTGACCAGACCCTGGATCATTAAAATTCCGAAGTTCATGACCGACTGTTGGATGCCTGTTGCCACATCGTTGACTATAATCTCCCATAATCTACGGCCATTCCATCCAGTTCCGGCCTTTTTCCCGCGCAACAGAGGGATTTTGGCCGCGGCGTACAGCGTGATTCCGATTCCGGCAGCCGCCTGTGCAAGGACGGTCGCCCACGCAGCGCCGCCGACGCCCATTTTCCGTCCCAGAACAAACCAAAAATCCAGTACAATGTTCATAACAGCGGAAACCGCCAGAAATAGGAGCGGTATCAGCGAGTTTCCCATAGCCCGGAGCAAATAGGAAAAGAAATTATAAAGAAACACGAAAAAAATACCAACAAACACAACGGATACATATTCCCGGGTTATTTCCATCAGTTCGGGAGGCGTTTGCAGCAGATCCAAAATCAGCTGCATTCCCGGATAGATAAGCAGATCAATCACGACTGAGACCCCAAGGATGAACCAGAAGGAAAGGCGCACATCCTGGCGCAGTTTGCTTTCCTCTCCCCCGCCGTAATCCGCGGAAAAGAACGCGCCGCTGCCCATGCAAAGCCCGATGATAATCGAGGTAATAAAAATCATCAGGGTGTAAGCGGAGCCTACGGCCGCCAGAGCATCCGCTCCG
>JBJEQT010000122.1:0-2362 GCA_051881895.1 Oscillospiraceae bacterium
TAAACGCGCGGCGCTCGTCCGTTTGCGCTCTTCTCTTCTTCCTTGGCAAAATGCGTTATCTCGCAACCGCCGCTCGGCAGAATTTATCGATTCCGTTTTTGCCGGGCTCTTGTTTGACCGCCCGCCAACTTCTCCCGGCATCCCACGGCTTCCCGGCCGGTAAACGTGCGGCGCTCGTCCGTTTGCGCTCTTCTCTTCTTCCTCGGCAAAATGCGTTATCTCGCAACCGCCGCTCGGCAAGGTCTCCGGTTGCGGCTTTGCCGACCTCTTGTTTGACCGCCCGCCAGCTTCTCCCGGCATCCCACTGCTTCCCCGTCGATAAACATGCTGTGCTCTTTAAAATTCTCCGGCCTCCCGCCCGCACGCTGTGCGCAGCACATCGCCGTATTCGCTCTGAAATGCCCTGTGCCGCCGCCCAGATGCCGCAATAAACAGCTCTGCCTGGCTTTTCCACATGTCCCTGCAAAAAACTCCTGCGCCCATCCCCTGTCAACAGCATATCATCGTTTTTGCCCTGTTTCTCCCGCTTTTTGTGTCTTTCCCTATGTTCTTTTCTGCCACGGCCTCCCCATGGCAAAAGACGATATCCCTTCCCCTGCATACCGAGGGCATGCAGGCATGCGGCAGTTTTTCTCTGCCCCGCTCCCGCTGTCCTCCAAATAAAAAAACGGCGCGCACGATCTGCCGCCGTTTTCCCTGTCCGCTTTTTCCGAAAAGTCTGTAAATTCTCTCTCGCGCGTCCACGCTGCTGCTCCGAATATCATTCGGGCAGCTACAGTTGGATTGGATTGAATTGAATTGAATCGGATTGAATTGAGAAGAGAGAGAATCTCTCTTCTTTCAAATTCGGATTCGGATACGGATTCCGGATTCCGGATTCCGGATTCTGGATTCGGATTCAACTTTGTATTCGTATTGTTATTGTATTGGATTGGATATAGCCGCCATCTGCAACACTTGACGGCAATTGACAGCAACTGCCCGCAAAGGTCAACACAACGGCTACCATCAAAGCCACAAAATTAAAACACCGTCACACGACATCTCAGCACAAACCGCAAAATAAAACGCCGGCCGCACCGTCCCGCGATAAAACATACAAAAAGACACAAAAATCGGGCGAAATCGCGCCGCGAGCATGGTATCCTGTAATCAGAGCAGTTTTCCCATAGTCCTCCGCCGACCCCAAAGCCGTGTGCCCCGCCCGGATAAACGCACCAAGGGGCGGCGCTCCCCATCCGGGAAAACACCGCCCCTGTTCCGTTGCCTTTCTCCTCACAGCAATAGCACCCCCTGCCTTGCCGAAAGTTGCGGCAGCGCAAAGCGCATCATGAAAAAACGAAAAGTAAAAACTGTGCAATCAAAGCGCTGTCACACGACATTGCCGTCAGCGGCAGCGCAAGCCGCATCATGAAAAAGCGCATCATGAAAAAATTCAGCAGAGAGCCAATAGTTTCCCTATCGCCTCGCCACAGGTACGCACGTTGCAATCCACCCGCTCGGGCTGCGCCACGCCGATGCCGATGGGCAGCCCCGCATAGGCAAACATGGGGTAGTCGTTGACGCCATCTCCCACGGCCGCCGTCTGCGCCGCCTCAATGCCGGTCAAGCGCGCCAGGTACTCCAACCCCGCCCGTTTGCTGATGCCGGTGGGGACAATGTCGAAGGAATCGCAGTGGCGATAGACGTCCAGCCCGGCCAGCCGCTCCCGTTCCCGCTCCAACAGCGCCGCAATGCAGTCAAACTCCGCCTCGGTGCGGGGAAAGGGCGTCAGCCCCACCAGATTGGGCTGATACCATAAATCGGGCAGCAGCGCCTCCAACTGTCCGCGCAAAAAACGCAACGCCTCCCTGACCTGCGCGGGATACGGCAAAATGTAAAACGCCCGCGGCGGCAGATCCACGCCCATCTGAATCACCGCGCCGTTTTCGCCCACTAAAATGGGGTCGCGCAGCTCCGCCTGCCGCAAAAACCCGCAAAGATAATAGGTCGGCTTGCCCGAACAGACGGCGATGCGCACGCCCCGCGCCTCCAACCGGCGCAGCGCCTGTAAATCCTCAGGGCAGATGCCCCGCCCCAGCGGCGCCAGCGTACCATCCAGGTCAAACACCGCCAGCCGCAGCCCTTTTTGCCTCATTTGTTCCAAACGCATCCTGCCCTCCTCTTCGCCGAAGTCCTACGCCCCGGCGCCGCCAACTTCGGCGGAATTTCTTTTTTCAGCCTGCCCTCTTGGGCACTCCCTGCCGGGGCACTGTTCTCCAATCTTTCTCATAGCTTTTGCATAAGGCTATATACACCCGTAAAAACTTCTTTTGCGAAAAAGAAAAAACTTTGTCAGGGGGCCAGGGGAGATTCCGGATTT
>JBJEQT010000123.1:0-10304 GCA_051881895.1 Oscillospiraceae bacterium
GGACACAAGCCAAAAGGGCGCCTTTGCAGGCGCCCTTTTCTTTTTCAGCACTTTTTATGGTCTGGGTAAATCCGGCAAAACACCCGTCAAATCAAAAGCAGGAATATACGCGTCATCCGCGGAAGAAAGTTCCTGTAAAAAGCCGTCTTCTATTCCCTTTTGGAACAAATACGCTTCCACCTCATCGTATTCTTCCTGATACAGCGTGCGGTTAATCTCCGGATAATTCTCCGCTTTTCCACAGGGCAGATATTGGCTCATCAGGCTTACAAGCACCGTCCCCGCAGGAAAACTGTCCGCAATCCAGTCCAGAATCTGTTTGCTGTTTTGAACCTGACCGGGCAGAATCAAGTGGCGGATCAAAACGCCGGATTGGAGCATCCCCTCCTCATCCAGGCAATAGGGTCCTGTCTGCCGCACCATTTCCGCAATCGCTTCGCGGGCCCGTTCCCAATAATCAGATGCCCCCGAATAACGCAAGGCCAACCGATCATCAGCATATTTTAAATCGGGCAGATAGATCTGCACCTTTCCCTCCAATCGCCGCAGGGATTCCACCGACTCGTATCCGCCGCAATTGTAGACGACCGGCACCGGCAAAGGCTCTTCCAGCGACTGTGCGATTGCCCGCACAAAGTGGGTGGGGTTGACCAGATTGATATTATGCGCTCCTTTCCCGACCAACTCACAGTAAATCTCCCTCAGCCGGGATACTGTGATTTCTTCCCCGAAGTTTTTTGCGCTGATACTGTAATTCTGGCAAAAAACACACCGTAAGGAACATCCGCTGAAAAACACAGCGCCGGAACCCCGTTCCCCGCTGATGCAAGGTTCTTCTCCAAAATGCAGCGCCGCGCGGGCAACCACCGGCGCAAACGGCATGGAACAAACTCCTGTTTTCCCCTCTGAGCCAAAAAATTCCGGGCGTTCTGTTCCGCAGCGCCGCGGACAATCAAGACAAACCGGCACAGCATAGACCTCCTATCTTTTTCGTCCCGCACCAACCGATGCGGGTACGTTACACACCGCATATCCACCCAAATCCACGCGGATAATCAAAGCGTTATTTTTTCGATGATACAGGCTCATTATAACACGCCGCCGATGGGATTCCCATATTCATTTTTCGAAAAGCGTTTTCAAGTAAGCAGAAAAGCGAATTTCCAAAAAGGACAGGCAGATATAAAAAATTCCGATTGCGGCGGCAACACCTGCAAAAAGGGAGCAAAGACGCCCCAATCCGCTTTGCTGCAGATAGGAAAAAAGAAGCCAGGCTGAACATCCGGACGCGGCGCCGGAAAGGAACGGTGCCGCAAACCAATTTCTCCATTGGATTTTTATTTTTACCGACCGTACCACCCAGTAAAAATTCATGGCAACGCCTATCAATTCACTGCCTACACAAGCCAGCGCGTATCCACCGATCCCCATCTGTCCCACCGTCATCCATGTAAATAAGATCTCGCATACACCGGTGACGACAACGCTGGCAGACGCCTGCTTCTGCATCCCGATCCCGTTGAGGATGCTTCCGGTCGTGATATGATAAAACGTGAAAAAAGCGGCCGCAGACAGCGCCGGGATATGTTCGCCGGCCAGCGGATGGCGATAGATCATCTGGGCCAGTTCCTTTCCCAGCGGCAGCATGACAGACAAAGAAACCGCGGTCAGCATGCCGGTGACCTGAATCGCTTTTCCCGCTTTTCTGCGTATCTGCGCCTGGTTGTTCCGGGCGCTGTATTGGGAAAAACGGGGCAGCAAAATGGTGTTGAGCGGGTGGATAAAAGCGGTAGGCAGCATCAAAAGAGGCAGGGTCATGCCCACCATGATACCAAAACTGGACAGGGCGTCCTGCGGCGAAACACCCGCCGCCATCAGCCGGTTGGGAATCAAAACCGTTGTCATGCTGGAGAAAAAATTGTTAAGCAATCCTGCGGCAGATACCGGTACCGCAATGGCGGCGACCTTTCGAAACATCCCTTTGGGAATGTTCACAGCGTCTTTCGCGTTTGGAAAAAATCGCTTTTCTCCCCGTTTATAAAACAAACTGAGAATCGAAACGCTGAACACCTCGCTGATCACCATCCCCAAGACGATCATGGCGGTTGCCATGCCGGGATCGTCCGGACCAAAAGCAATCAGAAGTCCCAGGCCGGCAACCGTCCGGATGATCTGCTCCGTCAACTCAGACACAATAGGCGGAAAGATGTACTTGATCCCGTGAAAGCAGGATTTGAAGATATTTTCGAATCCGGTTAAAAACAAGCATGGAAGCAGCAAAAGCAATGCTTTTTTGATTTTCGCTTCCCCCAGCACAACGCCGGATAAAAAATCCGAAAACAGGCAAACCGGAACGGCGGCGCAAATAAACAGGCAAAGAAAGACCAGCTGGGAAAATCGAACAACCCCCTTTACCCCTCCCGCGTTTCCGATTGCCTGATACTGCGCGCACAAGCGGGAAACCGCCAATGTCAGCCCGGACATGGTAAAAGACATGATGACCGAATAAGCCGGCATGATCAGCTGGTACATTCCCATCACTTCGGCGCCGCCAAACCGGCTCAAACCAATTCGATACACAAATCCGATCAACTGCATGCCGACAGAAGAAAGACACAGAAAAAAGGCGTTGTAAAAAACCGATCGCTTCTCCAATTTCATAAAACGACCCTCCACACAGCCATTTTATGATTGTCTTGGAAAATTCATACGCGATCGGCTTTCCGCATTGACTTTTGCCGGCCGGCATCGTAGAATAGAAAACGGTTTATGTTTTCAGAAAATATCCGCCGGTGAAAGCCGCCGGATAGAAGGCCGGACAAGCGATTTTTGCCCGACCCGAAAACGAATTGGGAGGAGAGCAAAATGGAACTCACCTGGCAAACATTTGCGATTGTTTGTCCTCTGGTTTTTTTAGGCGGATTCATGGACGCAGTAGCGGGCGGCGGTGGAATCATCACATTGCCGGCGTACATGTTTGCCGGCGTTCCGATTCACATCGCATATGGCACCAATAAATTCGGCAATAGTTTTGGCACTGCGATCGCTACATTTAACTATGGCCGCGGCGGATTTATCCATTGGAAGCCTGGCTTTGTATGCGCGGTCATGTCTTTGATCGGTTCCTGGATGGGAGCGCGTCTGGTGGTGGCCTTATCCGCACAGACGCTGCAGTACTGCACCACCATCCTCTTACCCGCTGTCGCAATTTTTATGGTGTTAAACCGGAACATCGGAAAAGAAGAAAAGGAAGAGGTAACCGGTAAAAGCCTATATCTGCGCAGCGCCTTGATTGGCCTTGTCATCGGCGGATACGATGGCTTTTTCGGACCCGGAACAGGAACATTCATGGTGATGGCCTTTACCGCTTTTCTTGGCTATTCCTTAATCAACGCCAGCGGAAATGCCAAACTGGTCAACCTGGCTTCTAATATCGGAGGGCTCATCGCTTATATCTACCACGGCGATGTTCTGTTTTTGCTGGGCATTCCCGCGGCGCTGTGTTCGATTCTCGGCAATTACCTCGGCACAAAAATGGCCATAAAAATCGGCGGGAAATTTATCCGTCCGATTCTCCTCACCGCAATGGGGCTTTTGGTCGTGAAATTAGTTCTTGACACGTTTTTGTAATCTGACGCAAAAAATACAAAGGCCCGGATACAGAAAATTTCTGTATCCGGGCCTTTTTTACATCTGTTTTCCAAGGCTGCCGTGTATAGTCCGCCTGTTTTTCCGAGCGCATTGCCCCGTTCTTCACGTGTTGAACCGTCTGAAATCAGACTCTTTATTTTTCCTCTTTGGCGGAATCCGTCCCGGCACCGTTCGCATGGCCCTGTTTTGGCAAAGCTGCCTTTTGGCGGCGCTTTTTCACGCAGTGCAGGCACACCCAAATTACAATTCCCGCAAAAGCCGCCCAAATCAGCAAATACGGCAAATTCACCACAAACCATACAAAGAAATTTTCACATCCGCTTTTCAGACGGTACAGCGTGTCCGACCAACCGGCGGCGATCCGCTGCCCAACCGACTGGTCGTGCACCGTGGTTACCCGCTGCACTTCCCGCACATACAAATTCACCGTACTGTACTCGATCTGGCTATCGTATCTGTTTTTGGCGGAATGGTAGTTTTCCAGCTGGTACCGCACTTCAGACAGGCGGCTCTCCAGTTGAATGATTGCCTCCAGATCCTGCGCCGATTCCAGCAAAGCGAGCAGCCTCTCCTGCTCCACTTCCAGCGCCTCAATCCGGGACTCCACGTCGATATAATCAAGCGTTACATCCTCAGAGGATTTACCGGTGTAGGTAACGGTGCCAATCGTTCCGACCTGCGCCAAAAAATCATCCAGATTGCCGGACGGTATCCGGATGACCATCGTCCCTTCCCGGTTGATGTGGTACTCAATGGAGCTGCCGCTGACGGAAGATCCCTCCAGATAGCCGCCAAAGCGCTGAATTGCCTGCTCCAAATCCGACAAGAAGCGATCAAATTCCAGTGTTTGGGCTTCCATGTCCACCGTCCAGATAATTTTTCGATTCATCTGCGCACTGGTTTGAAGCATGGTATCGGAAGATGTGAACGTACCGTCGGAGCCGGTAAAATATTCCGCTGTTTCCTGCTCCGGGGCAGCGCCTTCTCCCTGCATCATCATATTGGACGGCTGAGAGGCGGCTTTATCTGACAAACTGGCAGAATTGCAGCCGGTTAAAACGGACAGAATCAAAATCATACAAAGGCCTACTGATACCATCTTTTTTTTCACAAAAATCCCTCCTAAAATATGCCGCAGACGGAACGGGTCTTTAATCAATAAGTGCAAAAAAGATTCTTTTTTATTGCAAGCTATTCAATGGATTTTAAAGATTCCACCATGCTGACCTTTTTTAGTTTAAAATGCATCACCAAATTGACCAGGAAGGAAAATGCCATCGTCAGTGCCGCGGAGTAAACAAAGCTGGCCCATTTGATCGTTCGGCCGAACATTACGATGTCTGTCTCCGCTGTGATGACTACATAATGGTGCAAAAGAACTCCCAGCCCCAACCCAATCACCGCTCCTAACAGGGTCAGGAAAATATTTTCCCTGAAAATATAGGCGGACACTTCTTTATCGTTAAATCCGAGCACTTTAATGGTGGCAATTTCGCGTACCCGCTCGGTAATGTTGATATTTGAGAGGTTATATAAAACAACAAATGCCAGCGATCCGGCGGAAACAATCAGCACCAGCATAACATAGGTCATGCTGTGTATCATATCCTTAAACTGGTCTTTGACTGTAGCGGTGTCTGATATCGCCAGCACACTGTCGGAAGAGACCAGCCGGCTGGAAATCTCTTCTTGCACCTGCTCACTTGGCTGTACCAGAACAGACTGCACCATATTGTATGATGGCGCCTGCCCGAACGATTTCTCATATGCCTGCGGCGTCATGTAAAGATAGTTGTTGGTATAATGCTCTGTAATCGCATTGACGACAACGGTATAAGACTGATGCTCTGTGTCTGTCACCGTGATGCTGTCCCCCGCTTCCACGCCGAGAAAAGACGCCATTTTTTCGGTAAGGATCACGCCTTCCTGCGATAAGGAAAGCGGATTTTTCCCCCGGCGGGTTTGAAGCGTAATGAAATCATCCAGGCGGTCGGGATCTTTTGCCACAAACAGGTAAATGTCATAGGATTTTCCGCTGGGTGATTTGACTGTCATCGATTCCTGCCGGACATACATGGACTGGCTCACCTGTTCATTGTCAAACAAAATGGCTTCCACCCGGTCCTTTTCCTGATCGGAAATGTCCTCCTGCAAAACCGTTGTCAGGTCATAGTGATACAATTCTCCAAACTGAATTCCCACGATATCTCGGATGGAATCATACATACCGAATCCGGTGACCATCAAAGCGCTGCATCCGGCGATGCCAACCACCGTCATGAGCATTCGCTTTTTATACCGGAACAGGTTGCGGAATGTGACCTTATAGCTGAAAGAAAGCCGGTTCCACAAAAATCCGATCCGCTCCAGCAGCACCCTTTTCCCTGCCTGCGGGGCTTTGGGGCGCATCAGCAAAGCAGGCTGTTCTTTCATGGCATGCCCGCACGAAAACAAAACGGTAACCAAAACCGTCACAGCGGCAGCAAACGTAGAAGCAGCGGCGGTTCCAAGCCAAAAAGGTGTACGGGCCGGTATCATCGTGTAAAGGATTCCATACGCGTTATAGATGATCGTCGGGAACAGATACATGCCAACCGCCAGTCCGGTAATGCTTCCTGCAATCGTCGCCACCAGCGCATAAATCAGAAACTTGGAAGCGATTGCCCCGGACCGATAGCCCAGCGCTTTTAATGTACCGATCTGTGTGCGCTGTTCTTCCACCATCCGGGTCATGGTCGTCAGGCAAACCAACGCGGCTACTAACAGGAAAAATGCCGGAAAAACCTTTGCAATGGCGGAAATTCTGTCCGCATCATCACCAAAATCTGAATGGCCGGGATAATCGGTGCGATCAAAAACATACCATTCCGGCGTTTTCAGCTCTTCCAGATCTTTTTTCGCCTGGTCAAGTTCTTTTTGGGCGTCGGCGATCTCCTGGTCCGATTCCGCTTTGCCCTCTTCATATTCTTTTTCTCCGTCGGCAAGCTTTTGCCATCCGTCGGCCAATTCCTGACGGGCGTTCAGGATCTCCTGCCATCCCTCTTCTTTTCCGTCCCGGAATTCCTGCTCTTTTTCAGCCAATTGTGCCCATCCGTCATCCAATTTCGCACGGGCCGCTTTGAGCTGCTCATAAGCATCGTCCAGCTGCCTGCCAACATCGTCAAGCTGCTGCCTACTTTGGAGAATCTGCTGTTTCCCCGCGTTCAGCTGCGTCCAACCGTCCGCAAGGGCAGCCTCATTTTGCGCCAATTCGCTGTTGACCTGGCGAATCACTGCCAAATGATAAGCGTTTCCCTGCTGGGTCATCCCCGCCGGGTTGGAAAGGTAGCCAGCCAGATCCCCCGCCCATCCCTGGCTCGCGTCTGCCTGTGCCAGCGCTGAGAGTTGCCCCACAACCCGCGCCGTGCCTGCCGGATCCGCAGAAGGGTCCGCCAGAATGGACGAAACCGTTTCTTCGCCGGGCACCAGCGCCCGCACCTGATCGTACTGCGCCTGTCCCTGTGACAGTTCCTGTTCTTTCTGCGCCAGGGTCTTTTCCGCCGCCTCCAGCTGCGGGAGGGTATCAGCCAACGCCTTTTCGTAATTCGCCTCGCCCTTTTCATACTCCTGCAGGCCGGACAAATATTCTTTTTCACCGTCATTTAATTCCTGCCGTGCCTGCGCAATCTGCTCTTCCGCTTCGGCGATAGAGTCGTAATATTTCTGTGTGGCGTCTGCCAGTTCTTTTTCGCCGTCTTCCAGTTCTTTTCGGGCATCCTCCAATTCCTGCCGCGCATCCGACAGTTCCTTCTGCTGGGTCACAATGCCGTCGTCCAATTCTTTTTGGGCGTCGGCGATTTTTTCATCCGCTTCTTTTCGAACCTCGTCCAGCCGAATCTGTGCCCGTTCTTCTCCCAGTTCTTCCATCGACGGCGTCAGCGACAGAATTTGCCGGCGGTACTCCTGAGAATAAGATGAAAGCGTTTCCACGCCATCCGCACGCAGATATATTTCGGTATAACAATCCTCTAAAAAGGCCTCATTCGGCACCATGATAAATGCGTTGACCTTTCCGCTTCCAATGGTAGACGTTCCGCGGTTGATGCTAATGTAAAGCGGACTTTGAACAATGCCGACAATGGTAAACCGGTTACCGGTCAAGGTATCTGTCAGGTCAACATCGGCTTTTCCGGATGTCAGCGTAATGCTGTCCCCCACCCGGAAAGAAACTCCCGAGATCGCTTCCGTAGCCTCTACCACGCATTCGCTCGGAGACTGCGGGAACCGCCCCTCCAGCAAAAGAGGGACATTCATCATGTCTTTTTCTCCTGCCTGCAGGCTGTCAAAATCATAACCCATGACTTTGACGACCTCGCTGTCTCCTTCCACTTCCAGGACCGTATCGACCCAGTGCCCCGGCGCCACCGCCTGTATTCCTTGTATTTCCCGCAAAGCCTGTACATCATCATCCGTAAATCCCAGCGTGGAAACCAGACGAAAATCGCTGAGATTCTGATCGTTAAAATACGTATCGGCCGTCAGCTTCATATCCGGTCCGGAAACAGTTAATCCCGCGAAAAATCCAACGCCGATGGCTATAATGGAAAAAATGGACAGAAAACGATTTCTTGTTTTGAATATTTCCCGGAAAATATCTTTTACAAAAGCATTTTTGCTGCGTTTATTCCGTTTTTGACGCGTTACCACTCAATCGCCTCCACCGGTACGATGTGAATATTCTTCTCCATGGATTCCACCCGCGCATTTTTTATGCGGATGATCCGGTCTGCCATCGGCGTCAAAGCGGAGTTGTGGGTGATTACCACAACTGTGGTTCCGCTTTTCCGGCAGGTGTCCTGCAGCAGTTTCAAAATGCTTTTTCCGGTCAGATAATCCAACGCGCCGGTTGGCTCATCGCACAAAAGCAGCTTCGGCCGCTTGGCCAGAGCGCGTGCAATGGCAACCCGCTGCTGTTCGCCGCCAGAAAGCTGCGCCGGAAAGTTGTCCAGCCGTCCGCCCAGCCCCACCTCTTCCAGGATCTGGGCCGCATCCACGGGGTTCGGGCAAATCTGCGAAGCCAGTTCCACATTTTCCTTGGCGGTCAAATTCTGAACCAGATTATAAAACTGGAACACAAATCCAATGTCGAGCCGCCGGTACTCGATCAATTCTTTGGCGGAAAAACGGCTGATGTCTTTTCCGTCTACGATTACGCTGCCTCTGGTGCAGTTGTCCATTCCGCCCAGAATATTCAATACCGTGGTTTTTCCGGCGCCGGACGGTCCGACAATCACGCAGAATTCTCCTTTTTCAATTTCAAAGTTTACACCGTTTGCCGCAGCGATTGTAACCTCGCCCATTTTGTACTCTTTTACCACATCTTTCATCGTTACAAAAGCAGCCATCGAACTCCTCCTATCAACCCAAAACGTCTATCTTTTCCCTTTTGGCTGTATTTTCATCTTCCCCTTTGTCTCGCGGAGAGGAACAATCTTCTTTTCTTATTTTATCATACCACACTTGTTCAAAAATCGATGAATAATCCGTAAAAAATCAAAGAAAAGAGCTGGCCGTCAGCGGTTGACTTTTGTCGCTATTTTTTCTATAATACAAGGTAATATCAAAGGCAAAATTCAGGATAAAAAAGGATAAGCTGTTCTGTTTCAGCGGATAAGGAGAATGGACGTTATGGCATATTTTTATGAAGAACCTTCTCATACTTTTAGTGAGTATCTTCTGGTTCCCGGGTACTCTTCTGCGGAATGTATCCCCAACAATGTCAGTTTGAAGACCCCTATTGTCAAATTCAAAAAAGGAGAGGAACCCGCGCTGACCTTGAATACCCCTCTGGTATCTGCGATCATGCAGGCTGTTTCCGGCGAAAAAATGGCGATCGCTTTGGCGCGTGAAGGCGGTATTTCGTTCATCTACGGCTCTCAGTCGATCGAAGACGAGGCTGCCATGGTTTCCCGTGTGAAAAATTATAAGGCCGGTTTCGTCCGCAGCGACTCCAATATCCGCCCTGACCAGACCTTAAAAGATATTTTGGATTTAAAAGCCAAAACCGGTCACTCCACCGTTGCCGTAACGGACGACGGTACCGCTGAGGGCAAGCTGCTGGGTATCGTTACCGGACGGGATTACCGCGTCAGCCGGATGGATCCTGATACCAAAGTGTCCGAGTTCATGACGCCTTTTGAAAACTTGATTTACGCCAAAGAAGGCATTACCCTCAAAGAAGCCAACAATATCATTTGGGACCATAAGCTGAACAGCCTCCCGATTATCGATGACCATCAGCGGCTTGTGTACATGGTGTTCCGCAAAGACTATGATTCGCATAAGGAAAATCCGCTGGAACTTTTGGACGCTTCCAAACGTTACGTCGTAGGAGCCGGTATCAATACCCGCGACTATGAAGAACGGATTCCCGCCCTGGTCGAGGCCGGCGCAGACGTTCTGTGCATCGACTCTTCCGAAGGCTTCTCCGAATGGCAAAAACGCACCCTGGACTGGACGCGCGCCAAATACGGCGATTCGGTCAAAATCGGCGCCGGAAACGTGGTAGACCGGGAGGGATTCCTGTTCCTGGCCGAGGCCGGCGCGGACTTTGTAAAAGTCGGTATTGGCGGCGGCTCCATCTGCATTACCCGTGAGCAGAAAGGTATCGGCCG
>JBJEQT010000124.1:0-10290 GCA_051881895.1 Oscillospiraceae bacterium
AAAAGAACACCTCCCGCGGGCTGCAACGTGGTTACAGTATACCCCAACGGGTGGTGTTCTTTTTGTCAAAATCAGGACATTTCCCATTTTTTGACCAATTCGTCATAAACACCGTTTTCTTTTACATTGGCAAGGCCGGCATTGATTTTTTCCAGCAGCTCAGCATTGCCCTTTTGAACGGCAAATCCCATTTCTTCGTAAGTGTCCGCATCGCCGATTACTTTCAGCTTATCCGGGTTTTGTTTCATGTAAGAATTTACGATATCAAATCCGGCCATTACCGCATCTACGTCACCGTTCATCAGCTGCAGAACGCAGGTATCAAATCCGTCCAGAATCACGACCTCGCCCAAGGTACCTTCGTCCACCATCGCCTGCAGGTCGTCGGCATAGTTGGTTGCAATCTGGGTCGCTACTTTCATCTCGGTGTTCAGAGAATCCATCGAAGTGATTGCCGTATTATCGGTTTTGACCAGCAGCGCAGCACCGCCAACCCAATAAGTATCGGAGAAGTCTACTCTGGCAATACGCTCCGGGTCGCCGCTCCACATACCAGCTGCGATGATGTCGCCGTTGCCGGTTTCGATCGCAGGAATCAGCGATTCAAACGCCATGTCAACGAACTCTACTTGGAAGCCCTGGTCCTCACCGATCGCGGCAATCAGGTCCATATCAAAGCCAATGATTTCACCGGTGTTTTCATCGATGGTTTCAAAAGGCGGGAAGGTGGCGTTTGTCAAAGCTTTATAAACCGGCACGTCGTCCGTTTTGCTTTCCGAAGCGCTCTGGGCGCCGCTGGCGGCCTCGCTTTTATCAGGGGTGCTGCTGGTGGTTGTACCGCTGCAGGCGGTCAGAGTAAATACCATTGCTGCTGCAATCAGCAGGCTCAAAATCTTTTTCATTGTGTTCGTCATTTCCTTTCTTGCTATATGATATTGTTTTATTCTTGATCAGCCCATCATTTGAACCAATGTGGCCATATAAACCATAATGCAATTGAGATAATTTTCAATCGAAACCTTTTCATCCGCACAGGCAATTTCATCTGTGCCGGGGCCAAACCAGGGATAATCGCCGCCGATCGCCTTTTTGATATAGGCCACGTCGCATCCGCCCACCTTGGTAAAGTGCTTGGGCTTTCTGCCGCAGACCGCTTCGCAGCTGGCGTCGATGGCTTTTACGATATCGCTGTTTTCGTCGTTAACGAATACGGGGGTATCCGGCTCATAATGGTTATGGAACTCATATTCAAACGTCGGATCGGTCTTTTTGACCTCCTCCAGCGCGGCAATGATTTCCGCGTCCACCGATTCCGGTGTTTCGTTGGGCATATATCGTCGGTCAATGCAGATTTCGGCTCGCCGCGGATAATTATTCACCGCGATGCCCGCGTTTATTTTGGTCACCGCCATGTGGGATTGACCATATTCTGTCACCGGCTTTTTGGCGATGACCTCATCAGCCAGTTTATTCAGGGCGGCCACCGCTTTCATGGCCTTTTTGATTGCGTCCTCTCCGCCGTATTTGTTGTCTTTGTCGCCCGCTTTGATGGGTTTGGCCGCGTGGCCGCCGTCTCCGTATACAATCACTTGGCACGGATACACGCCGCCATGGCCTATCATCAAATCGGTCGTATGATGATCCTTGCTGCTGGGCTCCATGCTGATCCCAAAATCCGCCTGGATCAGGTTATCCTTCAAAAGGGAGAGGATGCCGTGTTCGCCGCCGCTCTCCTCATCAGATACATAGTTCAGCACGATGCTGCCCTTGGGGTCAAAGCCCATCTCCTTGAGGAATTTCACCGCCATCAGGGCTGCGCAGTCGCCGCCTTTCATGTCGCTGGTGCCTCGGCCGTAAACAAAGCCGTCTTTGATTTCGCCAGACCAAGCGTTATAACTGGGATCCTCCGTTTCCGTGGCGGGAAACACATCCATGTGCCCGTTGAACAAAAAGGTCTTTCCCGCCTGACTGCCCTTCCACTTCGCAATAAAGTTGGGTCGGTCTTTTTGATATTCATAGGTATCAACCTGAATGTCCAGCTTATCCAACCATTTTTTCATGGTCAGCGCCATCGGCAGTTCGCTTCCTGTAGGGCTGGGGGACTGAATCGCCTCTACCAGACACTGCAAAGCCTCTTCTTTGCCGTCGGCTACTTTCTTTTTGATTTCTTCGACCGTAATCATAGTTTCTCTTCTTTCATCATTGACAGTGTGTTGCTCTCTGTTCGAGTGTATGAGTGTATATTATCGTATTAAAATTCATTTGTCAAGGGTTTTTTCAATATTTATTTGCATATTATGCATTTTATTGCATATTGTTGCGTTTTTCGCTTGTCTTTCAA
This sequence comes from Oscillospiraceae bacterium, assembly GCA_051881895.1. Lineage (GTDB taxonomy): Bacteria > Bacillota > Clostridia > Oscillospirales > Ruminococcaceae > UBA3818. Next base: position 2,342 of record JBJEQT010000124.1, read on the forward strand.
CCTTTTTACTGCAAATTGTATGATTATTTGAAAATCGCCGCTTTTGAAATTCTCCCAAAAGCCGGCAATTCTGATATCCAGAAGTTATTTTTTAATTGTAAAACTGGTCAAACACACCGGACGTGATGATAATTGACAATCTTTTCTGATTTTGATAAGCTGTCTTTCATATAAAAATGATTTGGTCAGGAGGCTGGCAACAGGAATGAAACAATATATCGTCGACGCTTTTACCGATCAGGTCTTTCACGGCAATCAGGCTGCTGTATGTATTCTCGACAAATGGCTGCCGGACGAGCTGATGATGAACATCACAAAAGAAAACAACTTTTCTGAAACCGCTTTTGCCGTAAAGGAAGGCGACAAATTTCATCTTCGCTGGTTCCACGCCCGGCGGGGAAATCGATCTCTGCGGCCACGCGACCCTCGCGTGCGCATATGTTTTATTGAACCACTATCTTCCCCAAGACACCAAAGTTACGTTCACCACTTTAAGCGGTGATATTATCGTATCAAAAAAAGATGGCCTGTTTGAAATGGAGTTTCCCGCGTATGAATTAAAACCCGTTGCCGTTACTGAAGAAATGGAAGAAGCAATCGGTGCAAAACCCACAGAGGCCTATATGGGGCGTGATCTGCTTTGTGTGTTTGAAAGCGAAGACATCGTCCGAAATCTTTCACCGGACATGGAAAAACTGCTCGGGCTGGACGGTCTGCTGCTTCAGGTCACTGCTCCCGGAAAGGATACGGATTGCGTCTCCAGAAGCTTTGCGCCTAAGCTGAACGTCTTGGAGGATCCGGTATGCGGTTCCGGCCATTGCCATATTATCCCCTACTGGGCAAAGCAATTAGGAAAAACATCTCTCGTTGCTTACCAGGCATCGGCAAGGGGCGGCACTTTATATTGCCGGATGGCCGGAAACAAAGTATTCCTAGCGGGAAAAGCGGCGCTGTTTTCGATATGTGAGATTCAAATATCATAATCAAAAAGCATCTGTGCGGCTGGGCCGCACAGATGCTTTTTTCATTTCTTTGCCTTGTGTTTTCTTCCGCAGAGATTACAAATTTTCTTCCAGCATTTTTTCCACGATCCGCGCAAAGCTAGCCAGCCCCTCCCGGTCTTCTTCATCAAAACGGGCAAAGGTGGGGCTGTCGATATCCAGTACACCGACGACCTTTTTGCCGGCGTGAAGCGGCAGGACGATTTCCGAGTTGGAAGCGCTGTCGCAAGCGATGTGGCCGGGAAAATCATGGACATTTTCTACCAGCAGAATCTCGTCTTTTTCCACCGCTGTTCCGCAGACTCCCTTTCCCACCGGAATCTCAATACAGGCAGGACGCCCCTGAAATGGGCCCAGCACCAGCCGTCCTTCTTCCATCAGGTAAAAACCGGCCCAGTTAATATCATCCAGCGCTTCCATCAGCAAAGCGGAAGCGTTGGCCAGGTTGGCAATCCGGTGGGGTACGCCCTCAATCAGCCCGGACAGCTGAGAAGTCAACAGTGGGTACAGCTGCTTTTTATCCGCCGGATAGGCTGTCGTTTGTGTCTGCATTTATTTTCCTCCTCGTTTGGTAAAAAAGGTCCGGCCTGAGCCGGACCTCAAAAGATTTACTCCCCTTTTTTGTTTTCCAAAGCCTGCATTTCATAGCACAGCGTCATCAGGCTATCGCCCAGATGGACATTTTCCACCGCGACATCGGGATAATACACGCCGATGTCATAATGGCTGAAGTTCCAGAATCCTTTGATACCCAGCCCCACCAAACGGCGAACCAGGTCCTGCGAGGCCATTTTGGGCACGCACAAAATGGCAACCGACGGTTTTTCCTTTTGGCAAAACTGTTCCAGCGCATCTGTGTGCTGAATGGGAAGTCCCTCCAGAATCTCGCCTACAAAATTTTCATCCCGGTCAAAAATTCCCGCGATGGTGAATCCTTTCTCGGCAAACTCCATATGGGCCAAAATGGCGCGGCCAAGATTGCCGGCCCCTATTAAAATCGTTTTTTTCGGAAGGCTCAATCCCAGGATTTTGCCGATTTCTTCCCGCAGGGCCGTTACGTTATATCCATAACCCTGCTGGCCAAAGCCGCCGAAACAGTTGAGATCCTGGCGGATCTGGGATGCGGTCAGCCCCATTTTGGACGAAAGCTCCCCGGATGAGATCCGATGCACGCCATTTTCCGCAAGCATTCCCAAAAAGCGGTAGTAACGCGGCAGCCGCCGGATTACCGATGCGGAAACCTGCTTTTCGCTCATACCCTTTTCCTCCTCGTTGACGGTGTCGATCATTGGTTGTCTTTTTAGAATACCACTATTGACAATCTCTTGTCAACGGCAGCAGTGGAATCTTCTTTTTACCATTTTATCTGATTCTGCACTTTTCGCCGGATTCTTCGACGAAATACTGAAAGGGGCACAGGGTTAAGGCCCTTTTTTCGGCGAGTCTTTTTGATGGCCCTATGCACAGGGACGGGTCAAAGGCAAAATACTTCACCGATCAGTCGTTTCCCCGATTCGGTTTTAACGTTTGTTTTTAGAAAATTCTGTATATTCTGCTCGTTATAACCGTTTTCCGACGCATTGGCAATGTAGTCTGCCTCAACAAGTATCTGCCAATCGATACCTTCAATGCCCTTAAATGTGTGATGGTGCCCTACAAGGAAGGCAACTCGATTGATTTGTGTATCTGTCAGCCCGGTGCCATTCAGAAATTCCTTGACCATTTGGCTCCCTTCAGCTTCCTGGAGCTTTCCATTTGTATTTCCATATTTATCGCGGCAAAGCGGGCAGGCAATATCGTGTGTGATTGCCGCCACTTCAAGGATAAACATCGTTTCGGGATCAAGTCCTTCCAGTTCGCCTATTGTCTTCGCATATGTCCACACACGAATCAGATGGTCAATGTCGTGGAGATTTCCGTTTGAAAAAGAAATCATCTTCTCCATCATCTCAGATGCTTTCACAGCTCTCTCCTCCTGCAAATTCCGAATTGGGGGACCATTTTCAGAAACGGTCCTCAGTAAAATTGATAAAATGACGGGTATTTTTTATGAGCAAAAAATACCAAACGGAACAGTGGAAATCTCCTCTGTCAAGGGCGCCGGTGCAGTTTGTGAGAATTGCCCTTTTCATCTACCAAATAAGTATTCTCCAGCGTACCGGTCAAGCTTTGGCGGATTGCGTCCAGATATTCTTTCCGCAGGGCCGCCTGCTCCTTTTTTTCCTCCTCATTCAGGCCGACTGTCCGCTCCTTTCGGGACAATTGGCTGATGCGGTCCATTTTTTCTTTTTCCATGTGTCCTCTCCCTTTCACCCGTTGGTATTCAAATAAGAAATGCGCTCAATCAGCCGGGCGCCATACCCATCCAACAGGCGGATACCCGCCTGGCGCAGGCTGTCATCCTCCAGGGCGCCGGGGGAATGGGCATCTACCCCGATGATAACGTCGCAGCCCTCAGCCGCGGCGATCTGCCAAAACAGATGGTGCGGATAATGCTCTTCTCCGGTGCGTTTGTCATCCAGCGCGCCGCATAAATTGTACTCCAGCGGAAATCCCATCTGCTTTGCGGCACGGCATAAACGAACACTGGCCTTTTCGCAGTGCCGGTCAAAGGAGGGATACCCCCGCATAAACAGATCCGGATGGGCCAGATAAGCGTACAAACCCGTTGCCATGCCCTCCAGGGCGCTGTTCACATAACGGTCTAGCGTCTGTTCATCCACCACCTCGCGGCCAAAATAAAAGCGCCGCTCTTCGCTGTATTCAAAGTGGTTGCCCAAAATAATGTAATCGATCTTTTCTGTTTGGATCACACGGCGCAGCCAATCCATATACGGCGGAAAATATTCGCATTCCAGCCCAATGCGGATATCGATCTGATCCCGGTACTTTTGGCGCAAAGCCCGGATACTGCTCAGATAATCCTGAAATTGTTCCCCCGGATCCATCCGCATATGGGAGCGATAGGAACTGGCGAACTGCCACGGGCTGTGATCGGCAAATCCCAGGATCTGGTAACCGCCCCGGATAGCGCTTTGGACATATTCTTCATCCATGCCCGACGCATGACCGCATCGGGCAGTATGGGTATGAAAATTAGTTTTCATGGTAAAAATCTCCGTCCTCCATTTCACGATCAATCGTTTGGCGCAGAACGATCATATCAACGCACTGCTCTTCTCCCTCCCAAATCGGGTCCGGATAAAAATCTGTAAAAAAGCCGCGGATGGTATGATCATACGCAAAGCCGCATTTTTCGTAAAAAATCAAGTTGCCGGATGAAGTTTGTGCCGTACCGACCAAAAGTTCCGCACCTGCCGGCAAGCGGTCTTTGACCTGCTGTACCAGCGCCCGTCCCACTCCCTTTTTCTGCCAGGCCTCTTCCACCGCGAGATTTTTGATCTCCCATCTTTCTTTTCCCACCTGGCAATAGGCAACCAGACCAACCGTCCGGCCCTGTTCCACCGCCGTTATCACAATGCTCTGCGGCAGATACCGGTCAATCATCGGCTCATAAGGATCGGCCAGAAGCAGAAGGTCCAAATGGTGCTTGGGTTCTTTGCAAATGATAAATTCCATCCGGAATTCCTCTTTTCCTAAGCTTCTTTCTTGGACATTGTACCACAAAAATAGGAGAAAAAAAAGCGATGAAATATACCATTTCACTAATTCGCTTTAAAGCGCAAAATTTTTTCTTTACTTTTACGCTTTCCCGTGGTATACTGTCAATAAATTCGGAAGGGAGAAGCGTTATGGACCGTTTTACCATGACAGCGGCATACTATTATTACGGCTTTGCTTACTTTTACGGCAAGGCTTATGTTGCTGTCGCTGCAAAACGGGAACTTTCGTAATCTCTTTCTTCCAAAAAGAAGCAGGATACGGTTCCGCAGCGAAACAGCTGCGGAACTTTTTTTCTTGTCAAAAACAAAAGGAAATGAGGAAAAAATATGGTAATCGTATTAAAGCAAAATCCCGACGGCAATAAGGTAGAAGAACTGATGAAGCGCCTGCGCGGCATGGGTCTGGACATCCATCAAAGCCAGGGCCAGAGCTCCACTATTCTGGGCCTGGTAGGCGATACTTCCGCGGTGGACATCGACGCTTTGAGCGCGCTGGAAATCGTAGAGACGGTCAAGCGGATTCAGGAGCCTTACAAAAATGCCAACCGAAAATTCCATCCGAATGATACGGTGATCGAGGTGGGCGGCGCCAAAATCGGCGGCGGAAACTTCGCGGTCATCGCGGGGCCCTGCTCGGTCGAATCCCGCGAGCAGCTGTGCTCGGTAGCGGCAGACGTAAAGGCGGCCGGCGCTTCCATGCTGCGCGGCGGCGCTTTTAAGCCCCGTACTTCTCCCTATGCGTTCCAGGGCCTGCGTGGAGAAGGCATCAAGCTTTTGCTGGAAGCCAAAAAGGAAACCGGCCTTCCCATCGTAACCGAAATCATGGATTTATCTCAGCTGTATCTGTTCGAAGAAGTGGACGTCATTCAAGTAGGCGCACGGAATATGCAGAACTTCGAGATGCTCAAGGAGCTGGGCAAGCTGCATAAGCCGATCCTGCTCAAGAGGGGTCTGTCCAGCACGCTGCAGGAGCTTTTGATGAGCGCCGAATACATCATGGCCGGCGGCAACCAGCAGGTCATCCTCTGTGAACGCGGCATTCGTACCTTTGAGACAGCTACCCGCAACACGCTGGATCTTTCCGCTATTCCGGCGCTGCGGGCCATGACCCACCTGCCGATCGTAGTGGACCCCAGCCACGCTACCGGTCATGCCTCCATGGTCAAGCCCATGGCGATCGCGGCGGCGGCTGCCGGAGCGGACGGTCTGATGATCGAAGTACACAACGACCCGGCCAACGCTTTATGTGACGGGCAGCAGTCCCTGACCCCTGCCCAGTTTGCCGACACCATGCAGGCAGTTCAGGCGGTTCTGCCCTTTGCCTGCCGTTAAAAGAAAGGAGAAAAACGCCATGCAGATCGGGATTGTGGGGCTTGGCCTCATCGGTGGTTCCCTGGCTAAAGCCGTTAAGGGCCGGACATCGCACATGGTCCTCGGATTCGACCGGGACGACGCGGTTTTGCGGGACGCTTTACAAAGCGGCGCTATCGACGGCATACTGGCCCCGGAACAGCTAAAAGACTGTCGGCTCGTGCTGGTGGCGCTGTATCCGCAAGCGGCGGTTGATTATATTTGCGCCCACCGTTTCGATTTTGGCAGCGGAACGATTGTCGTCGACTGCTGCGGCGTGAAAGAAGTGGTCTGCACCCCCTGCGAAACTGCAGCAAAAGAGGCCGGCTTTATCTTCCTCGGCGGGCACCCCATGGCAGGAATCGAGCGGTCCGGCTTCGCCTTTTCCAAAGGGGATCTGTTTGAAGGCGCTTCCATGGTGCTGACGCCGCCTCCGGGAATCGATCCGGAAGCGGTGGAAACTGTCAGCGACCTGTGCCGGCAGCTGGGATTTGGGCGTATCCGCCTTTCTACCCCAAAAGAGCACGACCGCATGATCGCTTTGACTTCCCAGCTGGCCCATGTATTGTCCAGCGCCTATGTCAAAAGTCCTGTGGCGCTGTCCCATGCGGGCTTTTCCGCCGGCAGCTTTAAAGACATGACCCGGGTAGCGCGCCTGAACGAGGACATGTGGACGGAACTGTTTTTCGACAACAAACCTGCCCTGCTGGAGGAGATCGAAGGATTGATTGACCGGTTGGGCGCATATGCCGAAGCGCTGCGGCAGGATGACCGGGAAACCATGCGCAGCCTGCTGAAAGAGGGACGGGAACGAAAAGAAATCGTGGGGTAGTATCCCTCCTTTCCCTTGACAATAAGGATGGAATAGACTAAAATAAGGAAGCAGTTTTCCATCCGTGCCGCTGTGGCGGAATTGGCAGACGCAAGGGACTTAAAATCCCTCGGTTGAATAAACCGTACCGGTTCGATCCCGGTCAGCGGCACCAGTCGAGAGCCTCGACACGCAAACGCGTGGTCGTGGCTCTTCTTTTTGTCGTTTTTCTCTCGCGCTGAGGCGGGATCCTTCCTCTCACCTTTTGCCGATGTATTTTTTCGAAGCAACTGTCATTTTCCATGCTTCGCTGTTTTCCCGTCCCTTTGGGGATGATATGTTTTTCTTTTTTACAAAGGTCTGACCATTTTGTAAACTCTTTTTCTCAGCCGGGCAATCCCATTGCAATCTGTTTCAAAAGGGACTAAGATAATAGCAAATCAAAGTCGATCAGGAGGACTTTTTGTGAAACAATCTATCGCAGCGATCTTCTTTGTCGCGGCTATACTTTCTCTTCCCGGATGCAGCCGGCAGGAAAAATCCAGTTCGTCAGAAATCAGCCTGCCACCTGCTTCTTTGTCCATTCTGGAAGAGGTCAGCAATTCCGCTTCGGATACAGAACAAAACGGCGGCCTGGCCGACCCTGCCAAAACCAGTGCCGAAGATTTGATTGAGCCGGCCATGGAGGTTTACAGCTGGTTCGCTCTGGGCAGCATGCCCATGGCGGACGAAACCCGCACAGCGGTGAATCCCCTGACCGGGACGGAAGATACTTTTCAGCGGGTAAACAGCCCTTACTTTTCCAATTATGAAGAATTAAAAAACTATTTGGGTGAATTTTTTTCGGATGAAATCGTCTGCCGGCTATTGGAGGATTATCCAGTCTGTAAGGATATTGACGGGGTTCTTTACATGGTCCCCGCCGGCCGCGGCTCTAATATCTTTATTAAGGATGTCACCTTTTCGACCGACGAAGTGACCGATACTTTCGCCCGCCTTTCGGCTGTTATTGTTTATGGCCCTGATGCGGGAGAGTCCGAAAATCCCAAAAGCTATACTTTCATCTGCGAAAAAATGGACGGAAAATGGGTTTTTACCACATTTGAATATTATCTGTAAAAAGCCAAAGCCAACGGCAAAAGCTTGCAAAACGGCATAAGCCCC
>JBJEQT010000125.1:0-40513 GCA_051881895.1 Oscillospiraceae bacterium
GTATTGTATCCTTACCTGGCCGAGCTGCAGGAGGCCGGATGCAAAATCATTTTTGACCTTTCCACCTCCTACGAACGGCACGCCGAAACCGAGACCCTTTTGAAAAACATCGATTACGCCTTCATGTCTTATCCCCAGCGGGATGAACATGTGAAAGAGCTGATGAAGAAATATCAGAGCCTGGGTCCCACCCTGGTGGTAGCCACCTTCGGAGAAGACGGTTCGCTGGTTTGGGACGGCAAGGAATTTTACAGCGCGGGCATTACCCCGGCGGAGAAAGTGGTCAACACCGTCGGCGCCGGTGATTCTTTTCTGGCGGGCTTTATGCACGGAATCATGTCCGGGAAATCCATTCCCGAATGCCAGAAAGAGGGAGCGGACCTGTCCGCCAAAATCGTCGCCATGTTCGATCCGTACTAATCGGCAAGCGGATTGTTCCGCAATATACGGATAGCTCCTATTTTTTGTATTAAAAAGGAGAGATAATACAAATGGTAATTGATGTGCACGTTCATCCCACCGGCTATCCGCAGGTTGCGCAGGATCCGGAATCCTGCGCGTTTCGGGACCGGGTGTACCAGAGGCGGACGGAAGATGCTTTGTCTGCCCCCATTGCCATGACCGGAAAGCCCTCCGGCGGAAACGGCGGCAGCAATAAAAAATTCGACGTATTGTTCACCCGCATGGACCACGAGGGAATCGACCGGTTTGTTTTGCTTCCGCTGGACTTGACCACCCGCTATGGCGGCTGGATCGTTTCCAACGATGAAATCGAACAGATCGTTGCTGCGGCACCGGACCGATTCATCGGCTTTGCCAGCGTAGACCCCTATCGGCCCGACGCGCTGGAGGTGCTGGAACACGCGTTCAAAGATCAAAAGCTGGCCGGCTTAAAGCTCCATCCGTCCAAGCAGGCGTTTTATCCGGATGACCCAATGATGGACCCCATTTACAAAAAATGCTTAGAGTATAATAAGCCCATTATGTTCCATTCCGGCATGTCCTGCGAGCCGGATTGTCTCGTGAAATACGCCCGTCCGGTGCATGTGGAAGAGGTTGCGGTAAAATATCCGGAACTGCGCATCTGCCTGGCCCACTTCGGCTGGCCCTGGGCTACTGAGACGGCTATGCTATGCTTAAAATACCCCAATATTTATACCGACACAGCCGCCGTGCCTATGGATTCGCCGGAGGTTTTCTTCCGCCATATCTTTACCCGTGAGTGGGGTCCCACCTGGTTTGAGCATAACTTTGCCGACAAGGTGCTGTATGGGTCCAACAGCCCCCGCAATCACACCCACGGTATCGAAAAATTAGAGATGCGGCCGGATACCCGCGCCAAGCTCATGGGCGGCAACGCGCTCAAATGGCTGGGAATGGAGGTTAAATAGCCATGGTCAAAACCACTACCATCGAACTGATCAGCAAAAAGGAATTTGAGCTGATCCGCATTACCAAGGACATCCTCAAAGCTGTTGAGGAATCCGGTATTCAAAACGGCGTTGTTTTCGCCATCACCGCCCACACCACCACCGGCATCCTGGTCAACGAAAGTCTGGCCTGCCTGGAAGTGGACATCGAAAAGAAGCTGGAAGAGCTGGTTCCCACCTTTGACTCTTACAACCACAACCACTTCCTTCCCTCCTACGGCGCCATCGGCTGCAACGCCCCGGGCCATCTGAAATCCATGCTCTGCGGCAACCACGCCGTGTTCCCCATCGTGGACGGCCACGTTGTCTGCGGCAACGCCCAGGACGTTTACTTCGGTGAGTTCGACGGTATTCAGCGCCGCAAGGTTTACATCACCGTTATGGGCGAATAGGATCAAATACAATTTAGAATTTAAAAAGGAGATTATACATATGGTTATTGATGTGCATGTTCATCCCACTGGGTACAGCATGATTTCCCAAGACCCGGCGGAGCGGAAATTCCGTACCGAAGTGTTCCAGAAAAAAGTAGAGCAGGATCACAGCCCGATCGCCATGACCGGCAAACCTTCTGGCGGCAACAGCTTCGATCATGGTTCGGAGGAAGTCACCTTCACCCAGATGGATTCTTTCGGCATTGACCGCCTGGTCTTGCTTCCGCTGGACTTGACCACCACCCACGGCGGCTGGATCGTTTCCAACGATCAGATCAAGCAGCTGGTCGATTTCGCGCCGGACCGATTCATCGGCTTTGCCAGCGTGGATCCCCGCCGCCCCGACGCGTTGGAGGTGCTGGAGCACGCATTCAAAGATCAAAAGCTGGCCGGCTTAAAGCTCAACCCCTCCAAACAGGCGTTTTACCCGGACGACCCGATGATGGATCCCATTTATAAAAAATGCCTGGAGTATAATAAGCCCATTATGTTCCACTCTGGTATGTCCTGGGATCCGGACTGCCTCATCAAATACGCAGAACCCATCAACTTCGAAGAGGTTGCGGTAAAATATCCGGAGCTGCGCATCTGCCTGGCCCACTTCGGCTGGCCCTGGGCGGTGGAAACGGCCATGATGTGTTTAAAGTATCCCAACGTCTATACCGACACCTCCGCCATCCCCATGGATTCTCCGGCGGTATTCATGGATCAGATCTTCAACCGCACCTGGGGTCCCACCTGGTTTGAGCATAACTTTGCCGATAAAGTGATGTTCGGATCCAACAATCCCCGTCATCGCAGCCAGCGCATGATGCAGGGCCTGGAGAAAATCGAGATGCGGCCGGATACCCGCGCCAAGCTCATGGGCGGCAATGCGCTCAAATGGCTGGGAATGGAGGTTAAATAGCCATGGTCAAAACCACTACCATCGAACTGATCAGCAAAAAGGAATTTGAGCTGATCCGCATTACCAAGGACATCCTCAAAGCTGTTGAGGAATCCGGTATTCAAAACGGCGTTGTTTTCGCCATCACCGCCCACACCACCACCGGCATCCTGGTCAACGAAAGTCTGGCCTGCCTGGAAGTGGACATCGAAAAGAAGCTGGAAGAGCTGGTTCCCACCTTTGACTCTTACAACCACAACCACTTCCTTCCCTCCTACGGCGCCATCGGCTGCAACGCCCCGGGCCATCTGAAATCCATGCTCTGCGGCAACCACGCCGTGTTCCCCATCGTGGACGGCCACGTTGTCTGCGGCAACGCCCAGGACGTTTACTTCGGTGAGTTCGACGGTATTCAGCGCCGCAAAGTTTACATCACCGTTATGGGCGAATAGGATCAAAACGATTCGTAAAAACATAGCATAGTATACTTTATGTATATAGATTGCTCTTGTATGAACCTGTTTTCGTGATTTCCTTTCTTTACAGACATCAAAAAAGGCTTTGGGAAAACCCCAAAGCCTTTTTTCTTTTCTTTTGACCGCGCTTGCTCCCTCCCCTGCCGGGAAGCCACCCGTTTTTGGCAGCGCGACCCATTATTTTCCAAAGAGCTTCTGGTCCAGCCCCTTTTTCTCCAGCACCCAAACCAGCAGCACGCCCAATACCAGGCAGGGAATGATTTGTCCCAGCGTCACCGAAACGGCACAGGTCCAAAACACATCCCACTGAAAGCTGCCGGACAACCAGGTCAGTTCCAGGCCGATGATCAGTCCGTTAATGAGGATCGGCGGCAAAGCGGCGGGAATCGCCAAACGCTTGATGCGCACATTCCGCAAAAGATAACTCAGCACTGCCGCAATCGAAGTGGCCAGCGTACCGAACAGGATATCCACCGGCATGGTAAGCCCCATGGCGACGCCTACGATATTGGTCAGCAGGCATCCGATCGTAACACCGTAAATTCCCAACGGGGACAGCACCGGCAAAAGGGTCAGACATTCCGCCACCCGAATCTGCACCACGCCAAAAGAAGCCAAAGACAGCACCAGGCTTACAGCGGTGTAGACGGCGGCGATCATCGCCGATACGGCGATTGCTCTTCCGTTTAAATGTTTCATATTTTCTTTTCCTCTCGTAGTTTTTATTTATAGTCAGGTTCTTGCGACTGACTGCCCCGGGTGGATTTCGGCGCATCTAAAAACCAGGCCGAACGCGGCCTTTTCATTGTAATCATTTCCAGCGTCAAATGCAAGAGGAAAACCAAAAGGGCGAAAAAAGCCAGCCAAGCAAAAAGGCCTGCCGTCAATCAGACAGCAGGCCCTGGCCCAATCGCATTTTTATCCATTTGCTCGTGCGCTGGCGCTTATGCCTTTTTTTGCATTTCCTGCATCAGAATCTCCCGCAGCGCTTCCACATCCTGAGGGCGGGTGGCCCAGCTGGTGACAAAACGCACCGCGGTGTGGTCTTCATCCAGCGTTTCCCAAAAACTAAACGCCACCTTCCTGGCCAGCTGCTCCATTTTCCGGTTTTCCAAAATCACAAACTGCTGATTGGTCGGCGATCTCAGATAAAAAGGAATCCCTGCCTCCTCCAGCACCTGTGCCAGCCGCCGGGCTGTTTGAATGGCATTCTCGCTGATGCGCCAATACAGCCGGTCGGTAAACAGCGTATCAAATTGGATGCCCAGCAGCCAGCCCTTTGCCAACAGCGCGCCATGCTGCTTGATTTGCGTCAGAAAATGCCTGGGTGCATCGCCTCGCGGAAAAACGACCGCCTCTCCGAACAACGCGCCGACTTTGGTGCCGCCAATATAAAACGCATCGCAGCAAGCGGCAATGTCCGGCAGTGTGATATCTGTCTGGGGGCTGGCCAGACCATAACCCAAACGAGCCCCGTCCAGGTACAGCGGAATTTCATAGGCCCGGCAGATTTTTGAAATGTCTTTCAATTCTTCTTTGGTATATAAAGTCCCGTATTCGGTAGGATGAGACAGATAAACCATCCCTGGAAAGACCATGTGATCATGGTTTCCGTCCTTCCAGAAAACGCGCAGATACTCCTCCAATTGCGCGGCATCGATTTTCCCCTCGTGATGCGGCAACGTCAGCACCTTGTGTCCGGTGCGTTCAATGGCGCCCGCTTCATGCACGCTGATATGGCCGGTATCCGCCGCCACAACGCCCTCATAAGCGTCCAGCAGCGCGTCAATCACCACTGCGTTGGTCTGGGTTCCTCCAGTCAGGAAAAAAACGTCTGCCGCCGGGCTCTCGCAAGCCGCGCGGATTTTTTCCTTTGCACTTTCGCAGTAACGGTCTGCCCCATATCCATTTGGCACCGGCTCCGGATTGGTCTGCAGCAGCCGGTTGAGAATCGCCTCGTGGGCCCCCTGCGAGTAATCATTCACAAATGAAAGCATTGTCATCCCCTCCTTTATTATTTTACCATCTTTTCCCCACAAGCACAATCCCCCCTCACATTCTCCCCTTTACCCTGCCGGCGATTCTGTGTATAATAAAAGGTACTGTAAAAACAGAAAGGCGGTATTGGAAAATGGAGTGGACCGAGGCTTCCATCTACACCTCCACCGAAGGGGTAGAGCTTTTGTGCGGAAAGCTGCTGGAATTGGGAATCAACGGTTTCGCCGTAGAGGACGCCCAGGATTTTGAGGCATTCCTGGAGGAAACAACCCCCCATTGGGACTATGTGGACGACAGCCTGATGGCGTTAAAGGACGCGGAGACCCGGGTGATCGTCTATCTGCCGAAAAATGCTCAGGGCGCCCAAACGCTGGCGGCGGTGTCCGCCATGGTGCGCACACTGAAAGCCGACGACGCCGAGGGCCGCATGGGACGGCTGGAAATCTCCTGCGGCAGCCTTTTGGAAGAAGATTGGGAAAACAACTGGAAGCAATATTATAAGTCGATTCGGGTGGGTAAACATTTGGTCGTCGTCCCCTCCTGGGAGGATTACAAAAAGCAGGCGGACGATATCATCCTGCGGCTGGACCCGGGCATGGCTTTCGGAACCGGCACCCATGCCACCACCCGCCTTTGCATGGAACTTCTGGAGCAATCGGTCACGCCTGGCTGCACGGTGCTGGACGTTGGCTGCGGCAGCGGCATCCTGGCTGTTTGCGGCGTGCTGCTGGGCGCCTCCCATGCCGACGGGGTAGACATCGACGAACTGGCCGCCAAAATCGCCGGGGAAAACGCCGCCCTCAATGGGGTGGAAGACCGCACCCACTTTGTACAGGGAGACCTGACTGATAAGATCAGCGGGCAATACGACGTCATCTGCGCCAACATCGTAGCGGACGTCATCATTCGGCTGTGCCCCTCTATCCGGCAATTTCTGAAGCCCGATGGGTATTTCCTCGCCTCCGGCATTATCGATGAGCGGTCGGTGGAAGTGGAAAAAACCATTCGGGACTGCGGCATGCGCATCATCGACCGCCGGGAAGAGGCGGGATGGGTGGCGCTGCGCTGCCGCTTCGCGGAGGAATAAAGCTATGCCCAGATTTTACATCGACCCGCCCGGTGAGGATTTCGTCACCCTCACCGGGGAGGATGCCCGGCACATCTGCCGTTCCCTGCGGATGGAAGCCGGTGAAACGCTCATCCTGTGCGACGGGGCCGGCACCGACTATAACGGGGTCCTTCGGCAGGCCGACGGGACAACCGCCACGGTGGAAATCCTTTCCCGGCAGCCTTCCCAAACGGAACCAACCGTTTTCATTCGTCTGTTCCAGGCGCTGCCCAAAGGGGATAAGATGGAGTGGATCCTGCAAAAAGCAGTGGAATTGGGCGTGAGTGAGGTCGTTCCGGTCCTAACTGAGCGGTGTATTTCCCGCCCGGACGAAAAATCCATGGACAAGAAGCTGGCACGCTGGCAGAAAATCGCGGTGGAAGCCGCCAAGCAGTGCGGCCGCGGCCGCATCCCTGCCGTGCGCCCGCTGATTCGCTTTCCCGAAGCGGCCCAGATGCTCGGCCGGATGGAAAAAGGGCTGTTCTTCTATGAAAAGGGCGGTCTTCCTCTCAAAGAGGCCTTGCGCCCCCACGCCGGGCAGGTTGGGGTTTTCATCGGTGCCGAAGGGGGATTTTCCCCGGAAGAAGCGCGCCTGGCCCAGGACGCCGGCGCTGTCTGCGCCAGTTTGGGCAGCCGGATCCTGCGGTGTGAAACAGCGCCGTTAGCCGCTCTGTCTGCTATTTTGTACGAGACCGGCAACTTTTAAAAAGCGCCGTTGGATAAACGGCGGAAAGGAGGGCCTTGGGTGGTTCAAAAAAGAAAACTGCCTTTTTATCTGCGGATTCTGCTTCCGCCGCTTTTGGCGCTGGCGCTGCTTTGGGGCGGCAGCTTTTGTGCGAACGCCCTGCTTAACAGTCAAAGCGGCCCCAAAGCCAAACAGATCCTTTTGCAGACAGGCGAGGAGATCCGTTCCGCCAACCAGCTTTTGTTTGAGAAAAAAACCTATCAGATCCTCTATGATTATTCCATCGCCTTTTTGGACAGCGCCATTGCCTTTGACTTTTTGCCAAATTACGATTTCCGCGGTTTGTGGGGCCTGATTCAGCATCTGCCGCACAACGTCCAAATTGAAAAAATCTGGTTTTCCTATCACGCCGTCAGTTTTTCTGTTTCCACCGATTCGCCGCAGCAGTTAAAAACCCTCCTGGAATATTTACAAAACTGTGAACAATATTCGACTGTTTTTTTCTATCCGGATTCCCAGTCCTCTTCCGCATTCTCCGGTGAATTTTGCTGTTATTTTTGATCATATCGATTCAAAACCGCCTGTTTTCCAATGGAAAAAGGCGGTTTTTCTACAATGCGTAATACTTGAGCAAATAATTCTGCATTTCCACTCTTTCCACAAATATTTCAACCATTTTATCCTCTCATCAGAAGATTTTTCCACGCAAATCGTCACAAAAATCGAAAAAAGGCTGTTTTTTCCCGTAAAAACAGCCTTTTATGTGTGGAAAACCCCGTGGAGAACGTGGAATTTCAGGCAAAAAAAATCGCAGGCAACGGGCCTGCGGGCAAATGAAAAAAGAAGAAATGATGATAAAGGGGGGGGATTGACCGGAAACAGTACAATACAGTTTCCTGCCATTTATTATATCATAGAAGGCCCTAAAATGGTGAACAAATTATGAACAACCGCTTCTTTTTCGGAAGAAAAAGGAAGGATCTTCTCCATTCTTTTCTTTTTGTCACAAAACCCATTCCGATTCTATAAAAATCAGGAATTTGTTTCTTTTATCGCATCCTCTGCCGTGAAAAAAAAGCCGACAGCAGTTCGGCACATTCTTCTGCCAGCACGCCGCCCTCATAGTCGGGCCGGCTGCCATACGGCAGGTCAAACAGGCGCAGCATCCCGCAGACCGCGCCTTCCCGCGGATCGGACGCACCGTAAAATACCCGGCTGATCCGGCTGTTGAGCACGGCGCCCGCGCACATGGCGCAGGGTTCCAGCGTCACATACAAATCGCACCCATCCAACCGCCAGTCGCCGGTAAGACGGCAGGCTTCCTCAATGGCCAGCACCTCCGCGTGCGCCAAAGCGCTGTGTCCGGTCTGGCGCAGATTATGCCCGCGGCCCAATACTTCCCCCTGCCGGACCACTACCGCTCCCACGGGAATCTCGCATAAGCGGCCGGCTTTTTCGGCCTCTTCCAACGCCATCCGCATATATCTTTCGTGCATGGTTTCCTCTCGCATGCTACACCCTCACAAAGTTGCGCAGTGTAAAGAACAAAATCGCCAACAGCGCAAAAATCATCGCCACCGATGTAAAGAATACCCCCACTTTCTGCCCGGTTCGCATCCATGTTTGAGCTGGGTAAAGCCGAAGCGAACCGTGGGCGCGCAGCGCCAAAAACAGCGTCGCCGCCACACCGGTGCTAATCCAAAACACAATGTACACCATATTTACCATAACCAGCGTTTCTTCTCCCATCCCCTCCATCAGGATGCTCATGACCCCCGCAGAGAAATTGATACAGGCGTGCAGCACCATGGAAATCCGCAGCGAACCGGTGCGCAGTACCAGGTAGCCAAACCACAGGCCCAGCAAAAATGCGTAAGGAGCCTGCACCATGTTCAGATGGAACAGGCCAAACAGCAGCGACGAAACCAACAGCGCAAATCCATCCCCAAAACGGCGCAGCGACTGCATGAGGATGCCGCGGAACGCAATCTCCTCAACAACCGCCGGCAACACCGCCAACAGGATAAAATACAGCACCAGTCCCGCCGGCGTTACCGGCGTGGCAACATCATTTGTCACTGGCTGATATCCGGTAACCGAGAACAGTACAGACAAAAGGGAGGTTAAAATCGAGCCGGCTATCGACAAAGCAAAGGTGGCGGGAATGCTCAGCAGCACGGTTCCGGCCCGAACCGGCCGAAACGGCATGGCGACCCGCAGCGGCATTTTCACCAAAAGCAGATATGCGCCGAAAGCAATCGTAAACGACAGCAGGTAAACGCCCATGTTCAACAGGTAGTAGGACACCTCCGAATTGCCGAACGGCTGCCGCCCGGTAAACTGGTATATCAGCTGGAGCAAAAAGTTCAGCAGCACGCCGGCGCCGATATTCACTGCGAAATACAGAATCACCGAAATGCCAAAAAAATTGGCGGATTGGCGCAAGCGCCGCTTTTCCCGCGTATAGGCCGGATTTGGCCGGACCCGAGGCACCTGCGGAGGAAATCCGGTCTGCTGACCGCCCGCAGGTGGAATATTCTGATATGGCTGCATAAATCTGTTCCTCCTCTATCCAATCGCGGGGATAGACCTGGCGCTGACGCTTTCCAAATCAAAAGCGGGCAAGGCGCGCAAACATCCCCGGTTTTCTTCGTAGTATAAAAGGATTATACCACATTTCTCCCTTTTGCGCGAAATCATCTTGCAAAAAACATCATTTATTCCTTTTCTCTTCCTTTTCCCAATGAAATATGCTATATTAGTTTCTGTATGCTGCATTTACCGGAATCTCATTGCTTTCGCTTACAGCAGGCGCAACAAAGAGCAAAAAGGAGGTCCTCCTGTGAAACGGGAAAAATCCTGCGGCGCGCTGGTCTACCGCGTTACACCAAACGGCCAGAAAGAGCTTTTATTCATCAAACACCGGCATGGCACCCACTGGTCTTTCCCCAAAGGCCACATGGAAGAAGGGGAAACCGAAGTGCAGACCGCCCTGCGGGAGGTAAAAGAGGAAACCGGGCTGGACATCGACCTGGAGGGCGATTTCCGTCAAAGCGTTGAATATTATCCCAAGCCCAACGTAAAAAAACAGGTGGTCTATTTTCTGGGTCACGCCCGAAACGACCATGTTGTCCGTCAGGAAGAGGAAATCGGCGAGACCCGATGGATCCCTCTGGAACAGGCCCATACCTGGGTCACATTCCGCAATGACAAAAATCTGATCAGCAAGGCAAAAAAAATTCTTCTGCCGGAATAGTTTATCGGGAAAGGACGTTTTTATGGAAAAAAAGCATTTTTCCCTGTCTTCCAACCCCGCGCGGGTGATTGCCGGAAGTTTTGTCGGCGTCATTGCCATCGGAACGCTGCTGCTGATGCTTCCTCTGTCTTCTAAAGCCAGAATGTGCACCAATTTTTTTGACGCGCTGTTTACCGCCACATCCGCCACCTGTGTGACCGGCTTGGTGGTGGTGGACACCTACGCCCACTGGTCTTTCTTTGGCCAGGGGGTGATACTGGCCCTGATCCAGATTGGCGGCCTGGGATTGGTAACGCTGACCCTGTTTTTTAACCTTTTGATCCGCAGGAAGCTGGGATTGCGCACCCTGCAGCTTGCCCAGGAGTCTACCAGCGCCAATAATTTTGAAGACACGCCGCATCTGCTCAAGGGGATCGTGGGAATCTCCCTGGCGGTGGAAGCGGCCGGCGCGCTGCTGCTGATGCCTGCTTTCGTGCCCCGATACGGACCCGAAGGTATTTTCATTTCGGTATTCACTTCTGTCTCTGCTTTCTGCAACGCAGGATTTGACCTTCTGGGGCGGGAAGGGCTCTATTCTTCCCTGACCCATTACAATGGCAGCTATGTGCTGCTGGTCATATCGGCCCTCATCATCATCGGCGGTTTGGGCTTTATGGTACTGTTTGACCTGCTGCACTATCGCAAAGCCAAAAAGCTGCTGCTGCACAGCCGGGTGGTGCTTTTCTCCACCGCTATCCTGCTTTTTGTCGGTGCGCTGGGATTCGCGCTGCTGGAATGGAACAATCCCTCCACCATGGGCAATCTGACGGTGTGGCAAAAAATCAATGCGGCGTTCTTCCAGTCGGTTACGACCCGTACCGCCGGATTCAACAGCATTAATATCGCTTCGATGCACGAAGGAAGCAAAATCCTCTCTATCGGGCTGATGTTTATCGGCGCCGCACCCGGTTCTACCGGCGGCGGCATTAAGGTCACCACCATCGTCGTTTTAATCATGACCGCCGTTTCCGTGGCGCGCGGATATGAAGATACGGTCATTATGAAGCACCGGATCAAACGGCAGGTGGTCAACAAATCCCTGACGGTCGTTCTGATCGGCTTTTTGGCGGTGCTGACGGCCTGCGGCGTCATTGTCTATACGACCCACGACGGCGGAGCCACTGCCTCTACCATAGACGCTCTGTTCGAGTCCACTTCCGCTTTCGCGACGGTGGGCCTGTCCGTCGGCATCACGGCTTTTGCCAACCTGCCGTCTAAACTGCTTTTGATTGCCACCATGTTTTTGGGACGTATCGGCCCCATCTCTTTCCTGCTGTCTCTGGCGGCTGGCTCCGGAAAAGTCAATAAAAAACAGATCCTGCCCGAGGGCCATCTGAATGTTGGTTAAGGAGGAAGCGCAAATGCAAGTGAGACATACCTGTCCGGAAGACCTGGATACTCTTCTCTCCCTTTACAGCGCGGCGCGGCGCTTTATGGCCGAAAACGGAAACCCAAATCAGTGGGTGAACGGCTATCCCGGGCGGGAGCTGTTGGAAAAAGACATTGCTTCCGGCAAAAGCTACGTTTGTGTAGACGGGGATAAAATCGTCGGCACCTTCTATTTTTCCATGGGCGAGGAGCCAACTTACCGCCGTATCGATAACGGAAAATGGCTCAATGACCGGCCTTACGGTGTGGTACACCGAATCGCCTCTGCAAAGAGGGCCAAGGGCGTGGCCACATTTTGTCTGCAATGGTGCTTTGCCCAATGCGGCAATATCCGCATCGATACGCACCGGGATAACATCCCGATGCAAAACGCGCTGAAGAAAAACGGCTATCAGCCATGCGGCATCATCTATCTGGAAAACGGCGACGAACGGATCGCCTTTCAAAAAGAGCAATGACCTTTTAAAGCGCGCGGGATTTTCCTGCGCGATTTTTCGTGGATTCAAAATCCGGCAGCATTCATTCCTTTTATTTTGCCCAAAGAAAAAAGAGCCAAAAGGCTCTTTTTTCTTTGAACAAATAGGGAATATTCTATCAACAAGAGGTCTTGCAAAACTATTTTCTTTCCATACACAAAACCAATACCGCTTTTTGCGCGTGGAGGCGGTTTTCTGCCTCATCGTAGATTTCGTCTACATGTTCTTCAAACACATCCTCAGCGATTTCCTCCCCCATGTGGGCGGGCAGGCAATGCTGGAGCATCACATCAGGTTTGGCGCAGGCCATCAGTTCCCGGTTGACCTGCCACCCGGCGAAAGCTTTTGCCCGCTGTGCGGTTTCCGCCTCCTGCCCCATCGAGGTCCAAACATCGGTGAAGATCACGTCCGCATCTTTTGCCGCGGCGAACCGGTCGTTGGTCAGCGTAAACTTTTCGCCGTATGCCACGGCTTCCGCCAGCGCCTGCGGATCAGGCTGATACCCGTCCGGCGTGGCGACCGCCACGGTCATGCCGGCCCGCAGCCCTCCGACCAACAGGCTGTTGGCCATGTTGTTGCCATCGCCAATGTAGCACATCTTCAAGCCTTCCAGTTTTCCCTTTCGCTCTCTTATGGTCATCAAATCCGCCAGGACCTGGCAGGGGTGGCAATAATCGGTCAGGCCATTGATGACCGGCACCGACCCAAACTGGGCCAACTGTTCCACATCCGACTGGGCAAACGTTCGGATCATGATACCATCCACATAGCGGCTGAGTACCCGCGCCGTGGCTTTGATGCTCTCCCCTCTGCCAAGCTGGATATCACGGCTGGACAGGAACAGGGCGTGTCCCCCAAGCTGGAACATCCCCGCTTCAAAAGAGACACGGGTGCGGGTGGAAGATTTTTCGAAAATCATGCCCAGCGTTTTTCCCTTGAGCCTGTGATCATGGGCGATGCCATGCTTTTTTTCATATTTTAGCTGGTCCGCCAAATCGAGGATTTGGATGATCTGAGGACCGGTCAAATCAGATAGTTTCAGCAGATGGTTCAAGCTTTGTTGCTCCTTTCCGTATGGGTGCCGTTTTGGCAATTATAAAAGGGAGGCCAGAATCGCTTTCGAGCAGGAAATTTGCTTTTCAACCTCCTCCGGGGCGGGTCCGCCGGCAGATTTGCGCTCTTTTACGCAGGTGTCCAGCGAAATGGCATGATATACGTCTTCTTCAAACAGCGCGCAATGCGCTTTGAGCTGCTCCATGCTCAACTGCTCCAGCACCATGTCTTTTTCAATACAGTAGGCCACCAGCTGGCCGGAAACCATATGCGCGTCGCGGAAAGGCAAGCCTTTTTTGACCAGATAATCCGCCAGATCGGTGGCATTGATGAATCCTTTGGCCGCCGCCTTGCGCATATTGTCTTCTAAGATTTTTGCGCTTTTCAGCATGGGGATAAAGGTGGAAACACACATTTTAATCGTATCCACCGCGTCAAACAGCGCTTCTTTATCCTCCTGCATATCCTTGTTATAAGCCAGCGGCAGGCCCTTCATCATGGTCAAAAGGGTCATCAGATCGCCGTAGACCCGCCCGGTCTTGCCGCGGATCAGCTCCGTGATATCCGGGTTTTTCTTTTGGGGCATGATGGACGACCCGGTAGAAAAGGCGTCGTCCAGCTCCATAAATTTGAATTCCCAGCTGCACCAGAGGATGACCTCCTCCGAAAAGCGGGACAGGTGCATCATAAAGATGGACAGGGCGCTTGCCAATTCCAGCGCGTAATCGCGGTCGGAAACGCCGTCGATGCTGTTTAAGGAGATGCCGTTAAATCCAAGCAGATTTGCCGTCATTTTCCGGTCAATGGGATAGGTGGTGCCAAAAGCGGCGCCGCAGCCCAGCGGCATTGTGTCCAGGATGCGTTTGTCGCAATCTTTCAGCCGTTCCATATCCCGCAGGAACATCTGGACATAAGCCATCAGATGATGGGCAAAGGTGGTCGGCTGCCCCCGCTGCAGGTGGGTATATCCCGGCATGACCGTCTTTGTATGCGCCTGCGCCTTTTCCAGCAGCGTTTCGATCAGCTCGCGGCACAGCGGCAGGATCTGAGCGATTTCGTCGTGGAAGTACAGCTTCATATCCAGCGCCACCTGATCGTTGCGGCTTCTGGCGGTGTGCAGGCGCTTGCCCGCATCCCCGATTCGCGCGGTCAATTCCGCTTCGATAAACATGTGGATGTCCTCAGCGTTGGGGTCGAACGCCAGCTTATGGCTGTTGATATCCTCTAAAATGCCGGTCAGACCCGCCACAATGGCGTCCTTGTCCGGATCGGAGATAATCCCCTGCTTGGCCAGCATGGTGGCATGAGCAATGCTTCCTTTGATGTCCTGCGCATACATACGATTGTCAAAGGAAATGGATGAATTAAAATCGTTGACGTGTTTGTCAATCTCTTTGGAAAATCTTCCCGACCAAAGAACCATGGTTATTCCCTCCAAAATGAAAGCAGTCCCTTATTTTTCGGCTTGCGGCGGCGTGCATCCGCCGCTCCAGCTAATCATACCATAAGCCGGGACTATTTTCCCATTTTTTCGTCCAGCAGCGCTTTGACTTTGATCGGCAGGCCAAACAGATTGATAAATCCCTGGGAATCCATCTGATTGTAAACCTCGTCCTCGCCGAATGTGGCGATCTCCTCCGAGTAAAGGGAATAGGGGCTGGTGGTTCCCGCGGGAATGATATTTCCTTTGTATAATTTCAGCTTCACCTGGCCGGTGACGGTCTGCTGGGTCGTGGTGACAAAGGCGCTCAGCGCTTCCCGCAAAGGGGTGAACCACTGTCCATAGTAAACCAGCTCCGCGAATTTCAGCGCGATCTGCTGTTTATAATGCTGCGTATCCCGATCCAGGCAGAGCGTCTCCAGCAGCTCGTGGGCTGTGTAAAGGATGGTTCCGCCGGGCGTCTCGTACACCCCTCTGGACTTCATGCCTACCAGCCGGTTTTCCACCATGTCAACAAGGCCGATTCCGTTGGCGCCGCCGATCTGGTTCAATTGGGTGATGATGTCCAGCGCTTTCATCTTTTTGCCGTCCAGCGCCACCGGAACGCCTTTTTCAAAGGACAGCGTCACATAGGTGGGCTTGTCGGGGGCTTTTTCGGGAGAAACGCCCATTTCCAGGATCTTGTCGTAATCCGGCTCGTTGGCGGGGTCCTCCAGATCCAATCCCTCATGGGACAGATGCCACAGGTTTTTGTCCTTGGAGTAGCTGGTCTCACGGCTGACATTCAGCGGAATGCCCTTCTTTTCGGCATAATCGATCTCGTCATCCCGGCTCTTCATTTCCCAGGTCCGCCAGGGAGCGATAATGCCCATATTGGGCGCAAAGGCTTTGATGGCCAGTTCAAACCGCACCTGGTCGTTTCCTTTTCCGGTACAGCCGTGTGCGATGGCGTCCGCCCCTTCTTTTTTGGCGATTTCCACAATCTTTTTCGCGATGATCGGACGCGCAAAAGAAGTACCCAGCAGGTATTTATTCTCATAAACGGCGCCCGCCTGCATGGTGGGGATGACGTAATCGTCCACAAACTCTTCTTTCATGTCCAGAATATACAGCTTGGAAGCGCCGGTCTTAATTGCCTTTTCTTCCAGGCCGGTCAGCTCCGCCCCCTGCCCCACGTCCGCCGCTACGGCAATGACCTCACAGCCCTCGTAATGCTCCTTCAGCCATGGGATAATGACCGAAGTGTCCAACCCGCCGGAATAAGCCAACACGATTTTTTGATACTGTTTCATCCTGCATTCTCCTTTTTCCCGTTGCCGGAATATTTTCCGATTAAGTTCACGCTCATAATTATACGCTATTTCTGCATAAAATCAACATTATTTTGCAAAAATATTCATATATAACACTATTTTGTTTATTTTTATAACTTTTACTGTTTTCCTTCCGTTCCTTTTGTCTAAATTTTACGTCGAGCGGCTTTTTCCGAACCTCTCTTTTCCCCGGCATATCCAAAATCCGGCTTTCATATGCTTAAAAGAAAAGGAAGGGGGGATTTTCGTGAGACATTCCGGCAGATTCCGGCCGCTGTTGGGATGGATGGCGGTCATCGCCGTTTCGGCAGGGGTTCTGGCGATTTTCCCGTCACTGGGCGTATCGGCGGGCACGTTTTTTGGAAAAGCCGCGGCCGCGTCCGCCATGCTGCAGCTTCCGGAAGGAGGGATGGCTTACCTGCAAAACCGCTTCCGGGATGATCTGGCGCAGGACGAGCCTGTACCGCAGCCGGCTGATCCGCAGCGGGAAAGCGCCCTTTCCTCCGAAGCATCCGCGCCGTCTTCTTTGCCCCAACAGGATATGCCGAAAGCGGAAAGCGAGACCGTTATTCCCGAAACGCCTGCCTCCCCCTCCATCGAGACCATCGCACCCGAAAACCGGGGGACGATCACGGAACAGACCTATACCGCCGATCAGAGCTCTTTGTATATCCCGCTTTCGGCCGGATACCTTAAAAATTCCACCAGCCTATCCAACCAGCAGGTTTCGGCGCTGTTGGCCCAACCGATGGAGCTGGCGCTGGAGGACACCGACCAGCCCCAGGTACTGATCGTGCACACCCACGCCACCGAGAGTTTTGAACCTTTCGACCGGGATTTCTGCGACACCTCCTATACCTGGCGCAGCACCGATAACAGTCAAAATGTGGTGCGGCTGGGAGATATCCTGGCGCAGCAGCTGCAGCAGGCGGGAATCGGCGTGATTCACGACGCCACGCAGCACGACTATCCGTCCTACAACGGCTCCTATGAACGCAGCGCTTCTACGATTTGCAAGTGGCTGGAACAGTACCCCACTATCAAGGTCGTCATCGATCTGCACCGGGACGCCATCGAAAGCCCCGCCGGCAGCCTGATAAAACCGGTGGCGGTCATCGACGGGGAAAAGACCGCCCAAGTCATGATCATCGCCGGGTGCGACGACGGCACCATGAATATGCCGGACTGGGAGCAAAACCTTCGCTGGGCCGCTGCGCTGCAGGCCGCGGCGGAATCGATGTATCCGGGGCTGACCCGACCCATCTTTTTTTGCTACCGAAAATATAACATGGATTTGACCGGCGGTTCCCTGCTGATTGAATTCGGTTCGCACGGAAACACGCTGGAGGAAGCCTCCCGCGCCGCCATGTATATGGGAAAAGCGATGGCAAAAGTCCTGCTGGAAACAAAAGCGGAATAATCAAAAAACGCTTTGCAAATAATAATGCCGTCACAGGACTGCCGCGCCGCGGCGAAGAACGCCCTTATCTGTCCTTTCTCTTTCGGCGCCGAAAGCCGCCGCGCAAACGCATCTGTGAAAAATCATTTTCAGGAGAAAGCCGCCATGCCAAAAAGAACGCAAAAGCAGGTTTTCTGGTTCAGTTTTTTTCTGGTCCTGCTGCTGTTTTTCGCCGCCGCCCTGTTTATGGTCGCCGAGTACAATACCGCCCGCTCCGGATACACGCCGCAGCCGCCGCTGTATCGCTTTGTCAGACAAATCATGGAACCTGTTTCCCGCGCGGCAAGGCCGGTGCTGCAATGGCTCCATCTGGTCTGAAGCCGGCGCGCAGGCGGAAGGCTTTTGATTGTTCATCCAAGCTCCTTTTGGGCACAACAAAAAAGAGGACGGTTTTTAAACCGTCCTCTTTTTAACCGAAAGGAAAATTATTTCAGCGCTTCTTCTACCGCAACCGCGCAGGCAACGGTGGCGCCGACCATCGGGTTGTTGCCCATACCGATCAGGCCCATCATCTCTACGTGAGCGGGAACAGAGGAAGAACCGGCAAACTGCGCGTCGCCATGCATACGGCCCATGGAGTCGGTCAAGCCGTAAGAAGCGGGGCCAGCGGCCACGTTATCCGGATGCAGGGTACGGCCGGTGCCGCCGCCGGAAGCAACCGAGAAGTATTTCACGCCGTTCTCACCAGCCCATTTCTTATAGGTACCGGCAACCAGATGCTGGAAGCGGGTGGGGTTGGTGGAGTTACCGGTGATGGAAACGTCGACTTTCTCTTTTTTCATGATGGCAACGCCTTCCAGCACGTCGTTGGCGCCGTAGCAGCGAACCTTCGCTTTGTCGCCCTCGGAGAAGGGAACTTCGCGGACAACTTTCAAATCGCCGGTGGTGAAGTCATACTCGGTCTCCACATAGGTGAAGCCGTTGATTCTGGAAATGATATACGCCGCGTCTTTGCCAAGGCCGTTGAGGATAACCCGCAGGGGTCTCTTTCTGGCTTTGTTGGCGGTTCTGGCGATACCGATTGCGCCTTCCGCAGCGGCGAAAGACTCATGTCCTGCCAAGAAGCAGAAGCAGTCGGTTTCTTCTCTTAACAGCATGGCGCCCAGGTTGCCGTGGCCCAAGCCAACTGCTCTTTGCTCCGCAACGGAACCGGGGATGCAGAACGCCTGCAGGCCCAGGCCGATGGCCTCGGAAGCGTCGGCCGCTACTTTGCAGCCTTTTTTCAGCGCGATGGCAGTGCCCAGGGTATAGGCCCAGCAGGCGTTCTCAAACGCGATGGGCTGTACGCCTTTGACGATCTCTTCTACATTGATGCCATGCTCTTTGCAAAGCGCGTCGGCATCCTCAAGGGTTTTCCAACCATATTCAGCAAGACATGCCTCGATTTTCGGCATTCTTCTTTCCTGACCTTCAAATTTTGCCATGTGAGTTTACCTCCTTTTCTTATGATCCCGACTATTCTTCACGCGGGTCGATGTATTTGGCGGCGCCTTCGTAACGGCCGTAGGTGCCGACGTTCTTATCATACGCGGTCTTGGGATCTACGCCGTGGCGGATATCCTCAAGCATTTTGCCTACGCGGACAAATTTATAGCCGATTACCTCGTTGTTGGAATCCAGGGCCAGAGACAGGATATAACCCTCGGCCATTTCCATGTAACGAACGCCCTTTTTGGAGGTGGAGAAGATGGTGCCGACCTGAGAACGCAGGCCTTTGCCCAGATCTTCCAGTCCGGCGCCGATGGGCAGGCCGTCCTCAGAGAACGCAGTCTGGGTTCTGCCGTAAACGATCTGCAGGAACAGCTCTCTCATCGCTACGTTGATCGCATCGCACACCAGGTCGGTGTTCAGCGCTTCGAGCAGGGTTTTCTTCGGCAGAATCTCAGCAGCCATTGCGGCGGAGTGGGTCATGCCGGAGCAGCCGATGGTCTCGACCAAGGCTTCCTCGATAATACCGTTTTTCACGTTCAGGGTCAGTTTGCAGGTACCCTGCTGGGGAGCGCACCAGCCAATACCGTGGGTCAGACCGGAAATATCGGAAATCTGATAGGCTTTTACCCATCTGCCTTCTTCCGGAATGGGCGCGGGACCGTGGTTGGGGCCTTTGGTAACAGGGCACATTCTCTCTACTTCATGAGAATAGTTCATTGCGGTTCTCCTTTCGGTTTTTCTATATTCTGTATGCATTTTGCTCATACCTGCCCATATTATAACGAATCGGACAAGGATTATCAAGAGATTTCTGCTAACTTGTGAAGAGTTTGACAATAAAAAAACCGGTCCCTTTTCTGTTTGTACAGCAAAAGAGACCGAGCAAGCTCTTTTCACAAATCTTTGTCTTTTGGATCGCCTTCCGGTTAAACCGACGCGAACCAGCAAAGCAGGCAGAACACCAGCAAAAGAGAAAAAAGGATCATAAACAGATACCCCAGCTTTTTTAATCTGGGTTTGCCTTTATAATGGGCCGCTATGGGAAGCGCCATTCCCAAAAGGAAAAACACCGCCATGAAAAACACCATGGCCTGCGCCAATGAATCAGTCATTTTTTTCCGTCCTTCCTGCGCCGCTTCCGATTGTCGCACGGCGCTTCTTTGTTAGTATAACCCCAGCGCATGCCGGAAATTGTTACAGAACAGAAAATTTTCTCCTTGAGAAATATCCCAAAGATAGTGTGCGTCGGAGCTGTGCAGCACCAGCAGGTCCTCAAAGCCGGGAATCTGCGCGGCCAGCTGCGGAATATGATCCCGGCTGACAATTTCCACTGCCGAAAAGCCCCAATCCGCGGAAAAATAGCCCAGATTGGAAAAAACGCTGGTGGAGCTTTTGTCAATATGGGCCGGATAACAAATCCCGCCGAACCGGCGCACCAGCGGCACCGTTTCCTCAATGGAAATCGTGGTGGCATTGATCAAAAGATACGGCTCATAGCCGATGATCTCGTCCGACGCGTTTAAAATACGCTGCTCGCCGAAAATTTCCGGCCGGTTCTCCACCGCAGGCAGGTGATCGTGGACATAGGCGTCAAACGCCATGGCCCGCTCCAATTCCGGGAATAAGCAAACCACATGGACCTCCTCACTGGTGCACAGTTCCATGCCAGGGATCAGGTCGATCGGCAGTTCTTTTGCCACCTCCATGGCAGCCGGGCAGTTTTTGCAGCTGTTATGGTCGGTGATCGCCATCACCTGGATGCCATTCAACACCGCCATGTTGAGCATATTATTGACGGTCATATCGTTGTCCCCGCAGGGAGACAGGGCCGAGTGGGTATGCAGATCGTAAATCACTTTTTCCACAGCGCCCCTCCTTTCCGGTAAAAACATACGCCGCCGGAGCCTTTTTCCCGGCGGCGTATGGCAGCCTGTCAATCCTCCAGCATTCGCTGGATCAAAAGCCCTGTATCAAAAATCGGATGTGAAGACCCCAGAACGGGTACTCCTTGTCCATCGGCCCGGGAGCGGGCTTCCCCGTCCAGCGCCGCGTTTTCCGCCAGGATGATGCAGGCGGTATCCGCCAACACTGCCACCGCCACCGCGTTGACATTGCCCATGACGGTAATCCAGGCCGAGTCCGCCGGGGCGCGGCCCATGACAAAGCTTAAAAGGTCACAGCAGAATACCCGGTCGGCCTGACGATCCAAAGCGTCTGCGCCGGCCAGCACCGAAAAACCGCACGTTTCCGCAATCTGACGAACGGTAACTTTTTTCATCTCTATTTCCCTCCAGCAGTCCGCTCCGGCCGGTCAATCCTGGCCGTCTTCTTTAAAGGTATCCGGGATTTTCCCTTCCGGCTCCGCAATGGAATTGGCCAGGGATTTCATTTTATCCTTGAGCAGAAACACGCAGGCATCCGGCGTGTTGTAGCCTCGGACCACGTCCTCCGCCAGCGCCTTGCAGCTGGGCGCACCGCAGGCGGCGCAGTCCAGCCCGCTGAACATATGGGAGATCTGCTCGATCTGCCCCAGTTTTTTCAGCGCCACGGTAATGTCCCCGTCCAACTGCAGCACCGGTTCATACTGAATCTCCGTATCGAATTTCATCTGCCGGGGAATCCCATCTCCCACCCGGTTGCAGGACACGGGCAGGTATTTGCGCACCCGCTTGAGCTTGGCCTTGGCGATATAGGGATTTTCGACTGTCAGCACCCCGCCGACACAGCCGCCGGCGCAGGCGTTGAGCTCCACAAAATCCACCGAGCTCAGCTTTTCATCCTCCAGGTCCTCCAGCACGCGGATGACGTTTTCAATGCCGTCCGCCGCCAGATACCGGTCGTTCAGCAATGCTGCCGACTCCCCGCCGGAAGAGCCCCAGCCGATCCCCATGCGCCCGGAGCTTAAATACTCTTCTCCGGCAGGGGTTTCTTCTTTCATAAAGTTCAGCATCTTCGGGTACACATCCCGGATGGCGACTACCGCGTCAATGGCGCTTTTTCTGGTCCCCAGCGGCATTTTTACCGCCGTGACCTTGGCGGCACAGGGAGAAATAAAAATGCAGCCGATTTTTTCCTCGGGAAGGCCGGTACGCTCCATCGCCTCTTTTTTGGCCAGGCGCGCGGCCACCTCCACCGGAGCCTGCAGCGGCAGGATATGCCGGATCAGGTCGGGAAAACGCACCCGGATCAGACGAACTACCGCCGGGCAGGCGGAACTGATGACCGGGCGGGGCAGCTGGCCTTCGCTGAGCATTTTGCGGGTAGCGTCGCTGACCAGCTCCGCCGCCCGGGAGACTTCAAAAATATCGTCGAACCCCATGTCGATCAATGCCCGCAGGATGATCTCCACATCGTCGAGATTGTTAAATTGCCCATACAGGCTCGGCGCCGGCAGAGCAACGGTATATTCATATTGATCCATCACCGAAAGCGGGTCGAAAATGGGCTTTTTGGCGTGGTGCGGGCAGACACGGATACATTCCCCGCAGTCGATACATCGGTCGGACAGGATCTTTGCCTTGCCGTCCCGCACCCGGATCGCCTCGGTAGGACAGCGCTTGACACAGTTGATGCAGCCATGGCACAGATCCCGGTCCAGGGTCACCGAATGGAAAAATTCGCTCACGACACCGCCTCCTCCCGCGGGTGGGTGAATACAGTCATCGTAACCGTGGTGCCAACCCCTACGGTGCTTTCGATCTCCATTTCATCGGTGTATTTTTTCATATTGGGCAGGCCCATCCCGGCGCCGAATCCCAACGAACGCACATCGTCCGGCGCAGTGGACCATCCTTCCTGCATGGCAAGGGAAATATCCTTGATTCCGGGCCCCTGATCTTTCAAGACCATGCGGACCGCATCAGGGTCGATGTCCACATCAATCTGTCCGCCGCCGGCATGGATGACCATATTGATCTCGCCTTCGTACATGGCGATGGCCACATTCCGGATGATATCCGGCGACAGCCCCACCTGTTTGAGCGCCTTTTTCACGCTTCCGGAAGCTTCTCCCGCACGGGTGAAATCATCGCCCGGCACATCATAATGGAAAGAAATGGTTTGGCTCATTTTTCTTCACCGCCTCCCCTCAGCCCGTTCTCATATAAAAGCCCGCAGGCGGTAAACATCCTTTGGTCGCAGGAAAGCAGCGCTATGCCCCGTTCCTCCGCCAGCTCGATCATGGCAGGGTCCGGCTTTTTCCCCCGGACAAACACGATGCAGACAATGTCCATCATCTCCGCGGTGCGGATTACCTGAGGATTCACCAATCCGGTCAAAAGCACGGCCTGATCCTTGACAAAGGCCAGCACGTCGCTCATCATATCGCTGCCGCAGGCGGTATGTACCTCCTGGGAAAGAACTCCCTCGCCAGCCCATAAAACGTTTGCCTGCAGGATTTCTTTAATGTCTTGAATGGTCATATTTGCCCTCCTGTTCCCATTATAATAAAGTATCGGGCCGGATTTTTACCCCGGCGCCTGGAATCGGACAATCCCGGCAGCGGACCGGACAAAAAATCCGGGCAATTGCCCTTTATTTTTGGATATTATACCATATCTGCCCGCAAAGGACAAGGAAAGCGTCTGCCTGATGCCAAATTTTTGTCGAACTTGGGAAAAGTACTAAAATTTTTGCCATGTTTTTTTGGAATATCAACAAACTTCATTATATTCATGAAAACATAGTAGATTTTGTCGTTTGCTCCTGTTATAATTTTAACTAGTCTAGAAGCATAGGGGTTATTGCGCCCAAAAATCCGTTGGCTCCAGAAAAAACAACGAAAAAGGGGCGGCGGCCAATGCGGCTTTCCGGCGCGGCTTATGCAGATAGAAAATGGCTCCGGGGGAGTCCGGAAACAATAATTTTTGCCGTTTTTCGGCAGAACGGAGGTTTTCATGGCTACTACAATTTCGGCAGTTCCTTTTAACGGAACCAAAGAGCAAGAACAAAAGCTTATCGAGCTGATTGCCGCCCATAAAGGGCAAAGAGGCGCTTTAATGCCGGTTCTGCAGGGTGCGCAGGAAATTTACGGCTATCTTCCCATCGAGGTCCAGAAGCTGGTCGCACAGCATCTGGGTGTCCCGCTGGAAGAGGTTTACGGCGTTTCTACTTTCTATTCTCAGTTCACTCTGAACCCCAAAGGCAAATACAAGATTTCCGTTTGTTTGGGCACCGCTTGCTACGTTAAAGGCTCCGGCGACGTGTTCAATAAGCTCAGCGAATGTCTGGGCATTGAAGGCGGCCAGTGCACAAACGACGGCAAGTTTTCTCTGGAAGCCTGCCGCTGCATCGGCGCATGCGGTCTGGCGCCGGTCATGACCATCAACGACGATGTCTATGGCCGTCTGGTCGCTGACGATATTCCCGGCATCCTGGCCAAGTACGCGGAATAAGCCATGGAAGAGCTGTCGTTAAACATCCTGGACATTGCGCAGAATTCTGTACGGGCAAACGCCACCAAGGTGGATATCACCGTGGCAGAATTGCCGGCGGAGGACCGCATGGTCATCACCATCACCGACAACGGCTGCGGTATGACGCCGGAGCAGGTCGCCCACGTGGAGGACCCGTTCTACACTACCCGCACCACCCGTAAGGTGGGGCTGGGCGTCCCTTTCTTTAAAATGGCCGCGCTGATGACCGGCGGAGATTTTTCCATCCAGTCCCAGGTGGGGCAGGGCACCGAGGTGAAAGCGTCTTTCGGGCTTACCCACATCGACCGGATGCCGCTGGGAAATATGGCCGATACGATGTGCATTTTGATGGGCTGCAACGAACAGATCAATTTCTCTTTTACCTATCAGGTGGGAGAAGAACGTTTTACCGTCAGCACCGCCCAGCTGCAGGAGATTTTAGACGGCGTTCCTTTAAACACCCCTCAGGTGATGGAATTTATCCGAGGGTATATCAAAGAAAATATGGATTTGCTTAGCGGAGGTGCAACATAATATGAAAAGTTTAGCAGAGCTGCAGGCTCTTCGCGATTCCATGAAAGGCAAAATCGGCGTCCGTGATGACGCGGAAGGCAATATCCGCGTAGTCGTCGGCATGGCCACCTGCGGAATCGCCGCCGGCGCGCGGCCGGTATTGGCCGCCTTTACCGACGAGGTTACCAAACGGAATCTTCAAAATGTGACCATTGCTCAGACCGGCTGCATCGGCATTTGCCAGTATGAGCCCGTGGTGGAAGTCTATGAGCCCGGCAAAGAAAAGGTCACTTATGTCAAAATGACCCCTGAAATGGCGGTCAAAGTCGTAAACGACCATCTGGTCAACGGCAATGTCGTAACCGAATACACCATCGGCGCAAAAACGAAATAAGGAGGAAACCAACATGTATCGTTCCCATGTGCTGGTCTGCGGTGGTACAGGCTGTACCTCCTCCGGCAGCGCCCGAATCATTGAAGCTCTGGACCGGGAGCTTCAGAGCAACGGCCTGACCGAAGAGATCAAGGTCATTAAAACCGGCTGTTTCGGCCTGTGCGCCTTGGGCCCTGTTATGATCGTTTATCCCGAGGGCGCTTTTTACAGCATGGTTAAACCCGAGGATATCCCCGAGATCGTTTCTGAGCATCTGCTCAAGGGCCGTATCGTCACCCGCCTTCTGTATCAGGAGACGGTGCAGGAAGACACGGTAAAATCTTTGAACCACACCCAGTTCTACGCCAAGCAAAAACGTGTGGCGCTGAAAAACTGCGGCGTGATCGATCCGGAAAACATCAATGAATACATCGGCCTGGACGGCTACATGGCTCTGGGTAAAGTTCTGACCGAAATGACCCCCGAGCAGGTTATCCAGACCATTAAGGACTCCGGCCTGCGCGGACGGGGCGGCGGCGGCTTCCCCACCGGCATGAAGTGGAGCTTCGCGGCGGCGCAGCCCGCCGGCCAGAAATATGTCTGCTGCAACGCTGACGAGGGCGACCCCGGCGCGTTCATGGACCGTTCTGTTCTGGAAGGCGACCCCCATGTCGTGCTGGAAGCAATGGCCATTGCCGGCTATGCCATCGGCGCAAACCAGGGCTATATTTACGTCCGTGCCGAGTACCCCATCGCGGTAAAACGGTTGGAAATCGCCATCGGCCAGGCCCGTGAAAACGGCCTGCTGGGCAAAAACATCCTGGGCACTGGATTTGACTTTGATATCGAGCTTCGTCTGGGCGCCGGCGCGTTCGTCTGCGGCGAGGAAACCGCGCTGATGACCTCCATCGAAGGCCACCGCGGCGAGCCCAGACCCCGTCCTCCGTTCCCGGCGGTCAAAGGCCTGTTTGAACGGCCCACCGTGCTCAACAACGTAGAAACCTACGCCAACATCCCCCAGATCATCCTCAAAGGCGCCGATTGGTTCGCCTCCATGGGTACTGAGAAATCCAAAGGCACCAAGGTATTCGCGCTGGGCGGAAAGATCCACAATACCGGCCTGGTAGAAGTTCCCATGGGCACCACCCTGCGGGAGATCGTCGAGGAAATCGGCGGCGGCATTCCCAACGGCAAGAAATTCAAAGCGGCCCAGACCGGCGGTCCTTCCGGCGGCTGTATCCCCGCTTCGCTGATCGATATCCCCGTGGACTATGACAACCTGATCTCCATCGGCTCCATGATGGGCTCCGGCGGTCTGATCGTTATGGATGAAGACACCTGTATGGTGGATATCGCCAAGTTCTTCCTGGAATTCACCGTAGACGAAAGCTGCGGCAAATGTACGCCTTGCCGTATTGGCACCAAGCGCCTGCTGGAAATGCTGGACAAGATCACCAAAGGCAAAGGCACCATGGAAGATCTGGACAAAATGGAGGAGCTGTGCTACCACATCAAGGCCAACTCTCTGTGCGGCCTCGGCCAGTCCGCTCCCAACCCGGTACTCTCCACCCTGAAATACTTCCGGGATGAATATGTGGCCCATATCGTTGACAAGAAGTGCCCGGCCGGCGTATGTAAAGCGCTGCTGAGCTACGTCATCGACCGCGAGAAGTGCAAAGGCTGTACTTTGTGCGCAAGAGCCTGCCCGGCGGACGCCATCTCCGGCACCGTGAAACAGCCTCACGTCATCGATCCCGCGAAATGCCTCAAGTGCGGCGCCTGCATGGAAAAATGTAAGTTCGGCGCCATCTACAAAAAATAAGGAAGGAGTGTACCACAATGGAAATGGTAAATATTAAAATTAACGGTATGCCCTTGTCCGTACCGGCCGGCAGCACCATTTTGGAAGCCGCCAGAATGCATGGAATCGAAATCCCCACCTTGTGTTACTTAAGAGAAATCAACGAGATCGGCGCCTGCCGTATCTGTGTGGTGGAAGTTGTCGGCATGCGGAACCTGGTTGCCGCCTGCGTTTATCCGGTAGCCGAGGGCATGGAGATCCTGACCAACTCCAAACGTGTTTTCGCTTCCCGCAAAACCAACCTGGAGCTGATTCTTTCCACCCATAACCGTTCCTGCCTGTCCTGCGTACGCTCCGGCAACTGCGAGCTGCAGAAACTGTGTAAGGACTTCCGTATCTACGACGAATCGATCTTCGACGGCGAAAAGCCCGCCAGCGATTACGACGATTCCGCCGTACATATGGTGCGCGACAACTCCAAGTGCGTGCTGTGCCGCCGCTGTGCCGCCGCCTGCGCCAAATGGCAGGATGTTGCGGTGATCGGACCTAACGGCCGTGGCTTTAACACCCACATCGGCACCGCCTTTAACCAGAATTTGTCCGACGTGGCCTGCGTATCCTGCGGCCAGTGTATCGTTGTCTGCCCCACCGGCGCGCTGTCGGAGAAAGACAACACCAAGGATGTATGGCGTGCGCTCAATGACCCAACCAAACATGTCATCGTTCAGACCGCTCCTTCCATCCGCGTAACTTTGGGCGAAGCATTCGGCATGCACATCGGCACCAACGTGGAAGGCAAGATGGTCGCGGCGCTGCGCCGCCTGGGCTTTGACGGCGTTTACGACACCGACTTTGCCGCGGACATGACCATCGTGGAAGAGGCCAACGAGCTGGTTGAACGGATCAAAAACGACGGCAAGCTGCCGATGATCACCTCCTGCTCCCCCGGCTGGGTCAAATACTGTGAGCATTACTATCCGGAATTCACCGAGAACCTGTCCACCTGCAAATCGCCGCAGCAGATGTTCGGCGCGCTGGCCAAGACCTGGTACGCGGAGAAAACCGGCATCGATCCCAAAGACATCTTCGTGGTCGGCATTATGCCTTGTACCGCCAAGAAGTTTGAGACCAAGCGTGAGGACGAGTCCGCTTCCGGTTACCCGGATGTCGACGTTGCGCTGACTACCCGTGAACTGGCCCGCATGATCGAACGCGCAGGTATGTACCTGCCCAAGCTGCCCGACGAAGAGTTCGACGCGCCTTTGGGCACCTCCACCGGCGCAGGCGTAATCTTCGGCGCCACTGGCGGCGTTATGGAAGCTGCGCTGCGTACCGCCAAAGAGTGGATCACCGGCGAAAGCGGCGAGGCCGTTGACTTCGAAGAGGTCCGCGGTACCCAGGGTATCAAGGAAGCAACCTACAAAATCGGCAATCTGGAGCTGAATGTCTGCGTTGCATCCGGACTGAAAAACGCCAAGAAAGTTCTGGAATCGGTCAAATCCGGCGAAAAGAACTATCACTTCATCGAAATCATGGGCTGCCCGGGCGGCTGCGTCAACGGCGGCGGCCAGCCGGTACAGCCGGCGGCGGTTCGCAACTTCATCGATCTGAAAGCGCGGCGTGCGGCTGCGTTGTACGAAGACGATAAGAACAAGCCGATTCGGAAATCCCATGAGAACCCGGTGGTCAAAGAGGTTTACGAGACCTATCTGGGCAGCTACGGCTCCCACAAGGCCCACGAGATCCTCCACACCAGCTACAAGAAACGCAATCGTTTCTAATTTTCAAACAAAAAGACGGTGCTGCTTTTGCAGCACCGTCTTTTTTCATATTGAAAAATTTATAGCAGACTGCGAAGCGGCTCGCAGGGCGTTTTGCTGTAAAAGATGTCCAGCCGATGCAGCGGCCGGGTCATTGCCACATACAAAAGGTGCAGGTCCAGCCGCCGGTCCGAATGGTAAACCTCTTCGCCCGCGTCCAGCAGGATGACCCCATCAAACTCCAGCCCCTTTGCCAGATACCCGGTCATGGCGCAGACTCCACCGCTGTACGAGTCCGCGCTGTCATCTGCCAGGCTGATGGGAACACCCAGCGCCGTGAGGGCGGCGTGCATCCGGGCGGTTTGTCCGGCTGTTTTTCCCAGCACGGCGACGGAGCCGAATCCCAGCGCCTGATATTCCCGAATACAGTCCGCCACCGCCCTGGCCGGGTCGTCCGGCATTGGATGCAATCGCACCGGATCGCCGTGGCGGATCACCGGCAGGGCCGCCGGCAGCCCCAGACGCCCCGTAAGGAGGTTGGCCGCCTCCATGATTTCAACGGTGGTGCGGTAACTTTTCTCCATATAACAGATCTCGGCCCCCCGCAAAAACGCGTTCTGCTGTACCGATTCCCAGCTTTCCACCCCATGAAAGCCATAAATGGACTGGGCCAAGTCTCCCACGACCGTAAAGGTGCTGCCGCAGAGCAGATTCTGCAGCGCGAAAAACGCGAATTCGCCCAGATCCTGCGCCTCATCCACCACCACATGGAGGTAGCGGGCATAGTCCCCCACTCCAAAAATCCGGGTTTTCAAGTAAATCAGCGCCGGAAGATCCTCCTGCGTCACGGTTTTTTTCCGCAGTCCGGCCAGCGTTGTCTGCCGCAGCGGCGCCGCCAGCTCTTTTGGCAGATAGCGTTCTGCCTGTTCCAGAAAGCGGCGGTAAACCAACAGGATTTTAACGTCGATTCCCGCAAAAAAACGGCGCAGCAGCTTTTGACAGCCGGACTCCAATTCCCGCTCCAGCTGCCTTTTCTGGCGGAATAGCTGTGCGGCCTCCTCTTTTTTTGCGCCGTCTATCCGCTGGCTAAAGAAATGGTCCACCATCCAGAACGCCCGGTCCCGTTCGGCGGTCAGCGCCGCGCAGAGAAGCAACACCGTTTTATGCACCCGGGTCAGACAGCTGCCGCCTACCTCTTTCGCGCTTTGCCACTGGGAGAGAATCTGCGGCTCGCTCAGTAAAGGGACGCCGAACGGGGCAAAAGGTCCCTCCGGCAGCAGCGACTCCTCAAAATCACGGAGAAAACGGTCCAACGCGTCCCGATAAGCCAAAGAGCTTTTATATCGCTGGATCGCTGTATCCGCCCCTCGTTCCACAACAGAGGCCAGCGTTTCGGCCGGATTTTGCACCGCAAAGCGTTCGTCCAGATACTGGGCCGCCAACGTTTCATAGGTAAACTGCGGCACGCTGTCCACATCCAGATCCGGCAGCACCGCCGAAATATAGCTGATAAAAAACAGGTTCGGTCCGATGACCATGTACTGGCTTGGGCGGATGCTGTCCCGCCAGCGGTAGACCAGATAGGCGATGCGGTGCAGCGCCACCGTGGTTTTGCCGCTTCCCGCCGCCCCCTGCACGATGAGGTTTTTATGCAGGTCCTCCCGGATGATCCGGTTCTGCTCGGTCTGGATGGAAGCGACGATGTTTTTGAGCCGGCTGTCCGCGCCGGCGCTTAAAAACGGCTTGAGCAGCTCATCGTTGGATACGGAGTCCACATCGTGATAGGAAAGCAGTTCTCCCTTTTCAATCTCATACTGCCGTTTGAGGGAAAGCGTACCGCTGATCGCCCCTTCCGGCGCCTGGTAAGAGGCTTTGCCCAAATTGCTGTCATAGTACAAAGTAGCGACCGGGGCGCGCCAGTCCACTGTGATGATCTGGCCGTCCTGATCGGACACGCCAATCTTTCCGATATAACACCGGTCGGTTTGGCCGGACGTGCCATCGGTAAAGTCGATGCGGGCAAAGTAAGGTTTGAGCCGGCTCTGCTCCAGCCGCACGATCCGGTTATGGGTATGCAGCAGCAGCTCGTTTAAAAGGTTCGGATCATTTGGATACAGCCTCGGCAGGGCGCCCAGCATCAGGCGCTCATCCTCGGCGGCCTGCTGATACTGTTCTTTCGTCCAGGAAAGCCTGGCCGATTCTTCTTGAAAAATCGTGTCCATACTTCACTCCTTTCCAGCCGCGGTGAATAACCCATTATAGCAAATCGGCACAAAAAAGCAAGCGCAAAGGGCAAAATATGATAAGGGATCCCGCGATTTTTCGTTGTGCCCAGCGGACAAATATGCTATACTGATTTTGATTATCCGTTGGTTTGTGAAAGAGAATACAGAGGTGAACAGTTTGGCGCAGATTGACCCTATTTTGGAGCATACCCGCAATTTTTGCATCATTGCCCACATCGACCATGGAAAATCCACCTTGGCCGACCGGATTCTGGAATTGACCAGCACGGTGGCCAAGCGGGATATGGAAGAACAGCTTTTGGACAACATGGACATCGAACGGGAACGGGGCATTACCATCAAAGCCCGGGCTGTCCGGCTGCAATATACCGCAAAGGACGGGCAGGTGTACGATTTTAACCTGATCGACACCCCCGGACATGTGGACTTTAACTATGAGGTATCCCGCTCTCTGGCGGCCTGTGAGGGGGCGCTGCTGGTGGTGGACGCCTCCCAGGGCATTGAAGCCCAGACGCTGGCCAACACCTACCTTGCCATTGAGCACGACCTGGAGGTAGTACCGGTCATCAACAAAATCGACCTGCCCGCCGCCGACCCGGAGCGGGTGGCCCATGAGGTGGAGGATGTGATCGGCATCCCCTGTCTGGACGCGCCGCGCATCTCGGCCAAAAATGGCATCAATATTGAAGAGGTCCTGGAACGGGTGGTCACCGATATTCCCGCCCCCTCCGGGGACCCGGGCGCGCCGCTCAAAGCGCTGATTTTTGACTCTTACTATGACAGTTACAAAGGTGTAATCGTCTATATCCGCGTAAAAGAGGGAACCCTTCGCACCGGCGACGCGATCCGCATGATGGCCACCGGCGCCGAATTCTCGGTGGTAGAGGTCGGCACCATGGGCGCCACGACCCTCAACCCCTGCGGCGAGCTGAAAGCCGGCCAGGTGGGATACCTCACCGCCAGCATCAAAAACGTACAGGACACTACCGTAGGCGACACGGTGACCTTGCGCGACCGCCCCTGCGACGAACCGCTGCCCGGCTACCGCAAAGCGGTGCCCATGGTGTTCTGCGGTATCTACCCGGCAGACGGCGCCCGCTATCCCGATTTGCGGGATGCGCTGGAAAAACTGCAGCTGAACGACGCATCGCTTTCCTTTGAGCCGGAAACCTCCATCGCGCTGGGCTTTGGCTTCCGCTGCGGATTTCTGGGGCTTTTGCACATGGAGATCATCCAGGAACGGCTGGAGCGGGAATTTAACCTCGATCTCGTTACCACCGCCCCCAGTGTTATTTACAAAATCCATTTGACCGACGGTTCGGTCGTGACCATCGACAACCCCACCAACTACCCGGACCCGTCCTTGATCGCTTCGGCGGAGGAACCCCACGTCAAGGCCAGAATTTTCACGCCGGCCCAGTACATCGGCTCCATTATGGAGCTGTGTCAGGAGCGGCGCGGCGTTTACAAAGACACCAAGTATCTGGACACCGACCGGGTGGAACTGCATTACGACCTGCCTTTAAACGAAATCGTCTACGACTTTTTCGACGCGCTCAAATCCCGTACCAAGGGCTATGCCTCCTATGACTATGAGCTGGATGGCTACCAGCCCTCCAAACTGGTTAAGCTGGACATTCTTCTCAACGGCGAGATGGTGGACGCTTTAAGCTTTATCGTCCATGCGGACAAGGCCTATACCCGCGCCCGCAAGATGGCCGAGAACCTCAAGGAGCACATTCCGCGCCAGCTGTTTGAAGTGCCCATTCAGGCGGCCGTGGGCGGCAAGGTCATTGCCCGGGAAACGGTCAAGGCCATGAGAAAAGACGTTTTGGCCAAGTGCTACGGCGGCGACATCACCCGGAAAAAGAAACTTTTGGAAAAGCAGAAGGAAGGCAAGAAGCGCATGCGCCAGCTGGGCTCGGTGGAGGTGCCGCAGGAAGCCTTTATGTCGGTACTCAAGCTGGATTAGCTTTTTCGATTCCCCCGGGCCGCGGCGCATCTCCGCGGCCTTTTGTTTTCGCTCGGCTTCGCGGCCGCGGCATCTCTGTGAAGGAGGGTTTGTTTTTATGAGTACTGTCGATGTGATCTCCCACAATGCCGAAGCGTGGGATCTGCATGTAAAAAATGCCTGGCAATGGACGGTGCCGGTACCCCATGAGGAAATCGAAGCGGCACGGGCAGGGCTTTTTTCCATCCTGCTTACCGCCAAAAAGCCGGTACCGCGGGAGTGGTTTCCCGAAGAGCTTGCCGGGGTGAAGATCCTCTGTCTCGCCAGCGGCGGCGGCCAGCAGGCTCCGATTCTGGCAGCGGCCGGGGCGGATGTCACCGTGTTTGACAACTCCCTGGCCCAGCTGACCCAGGACCGTTTGGTTTCCCAGCGGGAAAACCTGCCTTTGAAGATCGTCCGGGGAGACATGCGGGACCTGTCTGCCTTTGCCGACAGCGCATTCGATTTGGTGTTCTGCCCGGTGTCGGTGACCTATGTGCCGGAAGTTCAGCCGGTTTTTGACGAGGCTTACCGGGTGCTGCGAAAAGGCGGCATCTTTCTGTTCGGCGCCACCAATCCGTTTGTCTACATCTTCAACGGGCCGGACTGGGACCAAAACCGCTTCACCGTGTCCAACCATCTTCCCTTCTGCTCGCTGGATGAGCTGAGTCCGGAAGAGATCTCCCGGGTGCTGCGGGAAAAACAGACCATCCAGTACAGCCACACGCTGGAAAGCCTGATCGGCGGGCAGACGGCGGCGGGATTTGCCATCACCGGCTTTTACGAGGATGTGGACGACGATCTGATCTGCCAGTATTCGGCCAAATACTTTGCCACGAGGGCGGTCAAATGAGCCGGTACGAAACCCTGATCCGAGAGACAACTCCCGGCATCTACATCCATGTGCCGTTCTGTGCCGCCAAGTGCCCCTACTGTAACTTTTACTCGGTCAAGGCCGAAGAAAGCCTCATGGACGCTTATACCAAACAAATCTGCCGGGCGCTAGCAGCTTCTGCCGAGCGCTGGCAGCGCCGGGCGGATACGTTGTATTTTGGCGGCGGCACTCCCATTTTGCTGGGCGCGCGGCGCATTGAGCGGATTGTCAGTACGGCGCGGCGGCATTTCGGATTACAAAACGCCGAAATCACGCTGGAGGCAAACCCCGCTTCCACGCTGGAACAAACGCTGCGGGATCTGTTCGCCGCCGGAGTCAACCGGCTGTCTTTCGGCATGCAGTCCGCCGACGAAGAAGAGCTTCGGATCCTGGGCAGGAGGCACACGGCGAAAGAGGCAGCGCTGGCGGTGGAGCACGCGCAGGCGGCAGGATTTTCCAACATCTCGCTGGACCTGATGCTGGGGATTCCACAGC
Source organism: Oscillospiraceae bacterium (assembly GCA_051881895.1). Taxonomy (GTDB): domain Bacteria; phylum Bacillota; class Clostridia; order Oscillospirales; family Ruminococcaceae; genus UBA3818. The sequence goes on from JBJEQT010000125.1 coordinate 34,341, forward strand.
AAACGGCGCAATCGGTGGAAAAATCCGTTTCGTTCTGCGCCGAAACCGGCGTAAATCATATCTCGGCGTACCTGCTCAAAATCGAAGAGGGCACTCCCTTTGACCAAAACGGGACAGCGGCCCGCTGTCCCGACCCAGACGAGCAGGCCGAACGCTATTTGCAGGCGGTGGAAGCTTTGGCGCGGCACGGATTTTGCCAATACGAAATCTCCAACTTTGCCAAACCGGGATTTCACAGCCGCCACAACTGCAAATACTGGCTGGGCGCGGAATATCTGGGGCTTGGCCCGGCGGCTCACAGCCTGATGGAGGGCCGGCGATTTTTCTTCCCCCGGGATCTGAGCGGATTTCTGGCAGCCAAGGACCCCCTTTCCCTTCTGCAGGACGACGGGCCCGGCGGCGGCCCGGAGGAATTGACGCTTTTAGGGCTGCGCCTTTGTCAGGGCATCGACCGCAAAGAGGCGGCCGCCGCTTATCCGGATTACGACTGGGACGGCCTTTGGCAAAAATCCCGCCCCATGATCGGCGCCGGGTACATGAAAGAAGAAAACGGGCGGCTTTTCTTTACGCCAAAGGGATTTTTGCTTTCCAACTCCATTTTGGCGCGGATTTTATAAAAACAAAAGGCAGGGAGTTTCCCTGCCTTTTTTCGTTTTATCAATCCTTTGACTGCTGGCTTTCGGGCGAAAACGTAACGCGCCAGCCGCCCTCGGTTCTCTTTTGGAAAGTGACAAAAGATCCGTACAGCTGATATGCGGAAAGGTCATCATAGGAAACATCGAACACCTCCTCGCAATAACGTATTTGTCCCTTTTGCTCTTTCGTTTGCCGAAAGGAAAAGGAATAGCGGGACAATACCCGGTTCCCGTCGGCGTCCTTCAGATAGAAGCAGCCGTGATTATCGTTGTCCGGATTGTTTTTCATCTGGACATGGAGTTTTCCGTCCACATATCCCACGCCGGTCAAATCAATTCCCTTCACCGGGAAAGACGCCTCCTCATCGCCCGGCACCATCGCCTGCGCCTGACCCCGGCCATGCAAATCGATAACCTTTTCGAAATCCTCCCCGTCCCCGCCGAAAACTTCCACCGTCTGGGTTTTCGGATTTTGTGAAACCGCACAAAGGTCCACCGGGATTGGGATATCATCATAGACGTGTTTATCGCTTAAAAACATCGTCTTTTGTCCCGGACCGGGCAAACGCCAGCCGATACACCATGGCAGCATATTGCCGGATCACATCTTCAGCGCAATCATTTCTACGCAATGATTGCGCTCCTGCCGCATATTCTCCCTCCTCTCCCTTTAACACCCGCCAAGGCCCCAAAACGCTACGCGCGTCAAAAAAGTTTTGATATCGGCTTCTTTTTGCCTGATTCCAGCATAAAGTACACAAAGAATTGATTTTCTTTGTTTGTGTCATTATAATAAAAGAAAAAGAAAATAAAAAAACAACTGCGGAAAAGCGTATCGTTTCCGCGGCGGTTTTCCAAAGAAAGGACGATTTCCATGTATGCAGATATGCTGGACACCATTGGCTTTGTGTCCAAATATGACCCGGAACTGGGCAGCGCCATGCAGGAAGAGCTGGCCCGCCAAAGAAGAAACATCGAACTGATCGCCTCCGAAAACCTGGTTTCTCCGGCCGTTATGGCCGCCATGGGATCGGTTCTCACCAACAAATACGCCGAAGGGTATCCCGGCAAGCGCTACTATGGCGGCTGCCAGTGCGTGGACAAGGTGGAAACGCTGGCCATTGAGCGGGCGAAAAAGCTCTTCGGCGCGGAACATGCCAACGTACAGCCCCATTCCGGCGCCCAGGCCAATATGGCAGTTTACTTCGCGCTCATCCAGCCCGGCGACACAGTACTGGGCATGAATCTGGCCCACGGCGGTCATTTGACCCACGGCTCTCCGGTAAACATGTCCGGCACCTATTTCAAATTCGTTCCCTACGGTGTAGACGCCAAGACCGGTACCATCGACTACGATGAGCTGATGCGGCTGGCGATGGAACACAAACCCAAACTGATCGTGGCAGGCGCTTCCGCCTACGCCCGCTCCATCGACTTTGCCAAATTCCGCGAAGTGGCCGATGCCTGCGGCGCTTACCTGATGGTGGATATGGCCCACATCGCCGGATTGGTAGCGGCGGGGCTGCACCAGTCTCCGGTACCGTATGCCGATGTTGTCACCACCACCACCCACAAGACCCTGCGCGGTCCCCGCGGCGGTATGATCCTCTGCCGGGAAGCGCTGGCCAAGCAGATCGACAAAGCGATTTTCCCCGGCACCCAGGGCGGCCCGCTGGAGCACATCATCGCCGGCAAGGCAGTCTGCTTTGGAGAAGCGTTAAAGCCGGAGTTTAAAGAATATCAAAAGAAAATCGTGGAAAACGCAGCCCATCTGGGCCGGTGCCTCACTGAAAAAGGGTTTGATCTGGTGGGCGGCGGTACCGACAACCATCTGCTGCTGTTGGACCTGCGCTCTATGAACATCACCGGCAAAGAGCTGGAGCGGCGTTTGGACGAAGTGTATATCACCGTCAACAAAAACGCCATCCCCGACGATCCGCAGAAGCCCTTTGTCACCAGCGGTATCCGGGTAGGCACTCCTTATGTGACCTCCCGCGGCTTCGGCAAGGAAGAGATGGAGAAGATCGCCCAGTGGATCTATCTGGCCGCCACCGATTTCGAAGCGTCCGCCGACCAGATCCGCGCTGAGGTGAACGAGACCTGCGCCAAGTTCCCATTGTACGAATAAAGGGGGAAAATCACATGCAGGCGAAGCAATGCGCCCGTGTTTTCCTGTGGTGCGCAATCGCGGCTTTGCTGTTTGCTGTGGGCTTTGTGTGGTACGCGCTGCACCATCCGGAATGCGGTACCCCGTTTGGCCTTTCACTGGCCGGAACATGGATTCTTTACGGGCTGTATCTGGCTGTGACGGCGGCACTGTTTGTACTGTGGGCTGTCTTTCATAAAAAAAGCAAAGCATCCTGATTTTTCGTTTCCGCTTCCCGGCGCTGCCGGGAAGCGGAAATTTTTCCCCATTTGGAACAAAGGTTCTGTTCATCGAATCAAAAATCTGCTACAATAGAAAAAAGCGGGGCATCCGCTGCAAAGGGGGATTTTTTATGACGGCACCATTGGCAGACCGCATCCGTCCGGACAGTCTGGACGACGTAGTCGGGCAGGCCCACCTGCTGGGTCCCGGCGCCGTTCTGCGGCGGATGGTGGATTCGGGGCACATCACCAACATGATCTTTTACGGGCCGTCCGGCGTGGGAAAAACGACCGTTGCTCGGATCATCGCCCAAAAAACCGGCAAGACCCTGCATAAATTAAACGGCACCAGCGCCAGCGTGGCGGATATCAAGGAAATTATCAACGGGCTGGGGACTTTCGAGGCCATGGGCGGGGTCCTTTTGTATCTGGATGAGATCCAGTACCTCAATAAAAAACAGCAGCAGTCTTTGCTGGAGTTTATTGAAAACGGGCAGATCACCCTCATTGCCTCCACCACTGAAAATCCTTATTTTTATGTGTATAACGCCATTTTAAGCCGCTCTACCGTCTTTGAGTTCAAACCGGTGGACGCCGCCGATATCGAAGCGGCGGTGCGGCGGGCTTTTTCCATCCTGGAAGAGGAGAACCAGACGCCGCTGGAGCTGGAGGACGGCGTAGTAGAAGCCATTGCCCTGGGCTGCGGCGGCGACGTGCGCAAATCCATCAACGCGGTGGAAATGTGCGTGTTGTCCGCGCCGGTACAGGACGGCCGCCGCCGCATTGGCATGGACGCGGTAGAGCAGGTGTCCCAACGCAGCGCCATGCGCTACGACCGGGACGGCGACGCCCACTATGACATTCTTTCCGCTTTCCACAAATCGGTCCGCGGCTCGGACGAAAACGCGGCGCTGCACTATCTGGCCCGGCTTCTGGTCGCCGGGGATATCCTTTCCCCCTGCCGGCGGCTTTTGTGCATCGCCTGTGAGGACATCGGACTGGCCTGGCCCCAGGCCATCCCCATCGTGAAAGCCTGTGTGGACAGCGCCCTGCAGCTGGGGCTGCCGGAGGCGCGGCTGCCGCTGGCCGACGCCACCATCCTTTTATGTACCGCGCCCAAATCTAACGCCGGCGTGCTGGCCATCGACGCGGCCATGGCCGACGTGAAGCAGGGCAAGACCGGCGATATTCCCGCTTATCTCAAGGACAGCCACTATTCCGGCGCCAAAAAGCTGGGGCGGGGCCTCAGCTATCAGTATCCCCATCCTTACCCGGGGCATTACTATCCCCAGCAGTACCTGCCGGATGAAATCAAGGACCGGGTATACTATCAGTTCCAGGACAACAAAACCGAGCAGGCGGCAGCCGCCTACCGCAAACAGATCCTGGGGCTGTGGGAAGAAAAAGAAAAAAAATAGCCGCAAAAGAAAAAACCCGGAAAATTTCCGGGTTTTCTTTTTTTCGCCGCGCTAAAAGAGGGCAATCCCTTGCCGGGCCATGCTGCCTTGTTTTCCTTTGCCGGCAAACCCCGCGGGCATGTCCTCCACTGCGTCAGAACCTACCACAACAGGCAGAACACAATCGGCAGGAAGATGGCCGGGACATAGTTCATCACCTTGAGCTTGGTCAGCCCCAGCATATTAAGCCCCAGCCCGATGATCAGCACCGAGCCCACACAGGTCATTTCCGCAATGACCACATCGCCAAGAAACGGAGCCGCCAGCCCTGCCAGCAGGGTGATGCCGCCCTGGAATACCAGCACAAACGCCGCGGCGAACAGTACGCCAACGCCAAGGGAAGAAGCAAAAATCATCGATGAAACAAAGTCCAGCATCGACTTGGTGAACAGCATTTGATGGTCGCCGGTAAGCCCGCTTTGCAAAGAGCCTACAATGCTCATGGCCCCAACACAGAAAACCAGGCTGGCGGTGACAAATCCCTCCGCCGCCGAAACGCCGCCGTCTTTTTTGGAAAAACGGCGCTCCACCCAGTTGCCCAGCCATTGGATCTTTCCGTCCAGATCCAATCCTTCGCCGATCAAAGCGCCGATGACCACCGACAAAATCAATTTGAGCGTATCCTGGCCTTTTAACGCGCCGGAAATACCGATATAAACCGTACACAGCGCAAGCCCTTTCATCAACGTATCGGACAATCGCTGCGGCAATCCCTTTTTGATCAAAAGGCCGATGGACCCTCCGCCCAGCACTGCCGCCACATTGACCCATGTTCCCAGCATTGTTGCCTCCCCTTTCCCGCCGGCGCCGCAAAATACCATACCGAAAACGCCGGCCAAATAAAAACCTCTCATTCACTATCTGCCAGTATACACGGTTTTATCGGCCGACACAAGGCCGGTAAAAGGCTTTTTGTCGGGGAAATTAACAAAAAATTCACAGAAAAAGGCCAGCTTGTTTGACAAATCATGATAGAACGCGATACAATAAAAAAGTATCGGGCTTTTGGCCTAACAGCGGCTGAGACAGCCGCGGGGAAGGAGAATACCATGGGGCTTTTTGAGAAAATTTTCGGTACTTATTCCCAACGGGAATTGAAAAATATCCAGCCGATCGTGGACCGGGTCCTCTCTTTGGAGGACAAATATAAGGAAATGTCCGACCGGCAGCTGCAGGAGCAGACGCCGGCTTTGAAAGCGCGGCTTGCCGCCGGTGAAACCCTCGACGACATTCTGCCCGACGCGTTTGCCGTCTGCCGGGAAGCTGCCGACCGGGTGCTGGGCATGCGCCCCTTCCCGGTGCAGGTGCTGGGCGGCGTGGTGCTGCATCAGGGCCGCATCTCCGAGATGAAGACCGGCGAAGGCAAAACCCTGGTCGCCACCCTGCCCGCTTACTTAAACGCGCTGGAAGGCAAGGGCGTGCACATCGTCACCGTCAATGACTACCTGGCCAAGCGCGACTCGGAATGGATGGGAAAGGTCTATCGGTTTTTGGGCCTGTCCGTGGGTCTTATCATCCACGACCTCAATTCTGATCAGCGGCGGGAAGCGTATGCCGCCGACATTACCTACGGCACCAACAACGAAATGGGATTTGACTATCTGCGGGATAACATGGCCGTCCGCAAAGAAAATCAGGTCCAGCGGGGCCACCACTATGCCATCGTGGACGAGGTGGACTCCATCCTGATCGATGAGGCCCGCACGCCTTTGAT
>JBJEQT010000126.1:0-9820 GCA_051881895.1 Oscillospiraceae bacterium
ATTCCTGGCATAATAATTCTTATTTCGTGTCGGATACTTTCTTGTCGCCTCCGATTTGCCCGAGCGAGTATTATCATGCCGTGTTCAGTTAACTAAGCAAAACAGCTTAGCTTTGCTATTATTATACTAAGCATTTCTGTTAATGTCAAGTGATTTACAGAGAGAATATTAAACAAAATTATTTAGTTTCATATTGACTATCCTAAACATTTCTGCTATACTGTACATATCATAAGATACATACAGGAGATGACTGTTATGGCGATTGGTGAAAGAATTCACTTTTTCCGCAATATGCGTGGTATGACGCAAAAATATCTTGGACAGTTGTTGGGCTTCCCGGAGAAGTCTGCCGATGTGCGTCTGGCTCAGTATGAAACAGGAGCAAGAACTCCAAAAGCTGATCTGACGGGTGCTCTGGCAAATGCGCTGGACGTTTCTCCGTTGGCGCTGTCTGTGCCGGACATTGATTCCTACCTCGGTCTGATGCACACGCTATTTACCTTGGAGGACAGATACGGACTGAAGATCGACGAAGCAGATGGGGGAGTCTGCTTGAAGGTCGATGCTCGCCAAAATAAGGATGCTGCCCGTCTGCATGAAATGCTGTGCGCCTGGCGTCAGGCTGCTGCTATGCTGAAAGCGGGCGAAATCACCCAGGAGGAATACGACCGCTGGCGGTATAAGTATCCCGAATTCGATACCACACAGCTGTGGGCGAAAGTCCCGTCACAGGAACTCGGTGATATGCTGGTTGAGGCAATAAAAAAGGAACAGGAGGAATAACTTCATGAACTATATAAGCAAAGGTACCGAACTTCGCCGTGCAATCAAGGAACTTGTTTTTGACTATATGAGCAACTCGCCTGACTGCGGAGTTTACGCCGACGGGTTAAAACAGGCAGAGATTTTTCGTCAATGTGGATTAGATTGGGGTGAATACCCCAATGCAACCTCATCCAATCAGCAGTATTGGATAGTAGCTCTGCTTAGAGAACTGGAATCCGAGGGAAAAGTTCAACGTGACATCGACAGCAAAAAGTGGAGAATCAAATAATAAGGGCTATACGATTATTGAGGATATAAATATCCTTAAGCCATATAAAGGAGGCTGAATAATGACATCTGCAGAATGGCATTCAACTTTGTTTCAATTTATTGGAGTTGTTCTTAGCGCTCTTGCTCTCATCGGCTCGATAGTTGCAATATACTATGCTTATCGGAACTTGAAGGAAATGCAGAAACAGCTAACCGAGCAGAAAAACCAGTATTTTGAAGAGAATAGAGGTAATTTAATTTTTTACATCTGCAAAAGCAGTATCGGAATAACCCACGATCTAATTATCAAGAACTTTGGAAATTCCCCTGCTAAACTGTTATCATTAAAAATCTCTCCTGATTTAGATTGGTCGAAAGCGGGACAAGCAGGTGTTGATGATTTTAATATTACTAAACTCAACAATATTTTCCTTGCTCCCCGCCAGCACATAGGCACAATATTTGATTTCAATAACTTCAACGAAACTGAACTTGATATTGAAATCAAATACACAACCTGTGGCAAAGAGTTTACGGAGCAATATAAAATCGACCTGAATTATTTGCATAAAGTGTTTACTTTAGAACCTAAGATTGAAAACGAAGTAACCGCATTAAAATGCATCAACAAATCAATTACCGCACTTTCCGACAAATTTATATAAAATGAAAAAGAGCTAACTGACTTAATCAAAATCAGTTAGCTCTTTACTTATGAATAATGAAGTTTTGTTGCCATTTCGTTGCCACGAAAGGCCCTAATCCCTCAAAAGTCCAGTGTTCACCGGGCTTTTTCGACCTCTGAGATTATTCCCACTCGATCGTTGCCGGGGGTTTGCTCGTAATATCGTACACGATACGATTGACGCCGCGCACTTCATTGATAATCCGGTTCGATACTTTTTCCAGCACTTCATACGGAATCCGCGCCCAGTCCGCTGTCATAAAATCAGTGGTGGTCACACCGCGCAAAGCCAATGTATAATCGTAAGTACGGCTGTCCCCCATTACGCCGACCGAACGCATAGAAGTCAGCACCGCAAAATATTGATGGATATCACGGCCCAGATGCGCTTCGGCAATTTCTTCCCGGAAAATCGCATCCGCATCCCGCAGAATATCCAGCTTTTCCTTGGTGATCTCCCCAATCACACGGATTGCAAGACCGGGGCCCGGGAACGGCTGCCGCCATACCAGATAATCAGGCAGGCCCAGTTCCTTGCCGAGTTTTCGCACTTCATCCTTAAACAGCAGGCGCAGCGGCTCGATGATTTCCTTGAAATCCACATAATCCGGCAAACCGCCAACATTATGATGGCTTTTAATCACCGCCGCGTCCCCCGCGCCGGACTCGATGACATCAGGATAGATGGTACCCTGCACCAGGTAATCCACCCGGCCGATTTTTTTCGCTTCCTCTTCAAATACACGGATAAACTCCTCGCCGATGATTTTGCGCTTCTTCTCCGGCTCAGACACGCCGGACAGTTTTTCCAAAAAGCGCTTTTCCGCATCGACCCGGACAAAGTTCAAGCCCTTATCCGCAAAGGCCGCCTCCACTTCGTCCCCTTCATTTTTGCGCATCAGCCCATGGTCGACAAAGATGCAGGTCAGCTGCGGGCCCACCGCTTTGGCCAGCAGCGCTGCCGCCACGGAGCTGTCTACCCCGCCCGAGAGCGCCAGAAGGACCTTGCCGTCCCCTACCTTTTTGCGGATAGCGTCGATGGTATTCTGGGCGTAGTCCCCCATGGTCCAATCGCCTTTTGCGCCGCAGACTTTATAAAGAAAATTATGAAGCATCTGTGTCCCGTTCTCGGTGTGCAGCACTTCCGGATGGAACTGCAGACCATAGAGCCTTTTCTCACGGTTTTGCATCGCCGCCGTGGGACAAGAATCCGTATGCGCAGTCGCGGAAAATCCCTCCGGCATCTGATCCACATAATCGGTATGGCTCATCCAGGTAATCCCCTCGGCGGGCAGACCGTCAAAGAGCGGGCAGGCTGTATCATATTTCGTTTCTGTTTTTCCATATTCTCTGGAATCAGGAGAGGTCACATGTCCTCCCAGCGTGTGGGCCATGACCTGAATGCCGTAGCAAATACCCAGCACCGGGATGCCCAATTCAAACACTTCTTTGCTGCATCTGGGAGCGTCTTCTAAATAAACGCTGTTCGGTCCACCGGTAAAAATAATACCGATTGGTTCTTTTTCCAGAATTTTCTCCACCGGCGTGTGATACGGCAGCACCTCGCAGTAAACGCCGCATTCTCTGACCCGCCGCGCAATCAGCTGGTTATACTGACCGCCGAAATCCAAAATCACTACCGTTTGATTCACAACGCATCCTCCGTTTTCTTCCCTTTTGTTCTTATCATTTTGCCATAATTACCGTTAAAATGCAAGCAAAATGGCAAAAAAGCGTCCTGGTTTATCTCTTTTTTCAATGTGCCGCATAAAAACCGAAAAGATTCAAAGGATAAGAACAGACCGAAATAGGAAGTGAATGAATTTGAAATTCTTTTTTAGCCTTATGCTGTCCTGTTCCCTGCTGTCCGTTTCCCTGTATGAGGATGCCTCCATCGTCCAGACGGTATCCGTCGACCCATCCGAAAAATTTTTTCAAATGTCCGTTGCCAAAGGAGAGGTGGCCGAACTATCCGCCCGGCAGCTTGAAATCCGGCTGGGTCTGGAGGATGGGGACCTGGCAGGCATCACCATCACCTCTCTGCCCAAGAGCGGCAGCTTGGTCCTGGATGGCGCACGGCTCAGTGAATTTTCCCGGCTGACAAGGGAGGAACTGGACCGTTTATGCTTTGTCCCGGGAGAAAGCGCCGTTCGTTCCGAATTTTCCTTTCTGCCCGACTGCGCCGACCGGTCGGCTGCGACATTGTATGTCTATGTCACAGATGATCTGCCCTCCCCACCGCAGGCCGAGGACATTTGTTTAAGCACCTGGTCAGATGTGGGAATACAGGCCTGCCCGTTTCCAAACAGCCAGACACAGCCGGCTTTCGTCCACATCACCCACAGCCCTCAAAAAGGTGTAGCCCAAACAGACGGGCAGTCGATTTCCTATCTGCCGTTTCGCAAAGCAGTGGGAGAGGACTGCTTTTCTTACGTTTTGGTCGATGCCTTCGGAAATTTATCCGATGAAGCGACAGTTACCGTAACCATTCAGGAAAATAAAAATCATTTTTCTTTTGCCGATATGACCGGCCGTACCGAGGAGGCGGCGGTCATTACCCTCCACCAAAGCGGCATTCTCTGTGGGGAAAAAATCGGCGACGCCTGGTATTTTCACCCTGACAGCGTTATGACCCGCGGGCAATTTTTGATTTGCCTGCTGGCCGCCAAAGGCGTTTCTCCGGCCGACCAGGCAGTGATCCAAACCGGCCTTGCCAACGACAAAGATCTGCCGCTGTGGATCAAACCGTATCTGCAAACGGCTATCCGGCAGAAAATCATCACGGAGACCGTCTTTTTCCCCGACGAGCCTGTTTCTGTTTTTGAGGCCGAAGAGCTTCTGCGCCGCTCTTTCGACCCTTCCTGGAAAAAAGCTGCCTTTTCTTCTTTGCTGATCGCTTTGGGGAAATCCTCCTTTCCAGCGCTTTCGCCCGATCAGACGGATCCTTTGCTCACCCGCGCGGATTGCGCCGTATTGCTTTCCAAAAATGACCAACAATTTCCCCTCATAAAGTAAGAACACCGGTAAACACTAATGTCAGCCGGAATCACCCCGCGGGGCCTTTTCGGCAAAAGAGCGACAAACCAATAAAGGAGTGGAAACCATGCTGGATAAAACCGCTTTGACGCTGACCATCATCGGCGCGTTAAACTGGGGCTCCATCGGTATCTTCCAGTTTGATATCGTGGCATGGCTGTTCGGCGGTCAGGGTGCAATGCTCAGCCGAATCGTCTATACCCTGGTGGCTCTGGCGGGTATTTGGTGTATTTCGCTGCTGTTTCGGGATACCGAAGCCACAAGGATTACAGAATAGCTCGCCCTGAAAAAGCGTCCGGCAAATGGCACGGGCGCTTTTTTCTGCTGTTTTGCCAAATCGCACCGGCAGACAAGAAGCGGCCGTCCTTTTTTAAAAGGACGGCCGCCGATTATTCCACCGTTTTCCGATTTAAAAGTATCCGGCCTGCATCTCATCGCCTGCCGACACGGGCATTCGGCTCTTTGACCACCGGAGCGGTAAATTCCCAGCCGCAGGGCTGCGCTTTGGGCATGCCCAGCACATATTGGTCGGTAGCCGCCGCTTCTAGCTGCGCAAACCGTTTTGCCTGTTCCGATTCGTCCGACAACCGCGCCAATGACTGAGAAACCGGCATGACAGCCGTTTTTTTCATCTGCCGCAGAATTTCCTCTCCACCGGGCCCGATTCCCAAAACGCGCAGATACGGCGGGCGCATTTTCTGCATTTGCGCGGTGATGCCAAGATAAGCGTGCAGCACCATGCGGCGCGCCCTGCTTTGCGGGTATCTTTTGGATTGCACCAGCTGATACAGCTGCGCGACCGACGTCGCCTGACGAATGCCCGCGTACAGCCGGTTTTCCAACCCCTCGCTGATATCGGGCAGTTCTTTCAGCCAGTCCAAACTGCGGGTCCGCAAAATCGCCAGCATATTCCGTTCCAATCCGGACAAGCGCACCGGCCCTTCGCCGGATACGAACGCCTGTTGGTATAAGGGCAGACACACATTGGGCATGCCGTGGGCCGCAGAGGACCAATCTCCTTGTTCCAGCAAATGGCGAAGATAGGAAGCGCTCATCAACCCCGCTTCGCTGCCGTGCTGGTCATGTCCGGCGCCAAGGCGGGGAATCGCCGCCCATTCCGGATAAAAATCCAACCTGCGGGCCGCTTTGAGATATTCAATTGCCAGAATGTTATTGGGCCGGGCCAGGATTTGTGCCGCCTTTTCCCCCGCAAGTTCCGCGGCGGCCTGACTGCGGGCCGAGGCATAGGAACCGCCATCCGCCAAGCGAAGCCTGAGGACCGGCTCAAAATCTGAAGACATCAAAACATCCAGTACCTGTTGGATATCCGCCAGCGTATCTTCCACGCCAAAGCTGACCATATCCACACACCCTGCCGCCTGCATCAAGGATAAGGAACCGTAAGCAAAGGTTTCTGCCGAGGCAGTGGCAAAAGGCAGCGGCAATTCCACCACCAGGTCGGCGCCGCCGCATAAGGCGGCCCGGGTCCGAACGCGTTTATCCAACATAGCCGGTACGCCTCGCTGGACAAAATTCCCGCTCATCACCGCCAGAATATGAGTGGCGCCCGCTTGCCGCGCCTTTTCGATCTGATAGGCGTGTCCTTTGTGAAACGGATTGTATTCAGCGGTAATCCCGCAGATTTTCATGCTGTCGCCCTCCTTCCCTACGGATTTTCCCTTGCAATTTTTCTTCCATTGTAATAATATAAGATTGTATGACAATATGTCAAATGATACATAACATGGAGGAATCAGCACATGAAGGTTTTGGTCATCAATGCCGGCAGCTCGTCTTTGAAGTATCAGCTGATTGATATGGAAAATGAGTCTGTTCTGGCCAAGGGCAACTGCGAACGCATCGGGGTGGACGGCCTGATCACCCACAAAACATCCGACGGACGCACCGTATCCCACAACACCCCTTTCCCCACCCATAAAGAAGCGTTTATGGAAGTGGTCAAAATCCTGACCGAGGGCGAAGGCAAAGTTATCGATTCCGTAAAAGAGATCTCCGCCGTTGGCCATCGTGTACTCCACGGCAGCGAGGTTTATAAGACCTCTACCCTAGTCACCGACAAAGTCATCGAAGATATTTTCTCTTTCTCCGAATTGGGCCCGCTGCATAACCCGCCTCAGGCTACCGCGATGAAAGCCTGCCAGGAAGTATTCGGAAAAGAAACGCCCATGGTCGCGATCTTCGACACCTCTTTCCATCAGACCATGCCGCCGAAAGCCTATATGTTCGGCGTTCCTTATGAATATTATGAGAAATACTCCATCCGCCGCTACGGCTTCCATGGAACCAGCCATCGTTTTGTCAGCGGCAGATACGGCCAGCTGCACGGCTCCATTGAAGGGACCAAGATCATCACCTGCCATTTGGGCAACGGCAGCTCCATCTCTGCCATCAAAGACGGCAAGGTAGTGGATACCTCCATGGGCTTCACCCCTCTGGACGGCTTTATTATGGGTACCAGAAGCGGTGGTATTGATCCCTCCGTTGTAACTTATATCATGAACAAAGAGGGCCTGACCCCCGATCAGATGTCTGATTTGATGAACAAGAAATCCGGATTCCTGGGCCTTTCCGGCGTTTCCAGCGACTGCCGTGACCTGTGGGCAGCCGCCAACGAAGGCAACGAACGCGCCAAACTGACGCTGGAGATTGTCAGCTACCAGATCAAGAAATTCATCGGTTCCTATGCGGCCGCTATGGGCGGTGTCGACGCGGTTATCTTTACCGGCGGTATCGGCGAGAACGATAACGCAATGCGCGCCCTGGTCTGCGAGGACATGGAGTTCTTGGGCATGAAGCTGGATGCTCAGCGCAATGAAAATCGCGGCGAGATCAAAATCTCCACCGACGATTCCAAAGTTGAGATTTGGGTCATCCCGACCAACGAGGAGCTGCTGATCGCCAGAGACACCATGGAGATCGTTTCCAAGCTCAAATAATAAACGGGTAAATCAAAAGCCCCGCCAATTGGCGGGGCTTTTTGTTTGATTATTTTTGGGGGAAACTGGCTTGCACGATGGCATCAAAAAAATCCATTTGATAATCATAATGGTCGATGACCTTTTGCTTGTCGTGATTCCGGATATAGGCCAAATCCCGCACGACAAAGAACAGATCATCGCTGACCACCAAAAAGTCATTGGCGAAAACCGTGTCCTTCACCATCAATTTGCATCCGTCCACAATAGGCAGATCCGGGTATTTTTCGCTCAAATCAATAAAAATCGGATGGTCAGCATCCTCTATCATTTCGTTATACTGCGTCTCATCAAAGATATAAATCGCCGTATCGCTGTCCATTTCTCCCGCCAAAGCGGTCGTGGCTGCCAGGTATTCGCGAATATCCTCTGTTTCCTGATCCGGACGGACAGCCTGAGATTCCAGCCCTTCCACATCGGTATTTTCCTCTCTTACCGTCGGCAGAGCCGAATAGCCGAAATAGACGTTGATCCCGTCCTTGCCGTCATAATCGCCGGCATAATTTTCAAATTTATTCTGTAGATTCTCCACATCCAGCGCAGCTGCGGTATCGCTGCGGCAAACCAAATAGACTGTGGCATCATACTCCATCTGATTCAGCATGCTGTAAACGATGCTCCCACCCAAAATCAGGGAACACAGAACGATCACGGTAGGCCATTTATAGTAAAACCAGTAGTTTTTCAGCCACTCTTTCCAGCCTCTTTTTTTAATATCCTCTTTTCTAAAGCGAAATCGATCCATTTTTCAACTCCCGATTCTTCAAAAATGCGGCCTTGTAAAAGTCCATGTCTATCATACTAAATTTTTATCTTTCAAATATTCAAAAATTGTAAACAATTCGCAAATTTTGAATTGGTCGCGTTTTAAGGCGGTCTCACAAACCTCAGCGCTCCACTTCTGCCCGGAATTCATTGGTCTGGATATTTTTTTCTTTCATCTGATACATCTTTTTGTCCGCGCACGCAACCGCTTCGCTGATGCGCATAGTTTCCGGTTCAAACACGGCATATCCCATTGTCACACCAGGCAAACGGCTTTCCTGCTGACGCTTCTGCGCCAGAATGTCGTTGAATTTGCTGTTCCATGTTTCCGGAAAGTCAATGTCGCGCTCGAAAATAACACAGAACTCATCTCCGCCGATGCGATAGCACAGGCCTACTTTTCCGTAAGCTTCTTTCATCGCTTGGCCGATGATCGCAAGGCAGGTATCGCCAAACGGATGCCCGTATGTATCATTGATGGATTTAAACCCATCGATATCAAGAAAAAGGATGCCGACGCGGCGTTTTTCTTTTTCGATGCGGATTTCGTAAATTCTGCGGTTGAGCAGCTCTGTCAGGGAATCGATCTGTTGGACCAGATCGCAGTAATAAATGTAAAACAGGATTTCCGCAACGGAAATGGTCGCCCAGACAATTTTTAAGGAAGAGTCGATTGCCTGACTTAAAATTCCAGACAGTAAAAACAGCATGACAAGGAAAAGACTCAGTTTGTTTCTGCTTTGAAAACGCTTTCTGAACCGCATTACCTGTACGATCAGGAAAACGATCCCCATAAAGTACATCGCATAATAAATGCCGTAAAATTTGCAGTGGTGATAAATATTATCCGCATCCACATAAAATACAATGCCGAAAAACATGGACAGAAATTCTATGACGGCGTGTACCAATATCGGAACAGAAAGAAAACGGACCGATCTTGTGCGATTAAAGGCTGCTGCAAATGCGACTGGAATAATGGGCGTAATCGATAATTCCACAAACTTTACAATCATATGGGGAATACGAAAAACACCGTCGCTTCCATTGAGCAAAACGCCAAGGCACTCGGATGAAGCCCCGATTATGGTCATGGCGGAACTGAGCAGGATGCCTGCTTTTACCTCTTTAGAAAGGGCGCTGTTTTGAGCCACCAGAGAAATCAGAACAAGCATGGCGGAAACTGACATAAGAATAGCAGAGACATATATCTCCATAACACATCCCCTTTCCCGTTCTGCTGATGGCATAAAAGCCGCTTTTCCGGATCAAATGCCGCAGATGGTTTGCTCTGTCCTCT
>JBJEQT010000127.1:0-9765 GCA_051881895.1 Oscillospiraceae bacterium
TGTCAATCATCTGTTCTCCAACAGAATCATCATCCAGTTGGACCCGGCGGGCATACGCGCTTTTTAAGTAATCCTTTGCCTTATTGCTGGCAATGCGGATCAGCCAGGGTTTGTAATTGTCCCCTTGATAGGTATCGATATGGCGGTAAGCGGCAAGAAATGTTTCCTGCGTGAGGTTTTGCGACTCGTGATAATCATGGACCAGCTGATAGCACACGGTAAAAACCAGTTTTTCGTACTGTATCACTAAATCCTTAAATTTTTCATCGGTCATGTCCTCTGTATCACCGCCTTTATCGCTGCCTTCACAAATACAAACGAGAACGGGTAGATCCCCACTTCAAAAAAAGTGAAAAAATATCAAAGTGATTCGCCGGAATTCGGCTGGGAAAAAGAAAACATTTTGTCAGGATTTCCAAAAATATGCGTCTTTTTTCTCAAAAGCGCCGCAGCTCTTGACTTTTGGGGACAGGCAAGTATAATAAAATCGCAATGAAACGTTGCGGGAAATCGAATAATAGGGGTGCTGCGTACACGCGGCTGAGAGCGGATAGAATGATATCCGAAACCCATAACCTGATCTGGATAATGCCAGCGTAGGAATACAAAATGCGCGTTGTATGGTTTTATCCATGCAGCGTTTTTTTGTAATTTTTTTCAGGAGATGACCCATATGCAAAAGACAAGCAAAACCCGCATTCTGGTTGAATGTGCCCTGATGATTGCTCTGGCAGTCGTTCTGGACATTCTGCCCCTTCCCAAATGGCCCAACGGCGGCTCTGTTTCGGTTTCCATGGTACCGATCGTATTTCTCTCTTACCGGCACGGCACCAAGTGGGGCCTTTTGACCGGCTTTACCTACTGCATCATTCAAATGATCACCGGCTTTTACGCGCCGCCTGCCGGAACCATTCTGGCCTTTACCCTGTGCATCCTGCTGGACTATGTAATCGCTTTCACCGTTTTGGGAGCAGCAGACCTGTTTACCAAACCTTTTTCCAACAAACTGGTAGGATACACCGTCGGCGCTCTGGCCGTTACCTTTATCCGTTTCCTGTGCAGCTTCCTGTCCGGCGTTCTGATTTGGGGTTCCTACGCGCCGGAAGGGCAACCTGTATGGCTGTACTCTTTGACCTATAACGGCGGCTACATGATCCCCAATATGATCCTGACCGCAGTTATTATCCTGGTTCTGTGCGTGGCAATTGATCCCAAAACGCTGCGCCGTCCTCAGAAAGAATCTGCCAACGCGTAAAACGTCTTTAAGAAAAAGGCTTCTTTCCACGGAAAGAAGCCTTTTTTTATTTCTGGCAGGTTTTATGATAAAACTTTTCCCGGTTAACCAAAACGCGGCTATGTGTTCCTTCGCCGATCAATCCCCGTTCGTCCTCTGCCGTTACTTTAAAGTCGTATTTTCTTCCTTCGACGTTCACAAGTTCTGCGGTAGCTTTCACTTTCATCCCCATAGGCGTTGCAGATACGTGGCTGACCGAAATCATCGTTCCCACCGAGGTATTCTCTTCTCCTAAATCAGCCGCGATACAGGCCGCCGCCGCGTTTTCCATCAGCGCGATCATCATGGGGGTAGCGAAAACCTCCATATCGCCGCTGCCAACTGCCAATGCCGTATTCTCCTCATCTACAACCGTTTCTACTGTGTATCTCTTTGTGTCCATGATCCTTCTCCTATCTGTTTGAAACCTGTCTTTCTGCGATTTTTGGAAAATGCATCCCCAACCCTGAGGCGGGACCGCTGTCTTATCCAAACACGACGCGCCCAAACGCTCGCAGGAACCGGCTTTTGAAAAGCTGAACGGTACAAAGGGATTATATCACAGCCGCCTTTGTTTGCAAAGGTTTACGGCATAATTTTATGAACAATCAATTCTTCCCCCATCTCACAGAAGATTTCATCCCCTTTGGAAAAGGAACCCGCCAGATACTGCTGTGCCAAGGGGTCTTCGATTCGCTTTCGAATCTCGCTTTTTAAAAGGCGCGCGCCCTGCGCCGGATTAAAATCCTTTTGCTCCAGCAGACAGGTCACCGCCTCGGGGGCAATTGTCGCGTTTACGCCAATCTGCCGCAGCCGCCGCTGCAGCTGACCGATCATTCTTGCACCGATTTTTTCCAACTGAGGACGCGTCAGATACTGGAAAAACAGAATTTCATCAATTCGGTTCAAAAATTCCGGCCGAAAATACGTTTTCAGTTCTTTTTGGACTTCCCGCTTCATATTCTGTTCCTGGACACTGCCAGTCCCAAAGCCAAGATTTTTCTGCTGGGCGATCTTCTGCGCGCCGATATTGGACGTCATAATAATAACGCAATTTTTAAAATTGACCCGCCGTCCGGCAGAATCAGTTAAATGGCCCTCGTCCAGCACCTGTAAAAGAAGATGAAAAATGTCAGGGTGTGCTTTTTCCACCTCGTCGAACAGGACTACCGAGTAGGGATTCTGCCGCACTTTTTCGGTCAGCTGTCCCCCCTCCTCATATCCCACATAGCCCGGCGGTGTGCCAATCAAGCGGGATACGGCATGCTTTTCCATGTATTCGGACATATCAATCCGGATCATAGCGTCCTCCCGCGCAAAAAGCGCTTCGGACAATGCTCTGCAAAGTTCGGTTTTTCCCACGCCGGACGGACCCAAAAAGAGAAAAGAGCCGATTGGCCGGTTTGGATCGTTCATGCCTGACCGGCTTCTTCGGATTGCTTTCGCGACAGCGCAAACAGCCTCTTCCTGGCCGATGATCCGGTCATGCAGCCGTTCTTCCAGTTCCAGCAGCCGCTTGTTTTGATCTTTCATCAGCTGCTCTGTCGGGATACCTGTCATTTTTGATGTCACCTGCGCAATATTCTGCGCTGTGACCACGGCGCTTTGTTGCTGCCTTTCTTCGCTTTCTGAAGGCCAGTGGTCCGAATGCCATCGCTCACCCAAAGCCCGGTCTTCCCCTGTGGTCAGCATCGCGAAGCGCCGCTGCGCACATAAGGCCGTTTTTTCTGTGTTTAAACGCACGCAAGCTGCCGCTTCATCCATCAAATCAATGGCCTTATCTGGCAAAAATCGGTCTGTCAGATACCGTTCGGACAGGGAAACTGCTGTTTCCAGCGCTTCATCCGTAATCTGCACACTATGATGGTTTTCGTACCGGGTACGCAGCCCTTTTAAAATCTCCAACGTTTTTTCCGGACTGGGCTCCAACACCTCAACGCTTTGAAAACGCCGCGCCAGAGCGCCATCTTTTTCGATATGTTTACGATATTCTTCCAACGTGGTGGCTCCAATAATCCGCAGTTCTCCCCGAGCCAACTGCGGCTTTAAAATGTTGGCGGCATCAATTGCCCCTTCGGCCGCGCCCGCTCCCATAATGGTGTGAATCTCATCAATAAACAAAATGATATTTCCATCATCCACAACCTCCTGCAGGCATGCGCGGACCCGTTCTTCAAACTCGCCCCGAAATTTCGTACCCGCAATCATATTGGTCAAATCCAGGGACAAAATCCGCGTTTCCTGCATTTCCTGCGGTACGGCATCGGTTAAAAGCAGCTGTGCCAATCCTTCCGCCACCGCCGTTTTTCCAACGCCGGCCTCCCCGATCAAACAGGGATTGTTTTTTGTTCTGCGGGAAAGGATCTGCAAAGTCCGTGAAATTTCTTCATCACGCCCTATCACCGGGTCTAGTTTTCCCTCTTTCGCCCACTGTGTCAAATCCCGGCTATATTTTTCCAAATTTGGGCAGCGGGACACCGCCGTTTTGGGTTTTCCCGCTTGCTTTTTCCCTTTCAAATACAAGCTTTCCACCAATTCGCTGCCAATAAGGTCCATCGCATCGCGGTAGACGCCGCCGCAGTCGACACCGATCTCTTTTAAAAAGCGAACCGCATAGCTTTCCCGTTCTTTCAGCATTGACAGCAGAATATGCTCTGTTCCGGCGATATTTTGTCCCAACATGCGGGCCTCCGCCAAAGCGTTTTCTAAACTTTTTCTGCAGCGCGGCGTAAAATGCTCCGTCGACATTTGGGTTTTAATGCCGCGTCCTACGGTTTCTATCAATTTTTGACGGATCTTTCCCCATTCAACACCGCGCCCTCGCAGAATATTCCCGGCGATCCCACTTTCTTCTTCCAGCAATCCCAGCAGCAAATGCTCGCTTCCCACATAAGTATGGCCCAGAATACAGGCCTGCTCGATGGCGGCATTCACCGCAGCGTTTGCCTTACCGGTAAAGCCAGAAAATTTAAACATGTAACTCATCCTCCCGCCTCATCATATGATATAGCAACACCAATATATGATCTGTCTGTTTGTCAGACCCTTTCAGACAATCTTACTATTGGTTTTCGCCCGCTGTTTTATGCGATTTGGGTTGGAACCTTTCCGGCTTGATTTTCATAAAATAAGGTGAAAATACTTTTATAGGGAGGTTTTCTCATGCCCTGCTGTGAAAACAAGAACAAAACCTGGATCATCATTCTGGTATTTATCCTGCTGTACGTTCTGTATTGCGATTTTGACCTTTGCAACATCTTCGGTAGCTGCGGCAGCAATTATAATAACAACAATTGTAATTGCAACTGCGGCCGCAATAACCCGCCGTACTGCTGCGACTAATGTTAGGCAAATAAAAAAAGCCCGCTTCTGCGGGCTTTTTTTCTGTTATTCACAAAAACGCGCTTCTTCAATCATTTGCGTGCACAAACGGCTGTATTCCCGGCACAGACATTCGCCAAGTCTGCAAAGGCCGGTGTTCTCCTGATCGCCGCACAGCAAGGCAAATGCGCGGCCGATATGCTCAAACTGTTCCCGCCCGTTTTTTGCGCCAAGCAGGTAATACGACAGCGTTTGGGGATCATTGATCTTCTCCGATAAAAACGGGTCCCGTTTTTGGATCCAAGCCAAAAATTCCTGCGATGCCGTTTCCGCCAGAACGGATGGGAGTTCCTGATTGAGGACCGTATCAGTCACAAAAGCAAACAAGATTTTTCTTTGGAGCCGTTCAAACGATTCCGTGCTTTCCTGGCAAAATGTCAAAACCGGACTATTTTCCTCAAACAAAACATCCGCGATTTTTTTGCCCAAAGCATATGCCTTATCGATATTTCCATTTTCCTTTTGCAGTACAAATTCCTGCGCCGCCTTTTCTCCAGCATCTTCCAGCGAAGGCTTTGCTCCGGAGGGCGGAACAATTTTCATATCACTGTCATCCCCAACGGCAGCCAGCATCAGCCCGGTACCCTTCTTTTTTGTGTACACGGCATGCGACATCAACAGGACGAAGATAAAAAGAACCGCGATCCAAAGCATTGTTCTCATCCTTTCGCTATTTTTCCTGCGCCAACGCCTGTTCCAGCGCCCACGACAGCTGATCCGGGCAGGACGTCTGCCCTGTTCCGCAGCGGACGCCGCGAAGCCTTTTGATAACGTCTCTCGCATTGCAGCCTTTGACCAGCTGAGAAATGCCCCGGCTGTTTCCGCTGCATCCGCCCGTAAATTCTACTTTTTTGATTGTTTCCCCATCCAGTTCAACGGTGATCAAACTGGAGCAAACGCCTCTCGGCTTGTAAATATATTCCATAGCTTCTCCTTTGTGCCAATTATTTTACTCTTGCCAGGCCATGCGCAATCGCATCTTCCGCAACCGCATTGGCCACTGCATCTGCCACCTTTTCATTAAACGGATTGGGCAGGATATAATCCGCGGACAATTCCGAATCCTCGACAATTCCGGCAATCGCATAGGCCGCCGCAATCTTCATCGATTCGCTGATATCCCGCGCGCGCACCCGCAATACCCCTTTGAAGATGCCAGGGAACGCCATCACGTTGTTGATCTGGTTCGGGAAATCGGAACGGCCGGTACCAATGATATAGGCGCCGCCTTTTTTCGCTTCATCCGGCATGATTTCCGGAACCGGGTTCGCCATCGGGAATACGATGGATTTTTCCGCCATGGAAGCGATCATCTCGCAGCTGACAATATTCGGAGCGGAAACGCCGACAAATACATCTGCCCCTTTGAGCATATCAGCAAGAGAGCCCTGCTTGTTTTCCTTATTCGTCAGCTCAGCCATCTCCTTCTGCGCGGGATTGGTCCATTCCGCGCCCCGATAGATGGCGCCCTGCTTGTCGCACAAAACAATATCGCCGAAATTCATCTGCAAAAGCAGTTTGGTAATGGCAATACCAGCAGCGCCGGCACCGTTGACTACGATATGAGCGCTCCCCATCTCACGGCCGGTCAGCTTCATGGCGTTAAGCAGAGCCGCCGCAACAATGATCGCCGTGCCGTGCTGATCGTCGTGAAAAACAGGAATATCGCAGCATTCTTTTAATCTTCTCTCAATCTCAAAGCACCGCGGAGCAGCGATATCCTCCAGGTTGATGCCGCCGAAGCTTTTGGAGATCAAAGATACCGTCCGAACAATTTCATCCACATCCTTGGAGTCGATGCAAATCGGGAAAGCGTCTACCCCGCCGAACTCTTTAAACAGCGCGCATTTGCCCTCCATAACAGGCATTGCCGCAGCAGGGCCGATATCCCCCAGTCCCAGCACGGCGGTACCGTCTGTAATGACTGCGACGATGTTGGCGCGGCGGGTCAACTCAAAGGATTTTTCCTCATCTTTTTGGATTTCCAAGCAAGGGCGCGCTACACCCGGCGTATACGCCAAAGACAAATCCTCTTTATTTTTGATCGGAGCGCGGGAAATGATCTCGATTTTCCCCTGCCACTCTTCGTGCTTTTTCAAAGACTGTTCCATGATATCCATATTGCTGTCCACCTTACTCTTTTGTTTTCATAAAAGGTACGGGCATTTGCCCAATGTAATTTTTATTATACACCTATGGACCAGCTATGCGCAAGCCATTTTCACTATTTTTGAAAGTTTTCCGTCTTTTTTTCTAAAAAAAGCAGGGCCTTCCTGCATAAATACAGGAAGGCATCCATTTTTTAGCAATTTTCAATCTGCTTTTCAATCAGCTCTTTCAACACAGCGGGGTTTCCCTGTCCCTTTGACTGACGCATACACTGCCCAATCAAAAAGCCGATAACATTGGTCTTTCCACCTTTGTAATCCGCAATGGATTTGGGATTTGCTTCCAGAACCGACTGGACGATAGCGGCCAGCGCGCCGGTGTCTGAAATCTGGGCCAGCCCTTTTTCTTTGACTATCTGTTCCGGGGTTTTTTCTGAGAAAATGATTTCTTCCAGCACTGTCTTACCGGCCGTGACGGAAATGGTCCCTTTTTCAATCAAAACGATCATATCCGTTAATTTTTCCGGTGTGAGGGCCGTGTCGGCCAGCGACAGATTCTTTTCGTTGAGGATTCTGGAGACATCGCCCAACAGCCAGTTGGAAATATTTTTTGTTTTACAATTGTTTTTGGCGACACAGCTTTCAAAAAACGCGGCTTTATCCGGATTTTCAGTCAGCAGATTCGCATCAAAATGCGGAAGGCCGTAACTTTCCATATAGCGTTTCAGCTTTTGATTGGGCAGTTCCGGCAGTTCGTCTTTCAGCCGCTGGATCTTCTCTTCGTCGATGACGATGGTCAAAAGGTCCGGCTCCGGGAAGTAGCGGTAATCGTGGGAATCCTCTTTGCTGCGCAAAAGGAAGTTCTGCCCTTTGGCGTCATCCCAACGGCGGGTTTCCTGGTAGATCACACCGCCTGCCTCCAATACTTCGATTTGGCGTTTTGCTTCGTACTCAATGGCTCGAACAGCGCCGCTAAAGGTGTTGACATTCTTCATCTCGCACCGGGTTCCCATCGGCTCGCCGGGGCGGCAGACCGATACGTTGATATCGCAGCGGATGGACCCCTCCTGCATTTTGCAGTCGGAAATATCAATATATTGCAGAATAGATTTGATCGTTTCCAGATAAGCCTTTGCTTCGGCGGAGCTGTGCATATCCGGTTCAGACACGATCTCGATCAACGGTACGCCGCAGCGGTTAAAGTCCACCAGGCTCCCGGCAAAGCTCTCGTCGTGCAAAAGCTTGCCCGCGTCTTCCTCAATATGAATACGGGTCACGCCGATGCGTTTGGTATTGCCTTTTTCATCAACCATTACGTCCAGATATCCATTTTCACACAACGGGATATCAAACTGGGAAATCTGGTAAGCTTTTGGCAGGTCCGGATAAAAATAGTTTTTCCGATCCTGTTTGCTGACCGGATTGATTTTGCAGTTGAGTGCATGACCCATTTTCACCGCGTATTCCACCACTTTTTCGTTTAAGGTAGGCAGTGTTCCCGGCATACCGGTGCAGATGGGGCAGCAGTTGGAGTTTACCTCTGCGCCAAACGCATTTTTACAGCCACAGTAAATTTTGGTAGCCGTATTCAATTCCGCGTGGACTTCCAGTCCAATGGTCATTTCATAATTCATTTCGGCCACCTCCTTAACCTCTCATCGCCGGCGCAACGCCGAATCCGCCGCACAGATTCTCAAAACATCCTGCCGCGTTAAACAAAAGCTGTTCAGAAAATTTCGGCCCGATCATCTGCAAACCGATAGGCAGCCCGTTGGAAGCTGTGCCGCAAGGAACGGAAATGGCGGGCAGTCCTGCGATGTTGACCGTAACGGTACAAATATCTGCCGCGTACATTTTCAGCGGATCGTCGGTGCGCTCTCCGATTTGAAACGCGGTGGAGGGAGAAGTCGGCGTCAGGATCAGGTCACACTTGGAAAACGCCTCGGCATATTCCTGGGCGATTTTCTGCTGCATTTGCTTTGCGCGCTTATAATACGCGTCGTAAAAGCCGGAGCTTAACACAAAGGTCCCCAGCATAATGCGGCGTTTGACTTCATCGCCAAATCCTTCGCTGCGCGTCTTTTCGTACATATCGGTCAAATTGGCATATCCTTCGGCACGGTAGCCATATTTCACACCGTCAAAGCGGGCCAGGTTGGACGAAGCCTCTGCCGAAGAGATGATGTAATAAGCGGAAAGGGCATAATCGGTGCTGGGCAGGCTGACCGAAACGGTCTCAGCTCCTTCTTTTACCAGCATCTCAATGCTATTCATAACAGCCGACTTGATTTCAGGGTCCACCCCATCGCCAAAATATTCCTTTGGAATACCGATCCGCAAACCTTTCACCGACCGGTTGATCTGAGCGCCAAACGCACCGTACTCGCGTACAGCGCTGGTTGCGTCCATCGGGTCACGTCCGCAAATAACAGCATACAGGTTGGCCACATCCTCTACCGATCGGCCCAGCGGTCCGATCTGGTCCAGGGAAGAAGCAAAAGCCACCAGCCCATAGCGGGATACGGAACCGTAGGTCGGCTTTAACCCAACTACGCCGCAGTATGAAGCGGGCAGGCGGATGGAGCCGCCGGTATCAGACCCCAGCGCCAGAACCGCCTCTCCCGCGCTGACGCAGGAGGCGCTGCCGCCGGAAGAACCGCCCGGCACATAATCCGGATTCCATGGGTTTTTTGTCTTTTTGAAATAAGAAGTCTCACAGGAAGAGCCCATGGCGAACTCGTCCATATTACATTTTCCGATGATCACCGCATCGGCGTTTTCCAGCTTGTCCACCACCGTAGCGTTGTAGGGCGGGATAAAATTGTAAAGCATTTTGGACGAACAGGTCGTCAGGGTACCTTTGGTGCAAATGTTGTCCTTTACGCCAACCGGAATGCCTGCAAGAGGAGAAAGCTGATCCCCTGCCGCAATTTTTTTGTCTACCTCTTCGGCCTTTTTCAGCGCCCGCTCTTCACAGACAGTGACAAAAGAGCCGATCTGCTC
>JBJEQT010000128.1:0-2217 GCA_051881895.1 Oscillospiraceae bacterium
TGATGCGAAAACAATTCAAGCTGGGAAATCCGGCTGCGGCCGACCCGCTCCAGAGCTGTGCGCAATTCCGGCTGAAAAATAACCGCCAGCAGAATCAGGCCGTTGCTGAAAAGATACTGCATCGCGTATTTCATGGTCTGCAGCTGCATCCAGTCCGCCAAAAAATAAGCGACAACCAATGCCAGCAGCCCTTTGACCAGCTGCCCGGTCCGGGTGACCTTTGCCCAGGTGATCAATTTATAAACCAAAAAGGAGGTAATTAAAATATCCAAAACGTCAGTCGGCCGAAAGCTTTTGACGACATTTACCAAATTAAGCCATGCATCGGAAAAGCTAATCATGCAGTCCCCTCCCACCTCGTTAAAATTGCGCGTGGATATATTTTTATTTTACCACATCCTGCAATGAATTCAATGGCGTTTTTGAAAAAGCGTGATTTTTCAAAAAGCCATGGATTCCTTTCCGCCTTTTTCCAGCAAACAAACGGCATGGGCCGCCACGCCCTCTAAATTTCCGGTAAAGCCCATTCCCTCTTCCGTCGTCGCTTTAACGCTGACGGCGCCGACCTCAACCCGGCAGGCACGCGCTATCTTCTCCCGCATCTGGCTGATATAGGGAGCGAGCTTGGGGCGTTGGGCAATTACCGTGCTGTCGATATTTCCCACCCGGTAATTTTCTGTTTCCAGCAGCCGGACCACCTCTTCCAGCAGCTTCAGACTGTCTGCCCCGGCATAAGCCGGGTCGGTATCCGGAAAATGCTTTCCGATATCCCCCAGCGCCGCGGCGCCCAAAAGCGCGTCTGCGATGGCATGCAAAAGCACGTCTGCGTCAGAGTGTCCCAAAAGGCCCATGTCAAAAGGGATCTCTACCCCGCCGATGATACATTTTCGTCCCGAGGCAAAACGGTGCACATCATAGCCATGTCCGATCCGCAGTGTCATTCGGTTTCCCCTCTTTCCTGTTGATACGCCAGAAAAGCAGCGGCGGCGGCCAAATCTTCTGGCGTGGTTATTTTGATATTATCATAAGAGCCTTTCACCATCTGGACCGGCACGCCGGCATATTCCAGCAGTTGGCAGTCATCCGTAAAATCCCGCCCCGCGGCATCCGCCTTTTTTACGGCAAGGCGGTAGGAGGCGGCTGAAAAAACCTGCGGCGTTTGTGCCGCATACAAACTGCTTCGGTCCGGTGTCGACAGAATTTTGCCCGAAGCATCAATCTGCTTGATGGTGTCTTTCATCGGCACGCCAAGGGCCGACGCACCTGATGCTCTGGCTGCCGAAATACAGGCTTCCACATCTTCAGGGCGGACCAGCGGTCTGGCGCCGTCGTGGATTGCCACAAGCAGGCTGTCTTCGCTAATCTGACAAAATCCGTTGCGCACCGACTGCTGCCTTGTGGAGCCACCGGCAACGATGGACCGCACCTTTTGTATCCTGAAATCGGCAATCATCTGATGCAGAAGCGGTATGGATTGCTCCCGGGCCACCACGATGATTTCCCGGACAGACGGGCAGCTATCCAGCCTTTGAAGGCTGTGGATCAAAACCGGCACATCATCCAACAAAGCCAGCTGTTTATCCATCCCGCCCATTCTGGAGGAGCCTCCCGCGGCAACCACTACGGCAGAGGTATCAGGCGTTTCTGTCTTTTTTCTCCATTTGCCAAACATATCGGTCCCCCTGGTACATTTTATATTTTACGATTTCCATGCAAGGATGCGTACAACTTTGTCATCTCATTTATCCGCGGCTTCAAAACCGGAAAGCATGTACTGTCCGCTGCGGAAAAATGTGGATTACCGGTAAAACATGGCCAAAAGCAGCAGAAAGCTTTTTTATTTTAACATACCTTTGTCTTTTTGGAAAGAAAAGCATTTTCTAAAATTTACGCCGGATATGATTTTCTCAAAACAATAAAAGAGCAGACGACCGAAAATCGTCAGCTCCTTTTTAATCGGCGTTCTCCACTGCCGGGAAATCCTGTTTTTCCGCTATTTGGACCTGTTCCATAATAAATGGCAAAACCTGCTCTTTCCGGATTTTCAGCACATATGCGAATTCCTCATACAGCATATTTTCCGCATCTTTCAGAAAACGTTCATCCGGGATATGCAGCCTTTTTCCATTTTTTTGCTGCTCTTTCTGGTGAAAATAAAGCGCTTTTATCATTTTGATAAGTTCTGTCCTGTCACCGCCGGAAAGAATTTGCTGATAT
>JBJEQT010000129.1:0-2210 GCA_051881895.1 Oscillospiraceae bacterium
GAGTATTCTTTCGCCTGCAGGTGAATCACCAGCTCTTCCAGGGACGAAACTCCGGCTATCGCGCAGACTGCCCATAAGTAAGGGCCGGCATATGGTGTGACGATCATATACGGGATCAAAAATACCGCTCCGCCTGTCAGTTTATTCAAATAGGTGTGCAGAGAGGCAAAGCGGCGGTGTTTGATCGCCGCAACAATATAGGAAGCCAACCGCACCGCTAAAACCGTTGCCGCCGCACACCACATTCCCCATGGCAGCACCTCCCAAAAAAGCGGGAAAAACCGGATCAGCATGACAGCATAAAACAGCAGATCCGCCGCACTATCCAGCTTCGCTCCGAACTCGCTGGCGGTTTTTGTTGTCCGGGCAACCCACCCATCCAGTACGTCGGTCAGTCCCGTGAGGGTATAAACTGCAAAAAAAGCCGGTGAAAGCAGCCGCAGAGGCAAAAGCCCAATCGTTCCGACGATGCGCAGAAGGGTGATGCCATTTGCCAGGTTTTGTTTTGATATGATTTTCCTTCTCATAGCTGTCCTCTCCATAAAGCCATGTATTTTGTTCTGTTCCAAGAACCGCGCGCCGTATCCGGCGAAAGCCATCTGATGAAAACACGCTCTATTTTTTCTTCCTGATCGGATGCCGGATAACGGTTTTCCACTTTTCCGGAGCGACTTTTCTTGCGTCGGACAGATAAATTTCGTGGTGCAGACGATGGCTGGAAAAATCATTTTCGTAGCCATTCTCTGCCAAATACGCATCCATAACAGCCACAGTCGCCGGTTCATCGTCAAAGGCGCCCATGTGCAAGATCTGAACGCACAGTCCCTCATCTAAGGTAAGGAATTCTGCTGCGGAGCAGTCGATTTTTTTCTTTCTGGCGGCCTCTTGTACCGCCCAATCAAAATCTTCCCGGGTCACGAAATCCGGCAGGCGGATTACGCTGATCCACTGAAAGGCGCCTTTGTTGGCGTAATCCATTCCATCGATTCCATCCTGCCACCAAAACCCTTCCAGCGGCGGAACCACGAAATCAAAATACCCCTCGATCCGTCGATCTCCCAATTTGCTCATTTTGATGGTGTAGGCAACGGCATATAGCACCCCAATCGCAGCCTGATATGCTCCGCCCTTTACGTTGGGGTCGCCTTTTCCCCGCACCGCAATATAATTGGCCGTCGGCACCGATACGATGGCCGGTTTTGCTTTTGGCATGTAAAACTCTTTATACTCTTTTTTAAAATCAAACGCCATGGATTCTCCTCCTCCCGGCCCGTAAGCTGCCTGCAGGCCCTGCTTTGTCTATCCCGCTGCGCCGCTGGCGATCTTTCGGACACTCTTTATACTGCTACGCGCGCAAAATCCGCTCCAAAGCGGAAACATCCAGCAGATTCACGGTTTTCATCTGCCCTTTGTAAAATACCGCCCAATTATTAAAGGGGGCGGGAAGCGCTTTCGCTTTTTCCAGCGTATCCACCTCAAAGAAATCGGCGGGAATAGATTTTTCCGCGCAATAGCGCTTGATGGCATCTGCTTTCTGCAAAATAAAAGGACATTGCAGATCATAATAAACGGTCAGCTTCTCGCTTTCAATCCGCTCCTTTTTCGCGTTGGGCGCAAAAGCCGGATAGGTACTGTCAAAGGACAAGGCCAGCAGTTCATACCCGCCAGGGGTATTGTCAACCGTCTTAAATCCGAACTTTTTCGCAAAAGACTGGTCGGAAAGCCATGCTTTTTGCTTCTGCGCTCCCAGCATACAAATCCCGGAGCGGCCCTGTGCGCGGGCATCGGCGATACAGGATTCCATCAGCGCCCTGCCATAACCATGTCCCTTAGGAGCGCCTGTGACCCAAAGACAGTAAAGATACAGATAATTCTCCCCGACGATCGGTACCCATGCCGTTTCCAGCGGCGCATACTCGATAAAAGCGCACTCTTTCGCGTCACACTTTCGGAAAACATGTCCATCTTTTAGCCGCTCAGAAAGCCATTGGCGCTTTGCCTCCACTCCCGGATGAGGCTTCCTGCTGCGGATAATGCAGCAAAGATGTTCCTGCGCGAGATTTTCCTGCGTCAAATCCACAAACGATGTTTCCAAAACGAGACATCCTTTCTATCGCCTTTCCCAGTTTCCGGGAAATACTCCAGCGGAAAAATACGTTCCTTTTTTCCACGTCTTTTCCGGAGCCGTTTCTCAAAACAAACAAACTTTT